>CAMBFA010000156.1 GCA_945865325.1 Candidatus Kuenenia stuttgartensis
AACCGAGCCGCTGACGGTAACTCGCCGGATCATTATGCAAAAGGCACGCCGTCACGCATTGCGGTTACCCGCCATAGCGCTCCGACCGCTTGTAGGCACATGGTTTCAGGTTCACATTCCTCCCCTAACAGGGGTTCTTCTCATCTTTCGATCGCTCTACTAGTTCACTATCGGTCATCAGGGAGTATTTAGCCTTGCGGGATGGTCCCCGCGGATTCAGTCGAGGTTCCACGTGACTCGACCTACTCAGGGTACCCTCCAGAGACAACAAGCTTTCGCATACGGGTCTGTCACCCTCTATGGCCGACCTTTCCAGATCGTTCTGCTAGCCGATTGTTTGATAACTCCGGTGGAGGGCCCTACAACCCCGAGGTGGAAACCACTTCGGTTTGGGCTGTTTCCCTTTCGCTCGCCGCTACTGAGGAAATCGATTTTTCTTTCTTTTCCTGCGGATACTGAGATGTTTCAGTTCTCCGCGTTCGCTACTCGTGCCCTATGTATTCAGACACGGTCTGTTCAGGAATCCCGGGATCATCACCTGTTTGACGGTTCCCCCGGGCTTATCGCAGTCTTCCGCGCCCTTCAAAGCCTCCTGATGCCTAGACATCCCCCATGCGCCCTTAGTAGCTTGACCACCCGAATCGAGTGCTCGCAGACCAACCATCACCTGACTAGCCGAAGCCAATCAAGAAAGAGAAGGAACACGGGCCACACGTTCGCGTTTCACCTACTCAACCCCGGATCCTCGCCGGCAAGCGCGCCGACACCACCCGGGGTAGTAACGTATTTCTCGCTGCGTCACCACGCGGAACTGCCAAAGCAGAAACCAACGCGGCACGCAATTGCCTTGGGAGAACGCCGCAGGAATCTCATCCGTAGATGAGCCCTTCCGGCATTCTTTCAAGATGCCAATTACCACGACCAAATTGTCAAAGAACGAAACAAGCCGACCGCAATAAAACACCACCCCCACGCATGGAGGCAACGTCATCACGACCGGCTCATGACCTGCTCAGGCAGTCACTGCCATGGACAGAGGTTCGCCGCGGACTCGATAGCCAATACAGCCAAAGAATCCGAAACGAGCCTCAACCCATGATCAGCTTCCTGAACCCTATCACGACCACTGCGGCATCGGATTGCTTGGCGGGTGAGAGCCTCACCTACAATCGTACCAGGCAGCGGCAGGGATCCGGAGATCACGAGCCATTCGGCGGGAACCGATCCAACGCACAGTTCAAAAACTGGCTCTGTCAGATCGGCCGCACGACTGGGGGAAGGTTAGGCGATTTCCTGGCGAGCGTCAAGCGGCCGTCGGGATTTCTTCTGTTTCGTTGTTTTCACGCTGAATTACGGCGATCCCGCCCTCCCGCCACCCCCCTCTCGGGAACGACACCGAGGCGGCATGTTGATCGCCGGGGAGGCCCCGGCGGGCCCTCTCTGGGGTCTTTTTTGATCGAAAGGGGATTTTGGATCGGTTTCCCACCCCCGATTCCAGCCCAGTCGGTGCAGTGCCTACGCCCCTGGTAGCATGAACGCGGTCGTTTTCGCAATTGTTTTCAGCGTTTTGGAGTCTTTCCGTGCCGAAGCTGTCGCTGTGTGATCTTCCCGCCTGGGCCGGCCTGGCAGCCAAGTGCCGCGGCCTACCGGCAAGCCAGGCTTTGCGGTCTCTGTTTGCGGCTGACTCCGGCCGCGGCGAGCGAATGGCAGCCGAGGCCTGTGGCCTCTACTTCGACTATTCCAAGCAGTTGCTCGACGGCGAGTCGCTTCGGCTCCTCCTCGATCTCGCGGAGCAGGTCAATCTCCGCCGCCGCATCGAGGGGATGTTCGCAGGCGAGCGGATCAACAGCACCGAGGACCGGGCGGTGCTTCACGTTGCGCTTCGCTCCGCCCCAGGCGACGCCTATGCCGTTGAGGGCCTGGACGTCACCGCCGGCGTCCAGGAAGTGCTCGGGAGGATGGCGAGCTTTGCCGAGCGTGTCCGCGACGGCCGCTGGACCGGCCAAAGGGGGAAGCGGATCCGTGGGATCGTGAACATCGGGATCGGTGGATCTGACCTCGGGCCTGTCATGGCCTACGAAGCGCTCCGACACTATGCCACCGACGACCTCGTCTTCCGCTTCGTCTCGAACGTCGATGGCACCGATTTCAGCGAAGCCGTCGCCGGCCTCGACCCCTCCACGACCCTCTTCATCGTCTCCTCGAAGACGTTCACAACGCAGGAGACGATGACCAACGCCGGCAGCGCCCGGGCGTGGCTCTTGGCAAGCTGCGGCGGCGACGTGGCCGCGGTGGCGAAGCATTTCGTGGCCGTGTCGACCAATGCCGCCGAGGTGTCGGCGTTCGGGATCGACCCGGGCAATATGTTCGGCTTCTGGGATTGGGTGGGGGGACGCTACTCGATGGACTCAAGCATCGGGCTCTCGACGATGCTTGCCATTGGGCCGGAGAGGTTCCGGGAGCTCCTCGGTGGATTCCGGGCCATGGACCAGCACTTCCTCACCACGCCGCTGGAGCGGAATCTCCCCGCGCTCCATGGCCTGATCACCGTCTGGAACACGAGCCTGTGCGGCTGCGAGACGATGGCCTTGCTCCCGTACGAGCAGTATTTGAAGCGTTTCCCCGCCTATCTCCAGCAACTCTCGATGGAGAGCAACGGGAAACGGGTGCAGCTCGACGGCACGCTCGTTGAATGCCCCACCGGCCCGGTGGTCTGGGGCGAACCGGGCACCAACGGGCAGCATTCCTTCTACCAACTCATCCATCAGGGAACGCACCGGATCCCGTGCGACTTTCTGGGCGCGGTGCATTCGCTCAACCCGCACGGACGCCATCAGGCAATGCTCCTGGCGAACATGCTTGCCCAAGCCGAGGCGCTCGCTTTCGGGAAGAGCGCCGAGGAAGTGGCCGCGGAAGGGACGCCCGCCCGGCTCATCCCCCATCGCGAGTTCCCCGGCGACATCCCTTCGAGCACGATCCTCTACGACCGCCTCACCCCGAGTATCCTCGGCTCGCTCGTCGCGTTTTACGAGCACAGCGTCTTCACTCAGGGGGTGGTGTGGAACATCAACAGCTTCGATCAGTGGGGCGTGGAGCTCGGCAAGGTGCTCGCCGGGCAGATCCTCCCCGAGATCGAGAGCCCCACCTCCCCCGAACTCCGCCACGACAGCTCCACCAACGCACTCATCCGTCGAATCCGCGCCGCGAGGAATCCTGCATGAACCGTTTCATGTTTGTTTTCATGTTCATCTTCGCGGCCACCTGGCTGCCGTCCACGGCGCCGGCCGACGAACCGGCGATCCCCGGGGTGACGATCACGCCCGATGTCGTCTACGGCCACAAGGATGGCATGGCGCTCACCTACGACGTCTTCCGTCCGGAAAATGCTGGCGATAGGCCGGGCCCCTGCCTCCTCCTTATCGTCAGTGGCGGCTGGGTGTCGCAGTGGATGCCCCCAGCGGCGATGCTCCCGTTCACGAAGCCGTTCCTCGACCGTGGCTACACGGTCTGTGCGGTGCGTCACGGCAGCAGCCCGAAGTACCTCATCCCCGAAATCGTCGCGGACGTGCGATCGGCCCTCGAACATGTCACCGACCATGCCGCCGAGCACCACATCGACCGCAACCGCCTTGGCATTTTTGGCTTCAGCGCCGGTGGCCACCTCTCGCTCATGCTCGGTACGACGACCAACGCCGCTGCCCGCGGACGCGACGACAAGCCGCGGGTGGCGGCCGTGGCCGCGGTCTTCCCGCCGACCGATCTCACCCCCTACCTCGACCCCGCTGCGGGCTACTTGGAGAAGTTCCCGGCGCTCAAGTTCCCCCGGGAGAACGGGGACAGCTACTCCCCGCTCAAGCAGGTCTCCGACGACGACGCTCCGTCGCTCATGGTCCATGGCGACAAAGACGAACTGGTGCCGCTGTGGCACAGCGAGAAGATCCGCGATGCCCTCCGGGCCAGCGACGTCGCGGCCGACCTTGTCGTCATCGAAGGGGCAGGCCACGGGTTTGACGCCGCCGGCAACGAGACGATGTTCCGGGCGATGCTCGAGTGGTTCGATACCCACCTCGCCGCGAGCAACTGAACGATGCCCGCCCCGGACGGTTCGGAGCCTTCAACATGTCCCCGCGTCCCGCCACCGCGCCGCCAACCGGAAGGATCGTCGTCGTCGGCAGCATCAATGTCGATCTCGTCGTCCGCGTTGCCACCCTCCCCCGCCCCGGCGAAACGGTCCTCGGCGGGCGCTTTGCAAGCGTCCCCGGTGGCAAGGGGGCGAATCAGGCAGTGGCAGCAGCGCGGGCCGGTGGACGAACGACCTTTGTCGCCCGTGTCGGCGACGATTCGATGGGGCATGGGGCGATCGAGGCCTTCCGGGCCGAGGGGATCGAGACCGACTTCATCACCATCACGCCGCACGCCCCAACCGGCGTGGCCCTGATCCTCGTCGATGCAGTCGGGGAAAACTCGATCGCCGTGGCGGGGGGGGCCAACGACCGGCTCTCCTCTGACGACATCGAACGGGCCCGGCCGGCGATCGAGGCGGCCGACGTCCTCCTCCTTCAACTCGAAGTCCCCCTCGAGGCGGTGGCGCATGCCGTGACGATCGCAAGGGCCGCCGGCACGCGTGTGATCCTCAACCCCGCCCCGGCTCGCCCCCTGCCGGCCGCGATCCTCGCTCGGGTCGACATTCTCACGCCGAATGAGACCGAAGGGGAGTCGCTTGCCTCCCAAGGCGATGCCCCCGCGCCTTCGGCGGCCGACGCTGACGCGCTCGCCGGCACGCTCCTCGGCCTCGGGCCTCGTGCGGTGGTCGTCACGCGCGGCGCGGCTGGCGCCCTCGTCGCCACGGCAGAAGATCGCACGCACGTGCCGGCGTTTCCGGTCGAGCCGCGCGACACGGTGGCAGCGGGCGACGTTTTCAACGGCTGCCTGGCGGTGATGCTCGCGGAGGGACTCGATCTCGTCGCCGCCACGCGGTTCGCCGCCGCGGCCGCGGCGATCTCCGTCACCCGCGAAGGGGCCCAGACCTCGGCACCGCGCCGCGGCGAGATTGAGGCGTTTCTCGCGGCGCGTCCGGGCGCGTGATCGCCTCCGCAGCGCCGCCCCGCTCGGGCCTGGATGAGCAGGCTGTGGATAAAGTCTCCGCCGCTGGATGCGGCGGCCGTCGACCCAAGAAACCCTCGGCGTTTGCTGCGGGCGACAACGTGGAAAAAGTTCAGGGATGACTTTTTTCTACGGGCGGTTGGGGCCGTCCTCCCCCGGAAGCGCCGGGAGCGCGATGTGATAGTCGGGAAACCGGGCGTCGGGCTCGGGGAGATCGGTCGAGAGGAGTTGGGCACCGCTCGAAAGCGCCCGTTCCAACCGCTTCAGATCCCCGCGGCGTGGTTCCTCGAGCCCGGCATCGACCCGCGTGCGGACGAGAAATCCGGCGTCGACGAGGCGGCGGATCTCGTCGTGCGCAGCCTGCGGATCATTCCGCTTCATGAACGCCGCCGCCGGATGGTCAGGCGCAACGCTCGTGAACAGGATCCGCCCGGCGAGCACGTCGCTCTTAGCGAGGTAGGCATCGCGCACGCCCCCCTCGTTGTCCATCAGGAAGACGATCTTGCCACGGTGCGTGTCGACCTCCGGCCAGCCGATTCCATCGACCGCCTCGCGGAGCGTGGCCCTGCCAGCGCGGAGGTCATCGGGCACGAGGATCCGCTCGCGCGGGAAGACGGCGAGGATGGTCGCCTCGAGCTCGGCAAATCCCTCGTCATTCCAGGGGAGCGGCTGTGGCGGCGCGAAGGCGTCCGATTTCAACTCGATGAGGAGAAAGATCGGCACATGCCGCGGATGCTCGTCGGACCATTCCTTCACGGCAACAAGCGCCGCGGGGAGCGTCGGCACGGTGGTACGGAAGTCGAAGCCAGGGCTATGGAGCACCTTGATGCCGGGCTTGGCGAGCTCGTCGGGCCACTGCAGCGGCGGCGGAGCCCCTGCCGCGGCGGCCAGCTTCAGCCCCAGCGGCGTGGCAAACAGGCCCCCGTCGGGGTCGCGGTAGCAGTCGAGCTCGAAATGCCGCAGTCCGAGCGTGCCCAATTGCTCGTCGAGCGGCCGCTGCGTGCAGTCGATCGCGCGGGCCTCAGCCGGCGCCGCCGCCGCGATCAACGTCGCCACAAGCGGATCGGGGGCCACGTGGTAGGAGTTGTGCGTGCCGAGGAGGCGGAGGTGATTGATGCGCAGCGGCTCGTCAGCGGACGCGGCCCCCAGCAAGAGCGTCACCGCCATCAACGAGGCCGCCAAGCGAGTCTGGGCCGGGGCGGCACGAAGCGTTCTCATCAAGTTCCCCCTCCTTTCCTCACCACTCGCCGCGCCGGCCGAACTCGAGCCTGGCGTTCTCACCGAAGCGCCGCCCGGCCTCATCCATCCTGGCGAGCACCTCGTCGGCCGGGAGTCCGGCAGCCCCGCGGGCGGCGGCGATCACCGTCTGGCATTCGTTGGCATCCATGAAGGAGGCTGCCTCGAGGAGCTTTGCCTCGTCCTCGGCCGGCACGGCGAGGAAGCCGTGCTTGTCGGCATGGATCAGTTGCCCCGGAAGGATCTCCCTGCCGAACACCGCCACATCCACACCGAAGCGCACCGGCACAACATGGGCGTGGCCGACGCACAGACGACGGGCGATCGCCTTGAAGCCGGCGTTGGTCATCTCGTCGACGTCACGGATGGCCCCGTCGGTGATCGTGCCGACACACCCCAGCGCCCGGTGGGTATTGGAGCTCACTTCCCCCCAGAAAGACCCGATGACCGCCGGCTTGTCGAGATCCTGGACCACGGCGATCTTCGGCCCCGGCACGCCGGCCACATAGCGGCGGTAGTCGCTCCACGCCGATGCGTTGGCCTTGTGCGAAGCCTTCGATGGCTCGACGACGAGGGTCACCGCATAGCCGACCATCGGCCCCATCTGCGGCATGAAGTCGTGCGTCTCCTCGAGGTTGAATCCCGCGGCGGCGATGTCGTGCCGGGTGATTTGCTCCCAGCCGTTGTAGATCGTCGGCGTGTTCCAGCGTTTCAGGCGGAGCAGGTCGGCGTGGAGAAGGGGCATTGGCGGGCACTCCTCGTGGGCATCGCATGAGTCCGAAGGATACCAGGGGACCCGCTCCGGGAACCTTACGGCCCTCAAATCGGCTTGCCGTGAAACCGGCTCGGCGTCGAACTATCCTCTGGTTTTCCCCGGAGCCTCCCGCCATGCCCTTCGTTCCCCTCGCCGTCACCCTCCTCTCGATCGTCGTCGGCGCCGGGGTTGCGGTGCCGTCGGCGCGGTTCTGGGGCGATGCGGCCGGATCGCATCTGGTCGGCTGGTTCATGGGCTGCCTGATCGGCACGGCCCTCGGATCGATGGTCGACTGGACGTGGAGCCCAATCATCCAGAGGATGGTGGCGGGGCGGGGGAAGGGGCGCGGCGCTCCCCCCTCGGATCGCTAAAATCCGTCGTGTACTCTCGCCCTAGCGCAAAGCTTCTCTTCGCCGATGACGCTTGCTCCCGTCGTTGCTCCCCCCCCAACATGCTTCGAGTACCGAAACTCCTCGCCAAGGCGCCACCACTCACCCGGCCTTTTCCGAAGCCAGAAATCATGAAAACACTCGCTCGCAAACTCTTGTCCTCAATGGGTTATCGCCTGGAACGGATCACTCCTCCGCAAGGCGACCTGTGGGGAGGCAACCCTCTGCAGGATCTCGACCTCTACCGTCGTCTCTACTCGGCGGACAGCGTCGACAGAAAGAGGTTCTACAACGTCGGTGCCGGCGGATTTCGACATCCTGCCTGGACAAACGTCGACATGAAGAGCGACTGGTATGCGAGTGTGCAGAACGCAGACAGCGGCGAACTCCTGGAGTACGACCTTCTGGCCCTCGTTCCACTTCCCATCGGAACTGACTCCGCGGAGGTCTTCTATTCGAGCCACACTCTGGAACACATTCCCAACGCTGCCGCCGACAACCTCATCAAGGAAGCGCACCGCGCCCTCAAGCCAGGGGGTGTGATTCGCCTGACGATGCCAGACATCGACCTTTTTTACGACGCCTTAGTGAGGAATGATGTCGATTTCTGGTATCAGCGACACACGTATTCACTCGAGAACCACTGGCGAGGCAACGGCCTGAAAGGCCCGATGAGCCAGTTTTCCATTGAGCAGAGCTTCATCGAAATAATCTGCTCCGCTGCCTCGGAGATGAAATCGGCGGAAGCTGGTCTGCCGCGACGAATCACTGACGAGGAAATCAGGTCGCATCTGGCGTCGGACCGTCCAGAGGAATTGTTCGAGTTCGTGGCGGGGCACAAAGACACATCCCGCCAAAAAGAATTTCCAGGACATCACGTCAACTGGTGGAACTACCGCAAGTTGCACGCTGGACTCGAGCAGGCGGGATTCACCGACATTATCCGGTCCGGGTATGGTCAATCGAGGTGTCCGGTGCTGAGGAACACACGGTTCTTCGACTCGACGCACCCGAAACACTCGATCTACGTCGAGGCGAGGAAGCCTTGATCCCGATCGGATCGATGGTCGGCTGGACGTGGAGCCCAATCATCCAGAGGATGGTGGCGGGGTGGGGAAAGCATCGCGGCAACGGCTGACCGGCGTTCGCAGCGATCGTCGTGCCGATCCCTCGCCCCGCTCCGACACCCCGAGGGAAGTTCGCCATGTTGCCCCTGACCATCGCGTCCCCGTCCACCGCGCCGCGCAGTCGCTTTCTCACTTTGCGACGGCTCGCGACGCTCGTCGCCCTCGCCGCGCTCGTTCCCAGTGGAGGGGCGCGGGGCGACGACCTCCAGCCCCGTCCGGGGCGGCGGCTCCTGTTGACCGAATATGGCCAGGGGCCAAACCGGTTCGTCGAGCTCGACGCTGCCGGAAAGATCGTCTGGGAGTTTGCCCCACCGAGCACGGCGGTCATCTTCCAAGCGCTCCCCGACGGCCACATCCTCTTCGGCTACGGTGGCAAGCCGACCGGGGTGCGCGAGATCACCGCGCGGGGGGAGACGGTGTTTGAGTATGTCAGCCCATCGACGCAGGTCTTCGGCTGCGAAAGGCTCGCCAACGGTAACACGCTCGTCGCCGAGCAGGGGCCGTGTCAGGCGGTGGAGGTCGATCCCCAGGGAAAGATCGTCCATGTCACGCCGCTCTTCACGAGCCATGCCGATCCCCATCTCCAGGTCCGCAATGTGCACAAGATCGAGAGTGGCAACATCCTCGCCGCCCATGAAGGGGAGGGAGCCGTCCGCGAGGTCTCTCCCGAAGGGAAGGTGGTGTGGGAATACACGGGCGTAGAGAACGCCGGCGACGCGCAGCGGCTCCCGAATGGCAACACGCTCATCTCCTGTGGCACGCAGAAGCGCGTCCTCGAGGTCACCCCCGGCGGCGCGATCGCCTGGGAGTTCACGGCGGCCGACGCCCCCGATCTCAACCTCACCTGGATCTCGAGCATCCAGCAACTCAAAAACGGCAACATCCTCGTCGGCAACTTCCTTCGCGGCCAGGAGGGGAAAGGGGCCCATGCCTTCGAGGTGACGCGCGACAAGAAGGTGGTGTGGACGTGGGCCGACCACAGCCAGATCCGCTCGCTGACAACCGTCCGCGCCTTGGGCGAATGAGCCCTCTGACGGGCCGACGAACGTCCAAGCCGGAGAGCGCCACCCGTTGCAAAGCCCTCGATTTACGCCGCAGCAGAACCATCGCCGTAAATACGGCATTGCCAGAGCCGTATTTATGGCTATGCTTCCAAGCATGAAAACGACGATCGACATTCCCGACGAGTTGTTCCGCTTGGCGAAAGCCCGGGCAGCGATGAGCGGCATCAGCCTGCGACAGTTCGTGACCGACACGCTGCGGCTCAAACTGGAGCAGGAGCGAGCTTCCGATGGCCCCGCTGATCCACCGTGGATGAAGGGCTTTGGTGCCCTCGCCGAGCTTCGCTCCGAAACCGCCCGGATCCAGCGGCTCGTCGAGGCAGAGTTTGAGCAGATTGAGACGGAACCGTGATCCTCGACACGAATGCGCTCTCCGCGTGGGCGGATGGAGATCCGGCCATCGAGCCGTTGCTCCGAACGGCCTCCCGCCTCGTGATCCCGGTGGTGGTCCTCGGTGAGTTTGAGTTCGGGATTCGGCAATCGCGACACGCCTCCCGCTACGCCGAATGGCTGGCGGTCAATCTCGACACCGTCGAAGTGGCCCGGATCGATCGCGCGATCGCGGCCGTCTACGGAGCCGTGCGGTTGGAGCTGAAACAGGCGGGAACGCCGATCCCGATCAACGACACCTGGATCGCGGCCGTCGCCCGGCATGAGCGGCTGCCGATCATCTCCCGCGACGGTCATTTCGATGCGGTGAGAGGTGTGGAGCGAGTCTCGTGGTAGCAGCCCCGATGCCGAACTGCTCGCCAAGGACACCGGCCCCTGACGATTCCCCGACAACTCCCGCTCCATAACAAGCCATGCGACGACCGGTGGA
>CAMBFA010000157.1 GCA_945865325.1 Candidatus Kuenenia stuttgartensis
CCGACGGCCCGCGCCGCGGCGGCGATCTGGTCACACCAGGCTTGGTCGTTGGTGAACAGGCCGGCGACGTCGTGGCCGAGGGCCACCATGCAGGCCCCCGTCAGGGTGGCGGCGTCGACGATCCTCTGGGGGGCCATTTCCCGGACGACATCGAGGACATCGGCGAGGACCACCCGTCCCTCGGCATCGGTGTTGTGGATCTCGATTGTCGTGCCGCTGCGGGCGGTGATCACGTCGCCGAGCTTGTAGGCCGCCGGTCCGGTCATGTTCTCCGCCAATCCGCAGACCGCGACGAGGTTTACCGGGAGTCGCAGCGCCGCGATCGTGGCGGCGGCGGCGAGCATCGCCGCGGCCCCGGCCATGTCGCACTTCATCGTCAGCATCCCGTCCGGGGTTTTGAGCGACAGGCCGCCGGAATCGAAGGTCACCCCCTTGCCGACGAGGGCGATATGCGGGGGGCCGGCCGGGACCCCGGGGCCGCGGTAGGTGAGCTTCACCAGACGCGGCGCCCGTGAGCTCCCCCGACCGACGGCGAGGATCGCCCGGCAGCGTTCTCGGTCGAGGCGGTGCTCGTCCCAGATTTCGATCTCCATCCCGGTCCGCCCGGCGATCGCGGCGGCCGCCTCGGCGAACGTCTCGGGGTAGAGATCGTCCGGGGGGCTGTTGACGAGTCGCCGGGCGAGGTTGACGCCGTCGGCGATCAGCATGCCGGTGGCGAGCGCGTCTGGCGTGGCACCGGCCCAGATCGTCGTGCCGAAGGACGTCCGCTTCTTGTCGGTGCGGCGGAGGTCTTGCCCGACCATCCCCATCGCTCCCCCGGCGACCGCCTGCTCGGTCTGTCGGGCCGACCACGACGGCTCGGCGACGAGGACGACCGTCTCACGGGGGCGCGTCGAAAGGTGGCGGGTGGCGGTGGCCGCTGCCCGGTAAAGCGTTCCCAGATCGGGACTGCCGTCGGGGCCCGTCCCCTCGGGCCCGAGGCCGATGACGACGATTTGCCCCGCCGCCACGCCCGTCGGCGCGAGGATCGGCACGCACTCGTAGCGCTTTCCGGTGATCTCGCCAGCGGTGGCAAGGCGGGAGAGGAGGCCGCCGGTGGCCCGATCGACGCCAGCGGCGGCACCGCTGATGGGCCCCTCGGTGACAAACACCACCAGCGCGTCGGCACGGATCGTTTCGGGGTGGGCCGACGGCTCGCAACGGAAACCATGATGAGACTTGTCGGCAGCGAACTCGGTGGGCATGGCGAAATCCTCGAGCGGGAAGGATCAAACGGGTTGGGAAAGGAAGAAAGGGATACGGGCGACCGTCAGTTTTCAGGGGCTGTCGGAGAGTTGTGGGAGCGGTTTTCCACCCGGTCGGCACTCTCCGCCGAGCCACGGCTCAAGGAGGGCGAGCATCACCGGGAGGACGACGAGGTTGCCGGCGAGACCCCCGAGCAGGGTCAGGCAGGTGAGGGCGCCGAACGACACGGTGGGGATGAATGCGCTGGTGGTCAGCGCGAGAAACCCGACGACCAGCGCCAGCGTCGCAAACACCATCGCTCTCCCGGCCGTCTGGTGGGCGACGTCGAGCGCGGCGGGGAGCGTGTGGCCTCCGGCGAGCCGCCGCTTGAAAGCGACGAGCCAATGGATCGAGCTGTCGACCGAGAGGCCCATCGAGACGGCGGCGATCATCGCCGTCCCCATGTTGATCCGCTGGCCGCACCAACCCATCAGCCCGAGGACGACGAAGATCGGCAGCGCGTTGGGGACCAGTGCCACGGTGGCCAGGAGCAGGCTGCGGAAGGAGAGGGTGAGGAGAAGAAAGATCCCCACCGCTGCAATCAGGAAGGTCGACCACTGATCGGTGAGCATCCGGTCGACGAGCTTCGAGAGGAGGACGAAGAACCCCGTCACCTCGCCCCCGCCGCCCGGACCGGGGGGGAACTCCTCGGCGACGATCTGCCGCACCGCCGCGACGATCGACCGCTTTGCCGCCGCCGGCTGCCGCTCCCGCGCCCGGAGCATGACCCGCAGCCAGGTCGAGCCATCCTCGGGATCGTGCCCGATGAGCGACCGGTCGAGTTGGGGGAGCTGTTGCCGGAGGAGCGTCACGGCGCTGCCGACGACCCAGTTGCCCAGTGGCGACGCGCCGGCGCTTTCGAGGGGGACGGGGGAGACCGCCGCGAGGACGTCGGCCACGCTCAACACCTTCGTCAGGGCAGGGGCGGGGATGCCATCCGGCCCGGGGGCGATCACCTCGCGCCGCAGCCGCTCCTCGAGCCGGCCGAGGCGGGCCACCATCGCCCCGTCGATCGGGCCGCTCACCGGGACGAGGACATCCCACACCCCCGCGCCGCCGAGACGCGACTCGATCATTTCATAGGAGCGGACTATGCCGCTCGAGCGGCGGAAGTTGCGGGTGAAATCGGTCTCGACCTCGAGCCGGCCCATTCCGGCCATGCAGGCGGCCACGACGAGGGTCGCCCCGATCATGATTCGGCCCGGATGCCGGACGATCCGCCGCACGAGGCCGTCGAGGCCGAGGTCGAGCAGCCCTTCCCCCCAGGCCCGCCGTGGGTCGGTGTTGAACCGGCCGCCGAGGGCCAATTGCGGGACGACCAGCGCCGCCGAAAAGAGCACCATAATCGCGCCGATCGCCGTCATGATCCCGAAGTCGTGCACCGGCCCGACCTGGCTGGTGATCAGCGAACCGAATCCGATCACATCGGTGGCGATGGCGCCGATCACCGGCCAGAAGAGGAGGTGGATCGCCTCCTCAAGCGCCTGCCGCGGGGAGAGGCCGAGCTCGCGCTGGCGGCGGACCTCGACGATCACATGGACGACCGTGGCGATCGCCACCACGGTGATCATCGCCGAGAGCATCGTCGACACCATCGTCAGCTTCATGCCGGCCACGGCGAGGACGCCGCGGGTACTCCACAGCCCGAGGAGCACCACGGCAAGGGGAACGGCGAGCCAGCGGAGGCTGCGGAACGACAGGAGGAGGACGGCGCCGGCGAGGATCCCGGCCGAGGTGCCGAGGAGATTGCCGTCGCGTTCGAGCATCGAGAAGCCGTCGCGGAGCATCACCGGCTCGCCGGCGACCGTGCCACGAGGGAGCTCGGCGGTCGCGGCCCGGACGGCGTCGATTGCGTCGGCCCGCGTCACGCCGGCCGTCTTGCCCGCTGGCTCGAGGACGCAGACCACGGCCGCGGTCCGGTGGTCGGCCGACACCGCATACCCCTCAAGGAGCGACACAAGCCGGCGGGCGGCAGGGTTGGTGTCGAGGTGGATGATCCCCGCACCCAGGGGCGTGCTCGCGAGGCTCGTGGCCGAAGCGATCCCGGGAATCCGTTCGAGCCGTTGGGTGATGTCGCGAAGAGTTGCGATCCCCTCGGGCGTGAGCAGATCGGGCGCGTCGTAGGCGGCGAGCACCACCTCGCTCGAGCCGAAGGCCCGGGCGAGGCGGCGATAGGGGGCGAGGGCGGGGTCGGTGCGGTCGAACATCGTGTCGATCGAACGGGCAAATCCGAGGTGCCGCGATCGCTCCACCGAGATCGTCCCCAGGACGAGCGCGACGACAAACAGCGCGACGCGGTGGTCAATGAGCCAGGCCGCCACGCGCCGACTGAACGGGCGCGGCGCCGGGGGCTCCGCGCGGGCATGGGGGGAATCGCCGGACAACGACATGGCGGGGCCGACTCCGTGGCGTCAGGTCGGTCAGGGAGGCCTGGGGGCGGGGAAGGGGGCGGGGAAGGGGAACGGAGAGCGGAGGGCCAGGGACCGCCGGCTGCCCAGGGAAAGCGGGCTGTTGCGGAATCCTGGACCGGACGGTGGAGCAGCGGGTGCTCGGCAACTTGGGGGCTGCGGTCGATGGCGTCGACCGAGCCACATCTTAGTCGCGCTGCCGATGCCGGGGGCCCGATCCTGCCGTTCCCCCCCAGTCATCCCCGTTGTCACCCCCCAAAACGCGTCATCGCCGGGGCCGGGGTTGTTCCTCGCAGCCTCCCCGAACGACCGGGGGGGCGTCTCAAGGGCGTGGCGCCCGGTCTGTGGCCACGTCGGTAAACCGTTCGAACATCGGCACTTGCGGACGCCTCGAGGGCGGCGCCACACCTTGACCCCCGGCGGATCCTGCTCCTATAAACCGCGCCGTTTTTGCTCGGGCGCTCCTTCCGGATCCTTCTGCGGCCAACGCTTGCTCGATCACCCCACCATTGCTGCGTCCCCCCGTCGGCACCGCCAGGCGCGGAGTTGTCGTGCGTCTGCGCGCGGTGACGGCGCGCGGTGGTGGATGACGCTGGTGCTGCTGGTGACCGCGTGCCAGGCAAGGCCGGCAGGCGCCCAGGTGACGGCGCAACCAGAAGCGGCCGCCGGCGCGCTCTCGGCGCTTCCGGCGCGCGGGCTCGCCGCGGCGATCGCCGAGGCCTCGAGCATCGAGGTGCCGGCCGTTGATCCCTCCGAGGCGATCGCCATCCGCGCCGCGCAGGCGTCGCGCTGGACGGAGGGCTCCTACGATGTCTGGCATCTCACCGGGGGCGTGCGCATCGAGCAGGGGCCGACGGTGGCCGAATCGCACGAGGCGGTGGTGTGGATCGAACAGGATCCGGGCGCTCCGTTGGCGGGTGGAGGGGACGGCCAAGAGCCCTTCGGCGATCGGGAGGCCGACGGTGGAACGCCGCTGCCACCGCTTCGCGGCATGCTCGTCCGCATGGCGGGCAACGTCTCGGTGACAGCCGGGAACGCCGCGGCGGCCGGCGCCGAGCCCGGGCTCTCCACGGTCCGCGGTCCGCGCTGGACCGGGCGCTTCTGGACGCGCCGGGATCCGCGGCTCCAGTTCGCGAGCGTCGTGCCACTGTCGGGCACGCCGCCGGTCTACGAGGCCGTCGCCGACGTCCCCGCGTCCGTCCGCCCGGCGGTCGGGGGCTCCGATCGAGCGGCCAGCGGCGACGGCGTCGAGACAGTCCAATTCGTCGATCGTGACCGCGGCACCGATCTGGCGCAGTTCAGTGAGTTCGGTGCGCCGGCGCCGCCGCCGGTGACGGCCAACGCTCCGGCCCGCCGGCTCCGCGCTTTCCCCCGGTCGAGTGTCCCGCTCTCGATCCGCTGGTTCCCCAGCCCCGGCGGTGGCGAGTGGGTGGCGGTGATCACCTCCGGCGTGAACCTCGTCATCGACGGCGTCGACCCGGCCGGCCCCCTCGATATCGCCGCCGATCGGGTCGTCATCTGGACGCGCAGTGGCACGCAGCCCGATCTCGATGGCAATGCGGCCCAATCAGCCGACACGCCGCTGGAGCTCTATCTCGAGGGGAACGTCGTCTTCCGACAGGGACAGCGCGTGGTCGAGGCGATGAGCATGTTCTACGACGTGCCCCGCTCCTCGGGGGTCATCACCGGGGCCACGGTTCTCACCCCGGTCGACAACTACGCCGGGCTCGTCCGGCTCCGCGCCGACGTCATCCGTCAGGTCGACCGCAGCCGATTCATCGCCCAGCGCACCGGTCTGACCTCGAGCCGCCTCGGGGTGCCAACCTGGGAGTTCCGGTCGAGGGAACTCGAGTTCACCGACGAACAGGTGCCGCTGGCGGGGGCCGACGGCCGACCGATGATCGATAACGTGACCGGGGAGCCGGTGCTCGAGCATCAGCAGTTCGTCACCAGCCGTGGCAACACCCTGACCCTCGGCAACGTCCCGGTGCTGTGGTGGCCGGTGCTGGCGACGAATGCCAAGAAGCCGACCTTCTACATCAACAACATCCAGGTCAAGAACGACCAAATCTTCGGCACGCAGTTGCTGACGAGCTGGGATGCCTTCCAGGTGTTTGGATGGCGGCGGCCACCAGACGGCGTCGACTGGGACTTTGATATCGACTACTTGAGCTACCGTGGCCTCGGTGGCGGGACGTCGCTCCTCTACAACCGCCCAGACTTCCTCGGCTTCGGCATGCCGGCCAATGGTGTGCTCGATGCCTGGATCATCGGTGACAGCGGGATCGACAATCTCGGCCTGAATCGCCGCGACTTCACCTACCCCAACGCCTTCCGTGGGCGCTCCTTCTGGCGCCATCGGCAGGATTTCGCCGGCGGTTGGCAGGCGCGCGGTGCGGCCGGCTGGATCAGCGACATGAACTTCCTCGAGGAGTTCTACGAGGCGGAGTGGGAGGAGGGCTACGAGCAGCGGACCTGGCTCGATCTCCGCCGCCCCATCGACAACCGCGAACTGCGCCTCCTCGCGAGCGTCCGGGTCGACCCGTTCTTCACCCAGACGGAGTGGTGGCCGCGGCTCGATCATTACACGATTGGGCAGCCGCTGCTGCGCGATGCGGTCACCTGGTACCAGCACAGTGGATTGGCCTACGCGCGGCAGAACGTCCCCCAGACGCCGACCGCCGGCCAGGGGCTGCAGTACTGGACGACACTCCCCTACGAGAACAACGTCATCGGCGAGCGGTTCTCCACCCGGCAAGAGCTCGATCTGCCGTTCCAGGCGGGAGTGGTGAAGATTGTTCCCTACGCCATCGGCGAGCTCGCTCACTGGGGGCAGGATCTGACGCAGTCGCCCCTCAATCGCGCCTACGGCCAGGTGGGGATCCGCTCGAGTGTGCCGATGTGGTCGGCGGACAATGCCCTCGAGAGCCAGCTGTGGAATGTCCATGGCCTGGCTCACAAGGTGGTGTTCGAGGGGGAGTTCTCCTACGCCAACAGCTCGCAGGACATGAACCAGCTGCCGCTCTACGACCAGATCGACGACGACACCATCAACCAATACCGCCGCAACATCCCCTACTGGGACTACGGCGCTATCCCGGGGCAGGCCACCCCACTCCCCTATGCGTCCGTGTTCGGACCGGACGGAAAGTACGATCCGCGCTCGTACCTCGTCCGTCGCGGTATGGGGGGATGGGTGACCGGGCCTACGGAGATCGCCCAGGACCTGACGGCTGTCCGGCTCGCCGCTCGCCAGCGCTGGCAGACGAAGCGCGGCCCGGCCGGCAACCGTCGGATCATCGACTGGATCACCCTCGACATCGACGGCGAGTTGTTCCCGACAACCGGGCAGAACTTCGGCCAATTGATAGGGCTTTGGCAGTACGACTTCCGCTGGCATGTCGGTGACCGGACAACGGTCCTCTCCACCGCCGACATCGACTTCTTCTCCGGCGGTCAGCAGCTCTACACCGTCGGGGCCCTTCTGAATCGAACGCCGCGGGGGAGCTTCTACATCGGATTCAACGAGTTCGGTGGCCCGATCGACGCCAGCGTCCTTGTCGGGTCGTACACCTACCGGATGAGCCCCAAGTGGGCGAGCTCCTTCGGCACCGCGCTCAACCTCCGCGGCCTGAACATCGGCCAGAATTTCCAGCTCACGCGCATCGGCGAGTCGTTCCTGATGACGTTCGGCTTCAATGTCGACTACAGCCGCAACAACGTCGGCGTGACGTTCAACCTCGAGCCCCGCTTCCTGTCGCGGACGCAGTTCGCCAGCCGGTCGGGCATCGATCTGCCAATGGCCGGGGCCTACGGCCTGGAGTAGCCGGGCCCCCCCGGGTGGCGATCATTTCCCGGGAAGGTCCCAGCAGGGGTTGAAAACCCCGTCGGTCGACACGAGGCAGTTGGCGACCCGGGAGAGGAGCAGCAGGCTCGGGCCGTCGTCGGGGCGCGTCTGGAGCAGGCCAGCGAGGAGGTGGGCCGCCTGGTGGAAGTCGCGGTTCTCGAAGGCCGACAGCGCCCCTTCGTAGGCCTGCTGGAGCTCGCCCCACCCGGCGTCGTCGGTCCGGCCGAGCTCGTGGAGGACGACCGGCTCGGCGATGTTGACAACGCGCACCTGACAGACCCGCCGGGTCGCGAAGCCCGATCCCATCCGGGAACGCGTCGCGTCGGTGACGAGGATCCGCGAGCGGACGTATTTCGTCGCCCCCTGAACGCGGCTGGCCAGGTTGACGGTGTTGCCGAGAGGGCCGTACTTAAACTTGTGACGCGAGCCGGTGTTTCCCACCCGGGCAACACCGGAATTGATGCCGATGCCGAGATCCATCGTCTCGCCGAGCATCGTTGCCCAGCGCTCGTTGATCCGTGGCACCGCGGCGAGCATGTCGACCGCCGACCGGGCGGCGAGCGTGGCATGCTCGGGCTGGTCGACCGGCGCCCCCCACATGGCGATCAACTCGTCGCCGATGTAATCGACGAGGACGCCAGAGTGGGCCAGGACCGAGTCGGAGAGCTCCCCCATCACGTCGCCGATCCAGTCCATCGTCCCGGCCGGGCCGAGCCGCTCGCTGATCCGGCTGAATCCGCGGATGTCGCAGAATAGGATCGAGACGTCGGCGTCATGACCGTCGAGGAGGTTGGGGCGGAGGGCGAGTTGCTCGGAGAGCTCGCGGGTGAAGAACTGCTCGAAGGTTGCCAGCGACTGGCTCGCCGTCGAGCGCGCGAGTGTGGCGCCCACCGATCCGGCGAGGAGCTGCACCAGCTGCGCCTCCAGCGGCGTGATCGGGCCCCGGGCGACGAGCCCCTGGGTCGTCCGGACGCCATAGAGGACGCCAATCACGTCATCAGTGATCCCGAAGATCGGTGATGCCACGCCCGCCTCGATGTCCATCAGGCTCGCGCCTGCCCCGGATCCGGAGAGCGAGTCGAGGTCGTCGAAGAACGTCTTCCGTTGGTCGACCACGGCCTTCAGAAGAGTTTGGCTGTAGCGCACCGTCGTCTGATCCGATGCGACGCCACAGCCCGCGATCGTCCACTTCTCGCCCGAGCGCAGCAGCACCAGTCCCAGATCGAGGCCCACCAGATCGATGAGGGCCCGGGCGGCCTTGTCGTGAAACTCCCGCGACTCGCTCGACGTCTTTTGGAGCTCGATGATCCGCTCGAGCCAGGGCCCGACTTCCCCGGCACCATCCAGCGACGGCGGGGAGGTCCGCGGCTTGGAGGCCGAGGGCGCGACGGCGGCCTGTCCGGGGGTGGGGAGGGAGCGCAGCCCCGGAGGGGGATCGAAGGCCCCTACCGCCAGCGTCACGGTGCCGGCCGAAGGGGCGGGCTGCGGGACCGGTGGCGGTGGGGCCGGGGGCTGGGGGGGTGTTTTCGGAGCGACCGCTGCGGGCACCCCCGCCGGGCGGAACACGATCCGCGTCCGCCCCACCGTCACCGCGGTCGGCAGCGCGATGTCGCGGCCCTGGAGATGGATGATCGGGTCGCTTTGGCCATCGACGACGACCGGCGTATTCGCGCTCAAATTCTCGAGCCGGAGGCGGCCGTCGGCGAGCGGCTCGACCCGCAGTTGGTCACGCGACACCGACTGGTCGCCGGCGATCACGCAGCGGGGGATCTCCCGCTGCGGCCCCCGGCCGAACTCCAGCGGTCCGGAAGGATGCTCGAACTCCGTCCGCACGGCGGCGTTGGTGACTTCGATGGAGAGGGCCATGCTGGACTCCGGGACGGTCAGGCGAGCACCGGTCGGACAACCTCCCCTTCGAGGTCGGTGAGGCGGTAATCGCGGCCAGCATAGCGGTAGGTGAGCCGGGTGTGGTCGAACCCGAGAAGATGGAGCATGGTGGCGTGGAGATCGTGTGCCGAGACGGGGTTTTCCACCGCCTTGAAGCCGAAGTCGTCGGTGGCCCCGTGGATCGTGCCCCCCTTGACCCCGCCCCCGGCCATCCACAGCGAGAAGCCCCAGTGATTGTGATCGCGCCCCTGGGAGGCGCCGGCGCCGTTCTGCCCCATTTCGACGCTCGGTGTGCGGCCGAACTCCCCCGTGCAGAGCACCAGCGTGCTGTCGAGCATGCCGCGGTCCTTGAGATCGGTGAGCAGGGCCGCCAGCCCCTGATCGCACTCCCCCGCCACTTTGCGGTGCTCGTCGCGGATGTTCGAGTGGCTGTCCCACGGCTGCATGCTGCCGTGCCAGGTTTGCACGAAGCGCACGCCCCGTTCGACGAGCCTCCGCGCCATGAGGAGCTGCCGGTTCTGCGGCCCCTCGCCGTACATCTTCAAGATGTGGGCTGGCTCCTGGCGGACGTCGAAGGCATCGGTCGCCTCGAGCTGCATCCGGTAAGCGAGCTCGAAGGAGCGGATCCGCGCCTCGATCGCCGCCTCGCCGGGGCGCTGGTCGAGATGGCTGGCATTGAGCGCGCGGAGGAGGTCGAACTGCTCCTGCTGGCGGTCGGGGCCAAGGCGCGGATTACGAATGTGGTCGATGAGCTCGCGGGGGTCGGTCTTCGAGGTGTCGACATGCGTTCCCTGGAAGGCCCCCGGGAGGAAGGCACTCCGCCAGTTGCCTGCCCCCCCGACCGGCATTCCACCGGGCACAAGCGCGATGAAGCCGGGGAGGTTGTCGTTCTCCTGCCCCATGCCCCAGGTCAGCCAGGAGCCGAAGCTGGGGCGCACCTGCCGCATGTGGCCGGTGTTCATCAGCATCAACGACATCTC
>CAMBFA010000158.1 GCA_945865325.1 Candidatus Kuenenia stuttgartensis
TCCATCCGCGACTGGTCGGTGGGCTTGTCCATGGAAATCCTGGCGGATCGGGGCGGGGGGAAAGCGGGCAGGCAGTGTAGTGGCGAGGCCGGGAGGGGGTCCATGGCAGCCGGGGGGTGCGGCCAGCGATCGCCGCCGATCAGGGATCAACGTGGAACCAGCCGGTGCTGCGGTCGAGGCGGGGGACGACCGGGATCGTGTCGATTGCGGCCGCGTCGCCGATGTCGGCCCCCATACCGATGGCGAGGAGGTTCCTCCCGCCGCGGGAATCGGCCAGCGCCGCGGCGAGGGGGATCCGCAGGTCGGTCGCCCCCCGGATTGTCTCTCGGAAGCGCTCGCGGGCGGCGGCGGCGGCAGCGTCGAGTCGCGTCGCCCCGGCGGCGTCGAGGATCGCCCCGGCAGCGAGAATGTCCTCTTCGGTCACCGCACCGTCGGTGCCGGCACAGACGAGGTGGATCGGTCGGGGAGCCCCGCTCCCGGTCAGCGCCAGTTCGATTGCCCGCGCCGCCACGGCGCGGCGATTCACGAGGGCTCCAACAAGGATCGCCTCCGCTCGCGGGCAGGCGGCGACGGCGGCAGTGCCGTTGGTCGTCGTAGTCACGATCCTCCGGCCGCCGACCACCTGGCGGCTGTAGTCCCGCGGGGCGTTGCCGAGATCGAAGCCGTCGATCCGCACTCCCCCCCGTTCACCTCCCAGGAGGCACTCCCCCACCCCCCGCCCCGCCGCCATGGCCGCGGTCCGGGCCGCGTCGGGGGAGAGTTCGGGCCGGACGCCGATCGCCCCGTTGGCCAGGGCAGTGACGATCGTCGTCGAGGCCCGAAGGACGTCGATGACGACGACAATCCCTCCCGCTGTCGCCGCTTCCGGCATACCATGAAAACAATCGTGACAGTGCCACTGAGTCTGGTCCATGGAGCCTCCTCGGTTTTCCATCAGCCGGATTGCCGGCCTCCACGCTTGTACGGGCACCCCCGCCACCGGACCCACGCATGCCACCCGCTGCCACCATAGAGCCCAGCCCGCCTGCCGGCCAAGCCACCTCCCGCGGCGCGGATCGCTCGGGCGTCGACAAGAGTGGCGACAAGGTCCGTGGCATGTTCGCGGAGATTGCCCCGCGCTACGACCTCGTCAACCGGATCCTCTCTGGCGGCATCGACCTGTGGTGGCGGCATGTCACCGTCCGCCTCGCGCCCCCCCCCTTGGGCGGCGCGATGCTCGATGTCTGTACCGGCACCGGCGACTTGGCGATCGCGTACGCTGACCGGGCGGCCGCCCCAGCGGCGGCGCAGGGGCTCGTGCCCAGGATTATTGCCAGCGACTTCTGCCGGCCGATGCTCGACCGCGGCCGCGACAAGGCCGCGGCGCGACATCCGCAGATCGAGTGGATCGAGGCCGACGCCATGGCCCTCCCCTTCCCTGCGGCCGACTTCGATCTCGTCACCGTTGCTTTCGGTCTGCGGAACATCGCCGACACCCGGCGCGGGCTCTCCGAGATGGCGCGCGTCTGCCGCCCCGGTGGGACGCTGGCGATCCTCGAGTTTTCTCTCCCGGCCAACCGCATCGTCCGCTCCGGCTATCTGTGGTATTTTCGTAACGTCCTCCCCCGCCTTGGCAACGCCGTGGCCCGCAACGCCTCCGACGCCTACACCTACCTCAACCAGAGCGTCGAGGATTTCCCGTCGGGTGAGCGGCTGGCGGCGCTGGTGCGCTCGGTCGGCTTCACCGCTGTCGAACAACATCCACTCACCTTCGGGATCGCTACGCTCACACTCGCCACGCGCTGTGCGGGGCCGGTGACGTCCCCAGCCCCGAAGAACGGTTGACATGGCCCCCTCCTCCCAGTTGCCGCTCGTCTTGGCGATCACTGGTGCCTCAGGCGCTCCCTACGCCGTGCGGCTCCTCGAGGTTCTCCTCGCCGCCGGTCGGGAGATCCATCTCTCCATCAGCACGGCCGGCCAGGCGGTGTTTCTCCAGGAGATCGGTCGGCCTCTCGACCTCGAGCGGCCCGATCCTGCCATCCTTCTCGGTGCGGCCTTCGAGCGGCTCCCGGCCGGGGCCCTCGACCGGCTCCATGTCTGGCACCACCGCGACCTGATGGCGCCGATCGCCAGTGGATCGTTTCTCACCGCGGCGATGGTGATCTGCCCCTGCAGCGGTGGAACGCTCGCGGCGGTGGCCCATTCGCAGGGGGGCAATCTCATTCACCGCGCGGCCGAGGTCCATCTCAAGGAGCGGCGGAAGCTCGTCGTCGTGCCGCGCGAGACCCCCCTCTCGCTGCCGCAGTTGCGAAACATGGCGGCGATCCACGAAGCGGGGGCGGTGGTCCTCCCGGCTTCACCGGGCTTCTACGCCGCTGCCGATTCGGTCGCCGATCTCGTCGATTTTGTCGTCGCCCGAATCTGCGATCAGATCGGTGTGGCCAACACGCTCGTTCGCCGCTGGGGGAGCGAGTGAGATGGCCGCCACGCTCCGCAGCTATCTGGAGCTTGTCCGCTTCAGCCACACGATCTTCGCCCTCCCCTTCGCCCTCATGGCGGCGATTCTCGCCTTCCAGGCACCCGCTGGCGCGGCCACGTCACCGGCCGATTGGTGGCGGCGGGGGCTCGGTGTCGTCCTCTGCATGGTGACGGCGCGAACGGCGGCGATGGCCTTCAACCGGCTCGTCGATCGATCGTTTGACGCGGCCAATCCGCGGACGGCGACGCGGCATCTGCCGCGCGGCGATCTCGGGGTCGGCGAGGTGTTGGGCCTCGTTGTGGCGTCGTGCGGGGCGTTCATCGCTGCCACGCTCCTCTTTCTCCCCAATTGGCTGCCGCTGGTCCTCTCGGTGCCGGTCCTCGCCTGGCTGCTGGGCTACAGCTATGCCAAACGGTTCACGATGCTCGCCCATGGGTGGCTCGGGGCGGCACTGGGAATGGCACCGGTGGCGGCGTGGATCGCGATCCGGGGCGAGGCGCTGCTTGCCCATCCCGCCGATGGTCTGCCGGCGCTCATTTTGGGGCTGGCCGTGACAACGTGGGTGGCGGGATTCGACATCATCTATGCCTGCCAGGATGCCGTTTTCGACGCCAACCAAGGTCTCCACAGCATCCCGGCCCGGCTCGGCGTGCCGCGGGCCCTCACGCTCGCCGCGGGCCTCCATGTCGTCACGCTCGCGGTCCTTGCGACGCTGCCGCTGGTCGTGCCGCAACTCGGAGTGATCTATTGGGGGACCCTCGTCGTGATCGCGGCGCTCCTCGTCTGGGAGCATGCAATTGTCCGTCCGGACGATCTCTCCCGCGTCAATCAGGCCTTCTTCACCGCCAATGCCGCCATCGGCCTGTTGCTGTTGGTGGCGATTGCCATGGATGGCGCGGTCTGACGAGGTTCGGCTTTAGCCGCCGTCATCCTCCGCTGGCACCCACGCGCCGTGGGCCGCGAGGCAGGCAGCGACGCGTTCCCGCCGCTCTCCGGCCACGAATCGCTCGAGCGCCTCGATCCCGATCGCGAATTGGCCCAGCGCCCGGGCGCGCTTCGTCGTCAGACTGCGATCGCGGAGTGCCCCGAGACTCGCCGGCTCGCGGTAGTCTTTTCCATAGACGCGGCGGAGCCAGTCCGCGCCGCGGACCTTGAGCGCCGGCTGGACCGGCCCGTCGGTCCCTGCGGCGGCGAGCGTGAGCGGCTTGACGACGATCCCCTCGGCACCGACGGCCGTGAGCGCATGCCACCAGGCGATCGCCGCGGCGACGTCCATGGGGCGGGTGAGATCGATGACCCGGTGCGACGTGACGCCGAGGGAGCCTCCGTCGGCCCGGGCGGCACAGAGGCGGCGGAGCGTGTCGAGGTGCCAGACATGTTCCCGGTCGAAGAACGTCCGCCCTTCGGCAGCGAGGAGATGGAAGAAGACAAACCGCGGCGTCGAGCGATCGGTGCCGGCATCGGCCAGACCGATGATCTCCCCGTCGAGGCAGAGCCAGTCGGTGTCGAGGGATGTCCACAGCCCGGCCGCATCGGCCGCCGTGCGGATCGCCCCGACGAGCGACGCTTCATCGATCGCGGGGAGGGAGCGGTGTCCGGTGCGCGAATGGATGGCGCCAGCGTTGCCGTCGCCGACACCGAATCGCCGGGCCGCCGTGGCCATGTCGCGGCAGACCACCGCCACGCCCCGCAGACCGGTCTGTTTTTCTTCGCACATCACCTGCCGCAGCCCGGCCGCGGCGTAGTGGGCGAAGGCGCCGAGGGGATGCTCGAGGCCGTCGCCGTGCTGTGACGGATCGCACGGAGACATCGTCGGTGGGAGATGGATCACCCACGGGTCGGGCGCGGGGGGATCCTCCGCGACGTTGCCTCCGCGGCGGGGCACTTCGGTGACCGCCGACTGGCGGAGGGTGGCCAGCGCGTCGGCTGCCGTCGGGAGGGGGGGTGCGGGGCGGGCGACGGGGCGCGGTGAGAGCCGGCGCGGCGGCAGCGGCCCGCGGGCCGAGCGGGCATGGCACGCCATCGCCGGCACCGACACGAGCTCGCGCTCGGGCCAGCGGAGCGCCGTGAGCCGGTCGCCGTAGACACAGCCGGTGTCGATGCAGATCGTGTTGTTGAGCCATTCCACTGCGGCGACCGGCGTGTGCCCCTGGACGACGGCCGCGGCGCCGCGATAGCGACTCGCCCAGTCGTCGCGGACCGGCATCGCCCGGTCGTCAAAGTCGCCGGTGTAGGCGCCATGGATCGCCGCCTCGCGGGCGGCGTTTGCGTCGCTACCGTGATGGATCTCCTCGAGGCCCGCGTGGGCGACGACGAGCCGACCGTCATCGAGGACGAGATGCCCCGGAAGCCTGGCGAGGAACGTTGCCACCTCTTCCCAGACCTCGGCCGATTCGGCAGCAAGTTGCCCGAGTGACACTTCGAGCCCATGCCCCGGCTCCACTGGCTCTCCCCGGAGGGCCTCCGCGAGACGGATGTCGTGATTGCCGGCGACACACAGCCCCCGCCCCGCCTCGGCCAGCCGCTTGACGCGGATAACGACCGCCGGCGAGGCCGGCCCCCGGTCGACGAGATCCCCCACGAACACGAGCCTCCGCCCCTCCGGATGCGGCCGGGCCGGGTCGATCGGGTGGCCGAGGCACTCCATCAGGGCGACCAGTTCGGCGTCGCAGCCATGGACGTCGCCGATGATGTCGAACGCGGCCGGCATGGAGGGGGACGCCTTGGAGGGGAAAGGCGAGGGAAGGCGGCAGGGCGGGAGACGTCCTGGGAAGGGGCCGTCACCTTACCCCGGCAGGCTCCCGGCTGCCGAGCCTCGCCCGGCGGATGGGGGGCATGGTCCCGCGAACCCCACTTTTTCAGCCCCGATATGGCCCTCGGCAAAGTGCGTGTTGCCGAACCGGGCCGAATGCGGTTAGCTGGCTACGATCGTTGGACAGCCCTGTCCACAGCATTCGCCTCATCGGAGAAGCCCCCCATGATCCGTGCCGCCGTCCCCTCCCTCGATCGGGTGCGCGAGAAGGTTGAGGCGGGACAGCGCCTCGACGCGACCGAGGCGGAGATGCTGTGGGATGAGCGGGTCGATCTCCACGAGCTCGGTGAGCTTGCCAACATCGTCCGCGAGCGGAAAAACGGCAACGCCGGCTACTACAACATCAACACCCATCTCAATCCCACGAACGTCTGCGTCTACCGCTGCACGTTCTGCGCCTTCCGGGCCGATCTGCGCGACGCCCGCGGCTATGTGATGGAGGCGGAGCAGATCCTCGCCCGCGGCAAAGAAGCGGTCGACGCTGGCAGCACCGAGATGCACATCGTCGGCGGGCTCCACCATCAAAAAGACTACGACTGGTATCTCAACATCGTCCGTCTCCTCCACGACCACTATCCGTCGCTCCACCTCAAGGCCTGGACGCCAGTGGAGATCAATTGGTTTCAGCACCTCACGAAGCGCTCTCTGCGAGACATCCTCGTCGAGCTCAAAGACGCTGGCCTCGGGAGCCTCCCCGGCGGCGGGGCCGAGATCTTCCATCCGGAAGTTCGCGACAAGATCTGCGAGCACAAGGCCGACACGCGCGAGTGGTTTGCCGTCCACCGCATGGCCCATGAACTGGGCTTGAGAAGCAACGCCACGATGCTCTACGGCCATATCGAGAATGCCTTCCATCGCACCGATCACCTTCTCCGCCTTCGCCAACTCCAAGACGAGACGGGGGGCTTCCAGACCTTCATTCCCCTCGCCTTCCATCCGGAAAACACCCGGCTCTCCCACCTCGCCAAGCCGTCGGCGACGATGAGCCTGCGGACGATGGCCGTGTCGCGGCTCGTGCTCGACAACTTCGACCACATCAAGGCCTACTGGATCATGCTCGGGATCGGCACGGCCCAGGCCTCGCTCGCCTACGGCGCCGACGACCTCGACGGCACGGTCCGCCACGAACTGATCTATCACGACGCCGGCGCAACGACGCCGGAGATCCTCTCGGTGGAGCAGATCCAGAGGCTCATCCGTGAGGCGGGGCGCGACCCAGTCGAGCGCGACACGCTCTACCACGCCGTCGAGCGTGATGCGGCCGGCTGGAAGGCCGGCGCGAAACTCGCCATCGGCAGTCAGGCGTAGTTGACGGCCGCGGCGATGTTCTCGGCGAAGCTCCGGGCAGAGTCGACGGCGAGGTCATTGGCGCAGAAGCCATTGACGACGACGGCGGCCCCTCCTTCGCAATCCATCGCCACGACCGTCACCATCACCCCGGCCTGCGTCTGCGTGCCGCCGAGGGTGATCTTTCCCGGGGCGACCGGATCGAAGACGGTGAAGCCCGCGCTGACCATCGCCTGCTGCGCCACCTGGAGGGCGAGGAGCGGGGCGATCGGCTTTTTGAAACCGTAGGCGAAGTAGTACATCCGTGGTTTCCTGGGGGGGAATGCCAGGGCACGCGTCGGCCCGGGCAATCCTGGCCGCGGAGTATAGCGGCCAGCCGGGCCGGGCGGCCCTCATCCCCCCGCCTCCCACGACCGGAGCAAGGCCGGCCGCGGCGCCCCCGGCTTTGCCGCAGGGGACTCTAGCCGCTGCCCGGACGCGGCGATACGCCGGGGGAAGCGGGTGGCTCCCCTGCCATGGTCCCACTCCGAGCAGGCACGTCTGGGTCATGCCCGCCAGATCTGCAGCCGGCAATGCCGGGCGGCGTGGGCGAAGTCCTGATCGGTGGTCAGGAGCGTCAAGTGGTGGCGGATGCAGAGCTGGGCGAGCAAGGCATCGATGGTTCCGATTTGCACACCGGCGCGGCGGCATGTCGTGCGCAGCGCCGCGGCGTCGACATGGTCTTGTCGATCGGGCTGCACCAGCGGCAGCGAGGAAAAGCGGTCGATGATTTGTGCCCGCGCCTTGGGCCCGGAAAACCCTTGCAGCAACTCTTGGAGAATGAGGCCGGTCATCATGACCGTCTGCGCCCCGAGCAGGGCCTGCTCCAGATGCCGCACCTCTGGCAGGTCCGCGACGACGTCACGCCGCAGTGCCAACGACCAGACGCTGGTGTCGACCAAGAGCATCATGCGCGACGCGTGCGTTCCGCCTTGTGATCGAACGCCGAATCCCATTCGAGCTTACCGAGCAACTCCGCCACGCGGCGCTGCTCGCGCCGGGCGATGAACTCGTGCAGGGCCATGGTCACGGCGGCCTTCTTCGTCCGTTCACCGCTGACACGCAGCGCCCGCTCCAAGAGCTCTGGATCGATGGCGAGATTCGTAGCCATGTGTCGTTCCTTGTGTGGTGGTCCACACATAATACCGTCAGCAGACGCCTTTGGAAAGGAACAGCATGCGACGTCGCAGCGGGGATCGCTGGCTGTGCGTGTCGCCCGCGCGACTGACCCGATCTGCGCGAGGCCGTAGGCGAAGGAGTCCATCTGCGGCTCCCTGGGAGGCGATGCCAGGACACGTGTCGGCCGGGGCAATCCTAGCCGCGACGGAGAGCGGCCAGCCGGGCCCAATCGTTGTCACGCTGCTCCGGTGGCCAGTTCATCAAGCGACACGCCAAGGGCCGTGGCGAGCCGGGCAGCGATCGACAGCGTCGGTTCGCGTTCATCCTGTTCGAGCTGCGAGAGATAGCCCTGGGAGATGCCGGCCTCGGCTGCCAGTTGAACCTGCGTCTGCTGACTATTGCAATACGCTGGGCAACGGAGGATGGCGTTCGCCCCAGTTGCTCGCCGAAGAGGGTACGGGCGTATACTCTTCTGTCAGCGCATGGCAGGAATCGCTGACGCCCGAGAAGCGCTACCGGCGATCACCGGGCGGCTCGCGAGGCCAAGGGCGAGCACCCAGCCGGACCCTTACGGTGTAAAATGCCACTGGCAGCGGCGAGCGTTTTCATGGGTGGACGTTGCCGGCCCCTTTTTCCGAGGAGAACCGCATGACGACCCTGGAGGAAATCATTGCCGCGGCCAAGACTTTGAGCGCTGCCGACCGGCTCCGACTTGTCGATGCAGTGTGGGATGAGGCCTCGCCGGAGAGTTGGCCGAGGCCGAGCCAGGCGTGGATCGAGGAAGTTCAGCAGCGCTCGGCCGACTACGACGCCGGTCGGATGCCCGCCACTCCCTGGCCAGTGGTGAAGGCCCGGGCCTGGCGCGAGGCCGGTCTCGATGGCTGACGTGGTCGTCCTCGATGCTGCGGCAGCCGAGTACGCGGTCGCGCTGCGGTGGTACGCCGAGCGCAGCGTCGCTGCTGCCGAGGGATTCGAGACGGCGATCTCTCAGGCGATCGAGGCGATCGCCCTTCAGCCGCTCTGGTATCCGGCGTGCGATGAACGCCATCGGTTCGTCATGGTTCGCGGCTATCCGTATCAGTTGATCTACCGCCTCGACAGCCCTGATTCCCTCGTGGTGGTTCACGCGGGCTTTGCAGAAGACCCCACTATGGTGTACGCTTGTGAGCATGGTCACGCTAGCTGAAATTGAGGCCGCAGCTGTTTCGCTCTCGCCCGCCGAGAAGCAGGAACTGATGCTGTTTCTGGCTTCTCGGCTCCGGGCGGAGGGTGCGAAGCTCCCCGAGCCCCGGGTGTTCTCGGCAGAAGAAATGGCGCGCTGGATCGCGGAAGATGAGGCGGATATGCGCCGTCTGCGGCAACCGTGAGGCTGTTTCTGGATTCAAGCGTCATGATTGCCGGCGCCGCATCGGCCGAAGGCGCATCCCGGTCAGTGTTCCTCCTGGCAGGAGCGCGTGCCTGGCGCTTGGTGACCACCCCCTATGCCGTCGCGGAAACAGTCCGTAATCTCGCGGCCTTCCCGGCATCTGTCACCACCGCTTGGCTGAGGCTCCGGAGTCAACTCGTTACTGTCGATGACGTTTTGACGATCGACAAGCCCGCCGTATTTCCGGTGGAGAAGGATAGACCTATTCTCTTCAGCGCCTTGGCATCGGCTGATGTTCTTCTGACACTCGATCGCGCCGACTTCAGCCGCCTTCTTGGCGACCGATTCTATGGTCTTGCAATCATGACCCCCGGCATGTGGCTCTTGCGGGAACGAGCGGCAGAACGCTTGGGATGAGCGTTACGCGGTGGCGGCGGGCCGGTCACGGCGCCCAGGGCTTCCCCGCAGGGGGCGCCAACCGCTGCCAAGTGGAGGCGGCCAGATCTTCGATCTCTCGCTGTGGGCTCTTCATGGCCGCGACGAGACTGTCGAGCGTTTGCTGCGGTCGCTCAAAGCGCGGATCGAGACGGGCGGCATTTTCGAGCGCCGAGCGGGCCTGCGCCACGAGCCCGAGGCCATGAAGGGCGACGCCGAGCAGTTCGTGGACGAGCGCCTTATTCGGATCGAGCCTTATCGAGGCGACGGCGAGGTCATGGCCCCGCTGCCAGTTGCCTCTGGCGACATGACAGCGGGCGAGGCGATAGAGGATCCAGGCATCGTGCGGTGCCTCGGCGGCAAGCGTTTCAAACATCCCCTCCGCCGCGGGCCAGTCGCGGAGAAAGATGAGCACGTTGGCCTGCTGGCGGCGGTGGTGTGGGTAGGCCGCGACCTGCGGCGCCGCCTGGTCGAGGAGAGCTCTCGCCTTCTCTGGCCGGCCGAGGACGACTTCCAGTTCTGCCGCTTGGAGGAGCGCGACCGGGTCGGTGCCGTGGCGTGGATCGATGGCGGCATAGGCTGAGTCGAGCGCTTCTTCCAAGAGCCCGAGCCGTCTCCGACAGTCCGAAAGGAGGAGGTGGGCCCGCTGGACGTGCGGCAGGAGGCGGGCCTGAGCCTCGAGCACCGGCAGCGCCGCGCGGTCGTCCCCCTTGGCCACGAGCGACCGGGAGAGGAACGAAAGCGCGTTCAAATGCCAGCGATCACCCGCCGGCAGTGGGACACCGGGGGATATCTCCGACAGCGACTCCACCGCCAGCAGGTTTTCCACGGCCGCCGC
>CAMBFA010000159.1 GCA_945865325.1 Candidatus Kuenenia stuttgartensis
AGCCGGGCGACATCCTCCCCTGCCTGATCGACGATCACCTGTCCGAGAAGGGAATCGAGGAGCCGCACATCGCGGAGGAGGAGGTCATCGTCAGGCACGGGCTGGTTCCAACATTGGGGGAAGGAAACGGGCAGGGAGGGTTGAATGAATGGATCGAGGGTCGGCTGGGGGGCACCATCGAGGAGGGCGCCGCCAGTGGCGGCCTGAACCACATCCGCGCACCAAAAAATATGTGTGCAAACCCCGCGCCGGGGGCGGGGGGATGTTCTCGGAACGCACCGGGGACCGATTCTCGCAGAAAATCTTTCCAGGCGCTGACGCATCGCGGCCCCGACTGCTCTTTGAAAGGCAAGCGATGCCACGCAAGTGGGCAGCTTCGCAAGCCTGTCGGCTGGTAGAATCCCCCCGTCGCATCACCACCCTGCCCGCGGGGCTCCGAGCGTGCCAACGGTCGATCGCCCTTCTCCTCCCGTCAGCCTTCCCCCGTCCGCCGGACGGCACTGGCGCCTCTCCGATGGGGCGCTGCTGGGAGTAGCCCTCGCGGCTTGGGGCTGGCTCCTGTCTGGGCTCTGGGACCGCCCCGCCGAGATCGCGGGCTTGGCGCTGGCGGTGCCGCTCTTGGCGTCGGTGGGCCTGGGGGTCGACCGGCTCGTGGGGGGGCCGTGGGGGGGGATGGGAATCGTTGCGATGGCGCTCCTCGGCTTTGCGGCCCTCGTGGGGCTCACCGGCGCGAGCCCACAGACCCTGGCCGGATTCATCCTCGGGCTGGTCAAGCCGGTGGGCTGGACGGGGGATCATCTCCTCCTCCGGGTTGTCCCCCTGATGATGGCCGTGGCCTATCCATGGCGCCCTACCTGGCCGGGGGCGCTGGTGTCGGCGCTCGGCGTGAGTGCGTTTCTGGGGATCGGCCTCATGATCCTCCACGCGGCCGGATGAGCGGAGCGGGGCGATCGCTGGTACACTCATTCTCCCGCCTGCAATCACACCGACCACGGCCCCGCCCGCCGACCACGGCTCTGCCCATCAACGAACGGCCCGCCTCTTGACCATCGATCCCCCCGTCGCCGCGGACGGCGCTGCGGCCGTGACGTTCGCGTCGCTCGGCCTCTCTTCGGAGCTCGTCCGCGCGGCCGAGAAGCTCGGCTGGCTCGTCCCCTCCCCGATTCAGGCTCGCGCCATCCCCGCGCTGCTGAGTGGCTCCGACGTCGTCGGCCAGTCGCAGACCGGCTCCGGGAAAACGGCGGCGTTTTGCATGCCGGCGATCGAGCGGGTCGATCCCACTTCGAAGAAGACCCAGGTGCTGATCCTCGTCCCGACGCGGGAGTTGGCGACGCAGGTCGCGGCGGAGGCGGAGAAGCTCTCTTCCTTCAAGAAGGGGGTTCGCACCGTAACGGTCTACGGCGGGGCCTCCTACGAACGGCAGTTCGCCGATCTGGGGCGCGGCGCCCAGATCGTCGTCGGCACGCCGGGGAGGCTCGTCGATCTCCTCGGTCGCGGCAGCCTCGATCTCTCCGCGATCAAGGTCCTCGTCCTCGACGAGGCCGATCGGATGCTCGACATGGGCTTCAGCGAGGACCTCGAGAAGCTCCTGGCCGCGGCCTCGCCCGAGCGCCAAACGGTGTTCTTCTCCGCCACCTTCCCGCCGGCGATCCGCGGGCTCGTCGAGCATCATGCCCGCTCCCCTCGCGAGATCCGCGTTGACCGGGCCCGTGATGCCGGTCCGCCAGCGGTCGATCAGGTATTCCACGAGGTCCGCCACCACGCCAAGTCGGCCGCCCTCGGCCGTCTCATCGATTTCCACGATCCGCGCAGCGGCCTCGTCTTCTGCAACACTCAGCGAATGGTCGACGAGCTCGCCGACTGGCTCCTCGACCGGGGCTGTGCCGCCGAGCGGCTCCACGGCGGCATGGCCCAGCCCCAGCGGACGCGGGTCATGGAGGGCTTCAAGCGTGGGGCCTTCCGCTGGCTCGTGGCCACCGACGTCGCGGCCCGCGGGATCGACGTTCAAGACCTCGCTCTCGTCGTCAATTACGATCTCCCCATTGATGCCGAGGATTATCTCCACCGGATCGGACGGACGGGGCGCGCCGGGCGCAACGGCATGGCTGTGACGCTCGTCTCCGGCGGCGCCGGATTCCGGCTCGGCCAGATCGAGCGGGCCCTCGGGCTCCGCATCCGCCGCGAGCCGGTGCCATCCGTCAGAGACGTCGCGGCCAAGCGGACGGCCGGGGTGATCGATCGGGTCCGCGAGGCGCTTTCTGTGGCGGGCGGGCCAGCGTCGTCGCCGGTCGTCGAGCAACTCGTCAAGGAAGGGCATGCCCCCGAGGCGATCGCCGCGGCGCTGGTCGTCTGCTACGCGCCGGTGCCCCCGCTCAACGACCACGAGGAGTCGCTCGACGCCCCGTCGCACCGTTCCCCGCCGGGGCGCCCCTTTGGCAATGGGCCCGGTGGCAATGGCCCTGCTGGCAAGCGGCCCTATGCGAAGCGCCCCTACGGCCAAAAGCCGGGCCCCGGTGGCCCCTATCCGCCGCGTGGTGGCGATGGCCCGCCCGCCGGTGGATACGCCGGTGGCGACGATGGCCCCCGCCCGCCGGGAAAGCCGGTGCGGAAGTTCGGCCCGGTGGCAGGAGGTGGGGATGGCCCGCCTCGTGCCCCGTGGGGGAAGAAGCCTTTTCCCAAGAAGAAGACCTGGAAGAAAAAGAAGCCCGGGCCCGGCTGACGGGTGTCATCCCTGTAGCTCGAGAACCAACGCGAATGGACGCGATCAAGTCGATTCTCGACGTCTTTCTTCACGTCGACGACCATCTCCATGCCCTCCTCGAAGCCTGGGGGCCGTGGACCTACGTCCTCCTGTTCGCGATCATCCTCTGTGAGACGGGCCTCGTCGTCATGCCCTTCCTGCCGGGAGATTCGCTCCTCTTCGCCGCCGGCGCCATGGCGGCGCTCTATCCCGACGATCTCGGCTTCGTGACGCTCCTGGTCCTCCTCTCGATCGCCGCGATCCTCGGGGACACAATCAATTATTTTCTGGGACGGTGGATCGGCCCCCGAGCCTTCTCCCTCAATACCTGGTTTCTGAAGCACGAGCATCTTGAAAAAACGCAGGCCTTCTACGACCGCCACGGTGGCAAGACGATCGTTCTGGCGCGCTTTATGCCGATTGTGCGGACGTTTGCCCCGTTCGTCGCCGGCGTCGGGAAGATGCACTACCCGACGTTCCTGTGGTTCAACGTCGTCGGCGGCATTCTGTGGGTCGTGCTCTGCACGGCGGCCGGCTACTTCTTCGGCAACATCGAGGCCGTCAAAAAGAACTTCGAGTTGGTCGTGATCGGGATCGTCCTCGTCTCGGTGCTGCCGCTGGCCTGGGAATGGTGGGCCGCGCGGCGGCGCAGTCAGACAGGCTGACTCTTTCCGCCTCCGCCGGCTAGCCGGTCGTGACCGGCGCCGGTCCCCACACCGTTCGCTTTGCCACCGACCACCAGCCCGGCTGGTCGAGCCCCAGGTAAGGATTGTCGGGGGGGAGCGTGCGCGCGAGGTGCGCGTGCGCGGCCTCGAGGTTGTGGTAGGGAAGCGAGGGGAAGAGGTGGTGGAGGGCGTGGAAGCGGATCGCAAACGGGAAGAAGAGGAGCGTGAGCGGATCCTTCCCGGTGAAGTTGCAGGAGTCGAGGATGTGGTCCTCAACCGAGACCGGCGTTCCGTCTCCCTCGAAATGGTGATCGGCCAGCTGCCGCATCTGGTTCATGAAGAAGGTCGCCAGGGCGAGCGCGTAGAGAAGCGGGATCCGGCTGATGGGGGCGTACCCGAAGGCGATCGTCACCGGAATCGCCGCGGCCCGCAGGAAGCAGAGCACCTCGACGGCGAAGATCGCGCGCCGGTCGAAGGGGGTGAGCTTGCGGCGATAGCGCGTGTTGAGCGTCAGGGAGCTGCCGCGCTCCAGGACGAGCTCGCGGAGCCGCGGGTGGAGAAAGGAGAGGGGGGCGAGAAGAAAGCGCAGAAAAACCAGCAGCGGAAAGACGAGCATGTAGGCCGTATAGCCGAAGAAGCTCCGCAGGTTGCCCCCTTCCATGACGTTGGCGACATATTCGGGATCTTCAGGGGTCCCGTACATCTTCATGCTGTGGTGGTCGCGGTGCTGCCGCGTGAAGAACGGCGACGGGGTGAGCGTGAAGGTGCCAACGAGGACATTCCAGGCCACCTTGAAGACGCGCATCTCGTGCGATCCGAGGTGGCAAACCTCGTGGACGAGCGACCCGAGCCGGTAGAGCCAGAAGGCGGCGATCGGAAAGGCGACCAGCTGCGGCCATGAGCCGAGCGGCGATATCAGATAGACCGTCGCCGCCCCGTAGGCACAGACGATCGAGAGGAGGAAGTCGGCCCAGTAGCGCCATGGCCTGACCCGAAACGGATCGTCGGTCGCCGTCCGCAGGGCATGGCGGACCTCGCTGACCCACGGCGGCGCCGCCTGGTCGCGGGCCGGGTCGTCCCCCCCCTCATCGTGACTCCGGGCGGAGTAGAGGGGGGCAGGGCGGTCGGTCGTCGCCGGCATGAAGCGCTCCATCGAAGTCGTGGCAGGTGGCGGTGGTCCGGCATGGTCCTGCATGCCCGATCCCCGCGTTAGGGATTCCCCCGCCCAGCGAGATCAGACCAGAATCGAGGCGATGGGGATACCCCGCAGCGGGCTTGCGGGGGGCCAGCGGGGGGGATTTCACCGGCGTCGTGCCGGCCCAATCGGCCGTCCTGCGGAAGATGGGTGGGGCGGGCGGAGTTTGCCGGCGCCGTCAGGGGCGCTGCCCGGTCACCCGGAGGGGAGGGAGGCGAGCAGGGCCTTCATCTCCCGCACGGCCTGGCTCAAGCCGACGAGGACGGCGCGGGCGACGATCGAGTGGCCGATATTGAGCTCGTGCATCCCGTCGATCCGGGCCACCGGGACGACATTCCGGTAGGTGAGCCCATGGCCGGCATTGAGCGTCAGGCCGGCGGCGCGGGCGTGGGCTCCGCCGTGGGCGAGCTCGGCGAGGGTCTCGCGCTGCCCGGCCGCGGTGGTCGCGTTGGCATAGCTGCCGGTGTGGAGCTCGACGGCCGCCACGCCCAGGGCGACGGCGACGTCGATCTGCCGGGGGGAGGGATCGATGAACAGCGAGACGGCAATCCCAGAGTCGTGGAGCCGGCGCACCGCCTCGGTCGTGGCGGCCCGGTGGGTGATGACGTCGAGGCCCCCCTCGGTCGTGATCTCCTCGCGGCGCTCCGGCACGAGCGTCACCTGATCGGGCTTCACCTGGCAGGCGATGGCGATCATATCTGGGGCGATCGCCCCCTCGAGGTTGAGCTTCACCTGAACCGTGCGCTTCAGCACTTCGAGGTCGCGGTCCTGGATGTGGCGACGATCCTCGCGCAGATGGACGGTGATCGCATCGGCCCCGCCGAGCTCGGCCAGCGCCGCCGCCCACACTGGGTCGGGCTCGACGGTGCGGCGGGCCTGACGGATCGTGGCGACATGGTCGATGTTGACGCCGAGGGTGGCCATAGAGCTTCCAGGTGGGCGGAGGGTCGAACAAGACTGTCGAGGATAACAAAAAAAAAGGCCGGCCCCGGGGTGCGGGGCCGGCCTTGTGATGCCCAGCTGGCCTGGCCGCCGGTCAGTTTTTCTTGAGGAGAATCACCGAGTTGCCCCGGCTTGTGCGCACCTGGAGCATGACGCCCTCTTCGAGCGACTCCTGCTCGACCGCATCGGCAAACTCGGTGATCGTCGACACCGACTTTCGCCCCACCTTGCGGATCAGCATCGTGGGGCCGATCCCCGCCTCGTCGGCGAGCCCCTGGTCATCGACACGCTCGACGACGACCCCCTCGAAGCCCTCGTAAGGATCAGCCTCCCCGCCGCGCTCAGCGGCCTTGTTGCGAACCTCGAGGCCGAGGGTCTTGGAGTAGTAGGTCTCAGCGGCGATCTCCTCCCGTTCGGCCTTCCTCGGCGCGGCGGCGCCGAGCTTGTCAGGCAGCGCCCGGACGGCGATCTCGAGCTCCGACTTCTTCCCTTCCCGGAGCACGGTCACCCGATGGGGCTTGTCAAAATCGGAGCGCTCCACCACCTCCTGAAGCGTCCGCGGGCCATCGACGGCCTGGCCGTCGAAGCTCATGATCACGTCGAGCTCCTCCACCCCCGCCTCGGCGGCCGGCGAGCCGGCGACAACATCATTGACGAGTACCCCCTTGCGATCCTTGGCGCCGAGCTTCGAGGCCATCTCGCTGGAGAGCGCGCCGATCTGGACGCCCAGGTAGCCACGCTGGACGCGCCCCTTGGTGACGAGCTGCCCGCCGACCCACTTGGCGAGGTTGATCGGGATCGCGAAGCCGATTCCCTGGTAGCCGCCGTTGTTGGAGGCGATCGCCGTGTTGATCCCCACCACCTCGCCGGCGAGGTTGACCAGCGGTCCGCCGGAGTTGCCGGGGTTGATGGCGGCGTCGGTCTGGAGGAACTTGGCCCGCTGCACGCTGCCGAGCTCGCGCCCCTTGCCACTGATGATCCCCGCGCTGACGGTCGTCTCCAGCTCGAAGGGATTGCCGATGGCGATCACCCAGTCGCCGATCTCCATCTTGTCGGAGTCGCCGAGCTTCGCCACCGGAAGGTTCTCGGCGTCGCCGAGGCGGACGACAGCCAGGTCGCTGTCCGGATCGGTCTTGATCTCGATCGCCTTGTATTCGCGTCCGTCGGCGAGCTCGACGGTGACCGTGTCGGCCCCTTCGACGACATGGTTGTTGGTCAAAATGATCCCGGAGGCATCGATGATCACCCCCGAGCCGACGCCGGAACGGCCCGGCATCCGTCGGCCCCCTTCCTCCCCGTCGGGACCATTGAACTCCAGCCCTTCCGGTGCCCCCTCGGGGAACATGTCCTCAAACGGCGTTCCCTTGAAGGGGTTGCCGTTGCCGCGACGGCCACCGCGTTCGTTGCGGGGGGCGTTCTTCGGCTTCGACTCACTGCGAACGACGACGACGCTCGGGGTCGCCTTCTCGGCCGCGTAACGGAAAGCCCGGGAGAGGGCGTTGGCCTGCTCCAGGGCCATCGTCGGCGGCTCTTCCCCGCGGGCCGTGGAGCGGATCGATGGCACGACCGCCGGCAGGCCGAGGGCCAGGCCCGCGAGCGCCACAATTGCCGGAATGGCCCCGGCCAGGCTTGGCCGGGGCGAAAAGAACAGGGATCGCTTCATGGTGGATTCCTTCGCTGATAGGGAACAAGGAAATGGAGCAAGCACGCCCACGGGCCGCTGCCGGTGGGAGCCGGCGGCGGCCGTGGTAACGGCGATTTTGGTTGGGATGTGCCCGGCGGGAGGGGCCCCTGAAGGCTGCTGGAGGCTCCTCCGCCGGTTGCCGGCCGCCACGGCTGGGGTCCTCCGAACGGGGGTTTGACCCACCATCCGGTTTCGGGCCCCGCGGGGGTGTTCGGCGCGGACGCACCCGAGTTGTACGGTGAAGCGGGTGGATGGTTCAAAGGGGCAAAAGTTCCCCTGGGGCTATCGGGCCAAGGCGAGGTACTATAGACGCGTGTGGAGCTCCGGTCCGTCGACCGGGGGCAGCCCCGCCGCGTCTTTGAGCCGCGGCGCGGCCGCCAACCGATGCCCACGCCGCGATCGACCGATCGCGCGACCGTTGGTCTTTGGTGGGCGAGTGATGAAGCGGACAAAGCAGGACGAAGGGGAAGACCGTGCCGTCGCAGTCCCCTCTGATGGTGGGGGCACTAAGAAGCGGGCGACGCGGCCGGCGGCCGCCAAGAAGCCGCCTGCCGCTGCGGGAGTTTTGGCCCAGCCGCCTCTTCAGCTCCAGTCCCAGCCGGTTCCCCAGTCGGAGCCATCCTCGCCCCCCGCTTTGGCGGCCGTGGCCGCTCAAGCCCCTTCGCGGGGAAACGAGCCAGGGGCCCTGGCGCCCCGGGGGGACAGGCCGGTCGATCTCGTCGCCTGCCAGGAGCGGATCGGCCACACCTTCCGCGACGAGTCGATTCTTCTTGCCGCCCTCACGCATGCCTCGGGCGCTGCCCATCGCCTCGCCTCGAACGAGCGGCTCGAGTTTCTCGGGGATGCGATTTTGGGATTCATTGTCTGCGACACCCTCTACCAGATGTTTCCGCACTCGCTCGAAGGGGATTTGACGCGCGTCAAGTCGGTGGTCGTGAGCCGCGAGACGTGTGGCCGGATCAGCGAGCAGCTCGGCCTCACCGAATTTCTCATCGTCGGCAAGGGACTGGCGGTCAACAGCGCTGTCCCGGTGTCGGTCCTCTCCGATCTCTTCGAGTCGATCGTCGCGGCGATCTACCTCGACGGCGGGATCGAGCCGGCGCGCCGGTTCGTGAGCCGGTGGATGGAGCCGGAGATCGAGCAGGTGTCGAGCGGGGCGCAGGGGGCCAACCACAAATCGCTCCTCCAGCAACTCTCGCAGCGCGATTTTAGCGTCACGCCCACCTACGAGGTGATGGAGGAGAGCGGGCCCGACCATTCCAAGAGCTTCCACGTCTCCGCCTTCATCGGCGAGCAGCGCTACACCCCCGCCTGGGGGCGCAACAAGAAGGAAGCTGAGCAGCGGGCCGCCTCGAATGCTCTGGTGGAACTGCGGGCCGCGGGCGTCGGGATCGCCGACGCCGGCCGACGGGGATAGCCGGCAGTTCACCACTGGCTGCTCACCACTGATAGCTCACCACTGATAGCTCGGCGGCACGGTGAAGCGCTGCTCCCCCACCGGGCGATACTGGCCGCCGGCCCGCGTCCAGAGATTGCTCCCCGCCCCGTGCGTCACCGGGACGACGTTGTCCCCGTGCCATTCAAAACGCTGGCCGCTCTCCAAGTCGTACACCCGCCCTTTCGTCGAATCTGGCATCAGTGACCACTGCCCGTCGTCGCCCAGCCGCAGCGACGGCTTGGCGCCGTTGATCGCCAGCCGCTTAGCGAGCTCAGGCGCCTGCTTCTCGAGCGCTTTCGTCCGCTCTTCGGAAGTCGCCGGCATGTCGAAGAGGGCGGCCGGCTGCGACGACCCGGGGCCGAAGGCGTAGCGAAGCGTGCCATCGGCGGCGGCCTTGCTCCACACCCACTTCCCCACGCCCGGGCTATAGCGCTGATAGACATGCTGGGGCTTGAGATCTTTGCGGGCCACCGCGGTGTACTTCTTCGAGAGCGGATCGAACTTGTAGATCAGGCTCGTATCGCTGCCGGGGGCGGCGACGGCGGCCGGGGCCGGCTTGCTCGGAGCGGGCTTATCTGAGGCGGGCGTGCCCGAAGCGGGCTTCGGAGCCTCTTCGGCGGCGGTCGCCATCTCTCCGGCGAGGATTGCCACGAGGTTCGCCACGAGGATCGCCAGGAGGAAGCGCAGGGCGAGCGGGGAGCGCATGAGAAGGATCCGGGGGCGGGGAGAGGGGATCGAAGCACCCTCCCACACTAATTCGCCCCCCACTATTCTCAAGGCGGCGCAGCCGGGAAGCCCCTCGGCCAGAAAGAAGCGGCCGCAGAGGGAACCCGTCGGCTGGAACAGAAGGATCCACGGGCGGCACACCGGATTGCTCCGGTGTGCCGCCCGATGGCTGTGCCCGGGCGCAGGTCAGGGCAATGACAACTCCCAAGCGGTTAAAATTGTTGGGCCCCCATGAAAAATTTTCAATTGGCGGTTTCGGCAATCCTTACAAAACTGGCAGGAGCGGGGACGAATCGGTCAAAAAGGGGGACGAACGGGCAGGGGCGTGGGACGAATCGGGCAGAAGCGTCTCTGCCAGAAGGGGAGCGGAAGCCCGGCTGGGCGGCTCGGGAGCCGGTCAGGAATCGAGCAGCTCGCGCAGCCGGGCGGCGGCGTAGCGGCCGATGGTCAGCGGCTCACGGCGCTCCTTGAAGAACAGATGCGTCTGTTCGCGGGATTGCCAACGCACGAGCGAGATGCGCTCGAGATGGACCAGCTGCGAGCGGCCGAGCCGCACGAACTTCTCCG
>CAMBFA010000160.1 GCA_945865325.1 Candidatus Kuenenia stuttgartensis
GCCGGGGCGTGAGTGGCCGGGCGGTCGCCACCGTTCCGGCGTTCCGGCGAAAGCTTGACGCCGGGGAGCGTGAGTCCGAGCCGAATCCCCGGAGATCCGCGTGGTATCCTCGGAGGGCAAGACCTCCCTCAAGCCCCGCATCTCCGCCATGCCGACCACCACCGAACATCCCCCCCACAGCCCCGCTGATCTCGCCCCCCACTGTCGCGCCATGGCCGAGCGGGCGCGGCAGGCCGCGATCGAGCTCGGCGGCGTGTCGACAGAGCACAAGGCCGAGGCGCTGAGGCGGGCCGCCGCCGAGATTCGTGCCGATACAGCTTTGATCCTCGCCGCCAACCGGGCCGATCTCGAAGCCTCCGCTGGCGCAGGGCTCACCGCCGCTGCCTCCGAAAGGCTCCTCCTCGACGAGAAACGTGTTGAGGGGATCGCAGCCGGCATCGAGGCGGTCGCGGCGCTCCCCGATCCGGTCGGGGAGGTGATCGAATCCTCGATCCGCCCCAGTGGCCTCACCGTCTGCAAGATCCGCGTGCCGCTCGGCGTGATCTTCTTCATCTACGAGTCACGCCCGAATGTCACCGCCGACGCGACGGCGGTCGCGCTGGCCGCCGGCAATGCGATCATCCTCCGTGGCGGGAAGGAGGCGGCCCGGTCGAGCCGGGCGATCGTTGAGGCTTTCCGTCGGGGCGTCGCTGCCGCCGGTCTGCCGGTCGATGGCGTGCAACTGGTCGACACCGCCGATCGCGCAGCGGTCGGGGAGTTTCTCAAGCTCGACACGCTCATCGATCTAGCGATCCCGCGCGGCGGTGAGCAGCTCATCCGCCGGGTCTGCGCCGAGGCGCGGATGCCGGTCCTCAAGCACTTCAACGGCAATTGCCACGTCTACGTCGATCGGGCGGCCGATCTCGCCATGGCCCGAGCGATCACCGTCAATGCCAAGTGCCAGCGGATGGGCGTGTGCAATGCCGCCGAGTCGCTCCTCGTCCATCGGGAGGTCGCGGCGGCGTTCCTGCCGGAGATCGGCGCGGCACTGGCCGAGCACGGCATCGAGATCGTCGGCGACGCCGCGACGCGCCAGCTCCTCCCCGCCGCCGGTGTTGCCACCGAGGCTGACTTCGCCGCCGAATACCTCGGGCCGAAAATCTCGGTGGCGGTCGTCGACTCACTCGACGCGGCCATCGATCACATCAACCGCTACGGCTCCCGGCACACCGATGCGATCGTAACGGCCGATGCGAGCGCCGCCGAGCGATTTGCGGCCCGCGTCGACACGGCCGTCGCGGTTGTCAATGCGAGCACGCGTTTCAACGACGGCGGCGAGCTCGGCCTCGGTGCCGAGATCGGGATCTCGACCGACAAGCTCCATGCCCGCGGCCCCTGCGGCACCCGCGAGCTCACCACCTACAAATATGTCGTCACCGGTACGGGGCAGACGCGGTCGTAGCGACCGCCCTCCCCGGACCCTCGACCCTCCGGAGGCTGTTTGATCATGCAGGCGTTCCACCACCGATTCCTTGCGGTTGTCACCACATCCCTCGCCCTCACCATGCCCCATCCCGCCCGCTCCGCCGACACGACGGCCCCCACGCCCGCCGATCCTCACCAGTGGCTCGAGGAGGTCACCGGCGAGAAGCAGCTGGAGTGGGTGAAGGAGCGCAATGCGAAGGTGACCGCGGCACTCGCCGACAACGACGCCTTCCGGTCGCTCGAAAAGCGGATCCTCTCGATCCTCGACTCGAAGGACCGGATCCCGATGGTGGGGAAGATCGGGAAGCACTTCTATAACTTCTGGCGCGATGCCAAGAACCCCAAGGGGGTGTGGCGGCGGACGAGCCTGGAGGAATACCGCCAGGCCCAGCCGGCGTGGGAGACGGTGATCGATCTCGACGCCCTGGCGGTCACCGAAAAGGAGAACTGGGTCTGGCACGGCGTCACGGTCCTCCAGCCCGACGACCAACGCTGCCTCGTGGAGCTGTCGCGTGGCGGCGCCGACGCCGAGGTGATCAGGGAATACGATCTCGAGACGAAAGCCTTCGTGCCGGGGGGCTTCGAGCTTCCCGAGGCGAAGAGCCGGGTCGCGTGGCGCGATGCCGACACACTCCTGATCGGCACCGATTTCGGCGCTGGCTCGATGACGACCTCCGGCTATCCGCGCACCGTCCGGGCCTGGAAGCGGGGAACGAAGCTCGCTGACGCGGAGCTTGTCTACGAAGGAACCGAAGACGACATGGCCGTCTCCGGCTTCAAGGATCCGACCCCCGGCTACGAGCGGGAGTTTTACGTCCGCCAGAAGACGTTCTGGACCAACGACATGTTCGAGCTCCGCGATGGACAGCTCGTGCAAGTGCCCAAGCCCGAGGACGCCAATGCGAGCGTCCATCGCGAGTGGCTCCTCCTCGAGCTCCGCAAGGACTGGGACACCGGCGCCAAGACCTATCCGGCCGGGGCGCTCCTGGCGATCGACCATGAACGCTTCATGGCCGGCGACCGCGACTGCCATGTTCTCTTCGCCCCCTCCCCGCGGACGTCGCTGGTGTCGTTTGCCCCCACGCGCCATCACATCCTCGTGACCACGCTCGACAACGTCCGCAACCGGGTCGAGGCCCTTTCCTGGCAGGAGGGGAAGTGGCTCCGGGAGCCGCTCGCCGGCGTCCCCGATCTCGGCACGGCCGGGGTGACGGCGGTCGACGACCTCGACAGCGACGACTTCTTCCTCGTCACGGCAAGCCCGCTCCAGCCGTCGACGCTGGCGCTGGGGAGCCTGCCGGCATCAGGGCAACCGAAGGTCACCGGCGTCGAGAAGCTCAAGAGCGCTCCGTCGTTCTTCGAATCGAAGGGGCTCGTTGTCGAGCAGCACGAGGCGACCAGCGCCGATGGGACAAAGGTGCCCTATTTCCAGATCGGTCCCAAGGATCTGAAGCTCGATGGATCGACGCCCACGCTCCTCTACGGCTACGGCGGCTTCGAGATCCCGCTCCTCCCCGGCTACGAGGCCGTCACCGGCGCGGCATGGCTGGAGAAGGGGAACGTCTCGGTGATCGCCAACATCCGCGGCGGTGGCGAGTTCGGCCCCACCTGGCATCAGGCCGCGCTGAAAGAGAACCGGCCGCGCGCCTACGAGGACTTCATCGCCGTCGGTGAGGATCTCGTCCGTCGCAAAGTGACGGTGCCTGAGCACCTGGGAATCAAGGGGGGAAGCAACGGCGGATTGCTGATGGGGAACATGCTTGTCCGCCGGCCCGATCTGTGGGGGGGCATCGTCTGCCAGGTGCCGCTCCTCGACATGCGCCGCTACCACAAACTCCTGGCCGGCGCGAGCTGGCAGGGGGAGTATGGCAACCCCGACAAGCCGGAGGAGTGGGAGTACATCCGCGGCTTCTCTCCCTACCACAACATTGATCCGGCCAAGGACTATCCGCCGATCCTGATCACGACGAGCACGCGCGACGACCGCGTCCATCCGGGGCATGCACGGAAGATGGCGGCCAGGCTCGAAGAGCACGGGCATCCGGTGCTCTCGTACGAGAACATCGAGGGGGGCCACGGTGGCGCCGCCGACAACAAGCAGCGGGCTTTCATGGACGCCCTCGGGTGGACGTTTCTCTCGAAGGAACTGAAGTAGGCACGCACCCTGCCGCATCAGCCTTCGGCGCCGGTCGCTTCGAGGAGCCTCCGCGGCACGCCGATGTCGAGGACGTGGACGGCGCCGGTAAAGGCGCTTGCGTCGGGAGCGTCGAAGCCGATCTTCCGGGCCACGAACGTGGCGGTGGCGTCAGCACGAACGCATTCGCTGGCGGTGAGCCCCGTGTCGCAATCCAAGCCTGACGGGAGATCGACGGCGAGGACCCGGGGAGGCCGGCACTCGGGGACGTGTGGACCGCGGGCCAGATTGATGGCCCTGATCGCCGTCGCCACCGCGCCACGCGGAGCGCCGCTCGAGCCGGTGCCGAGGAGGGCGTCGACGATCCAATCCGATCCGGCGAGCGCCGCGGACCACGCTTCCATCGGCGCCGATTCGAGCTGGTCGATCGGGATGCCGGCACGGACGGCAACGGCGTGATTGACGGCGGCGTCGCCCCGGTAAGCAGCCGGATCACAGGCGAGGAGGAGCTTCACCTCGGCCCCGAGGTTCTCCAGGTGACGGGCCATCACAAAGCCATCGCCACCGTTGTTCCCCCGTCCGCAAACAATCGCCACCCGGAGCGGCGGAACGACGCGATCGAGCGAGGCAAGTGCCATCAGCAGGTGGGCGGCGTTCCGACCGGCGTTCTCCATGAGGACGATGCCGGGAAGGGAATAGTCCCCGTTCGCCCGGAGATCGACGGCGCGGACCTGTTCGCGGGTGAGGGGCCTCATTGCCGCCTTTCGGGCGTGGGGGAGCAAGATTAGGATGGAGGAATTGCTAGCCGTTTTTCGCAGGAATTGCCGGAGGTTGCCGAATGGGAATCATGCTGAAGTCCTCAATCGCGTACGAGCCAGCGCTTGACGGTCTTCGCGCTGTGGCGATTCTCGCGGTCCTCGTTTACCACCTTGAGTCTCGTTGGCTTCCAGGGGGCTTCAGTGGAGTTGACGTTTTCTTTGTCCTCTCTGGATTCCTGATCACGAGGATCATGCTCGCGGACATCGAGGCCGGCTCTTTCCAGTTATCAAGATATTACCAAAAACGGATTGCGAGGATCATACCGGCATCGTTGCTTGTGGCTACGGTAACGTTAGTTGTCGCTGTTGCGCTCTATGACGCCCAGGAGCGAGAGTCTTCCGGGGCAAATTATATTGCTGCACTTCTCTCGATAGCCAACATTAAACAGATGCGTCAAGAAAATTATTTTCTCGCGAACCCTGACGCGAACCCTTTTTTGCACTATTGGTCATTGTCGCTTGAGGAGCAGTTCTATTTTATCTTCCCTATCTCGCTCCAATTCGCTTCGAGGTATCCGCCCAGGGGCGTGATGTTCGCCCTTTTTGTGCTCGCTGCCGCAAGTCTCGTAGCGTGCGTGATCCTCACCCCCATCGACCAGCAGTGGGCTTTCTACCTGCTTCCCTCCCGGGGATGGGAGTTGCTATCGGGAGCGATGATTGCTCACCAACTTCATCGAGGAGTGGTGGGCTGCTCTGCACCATGGGCTTCGGTCCTTCGCTGGGGAGGCGTGATCGGCCTGTTGGTGTCGTTCGTTGCTATCGGCGAAAGCGGCGATTTTCCCGGTATCATCGCACTGGTGCCGGTGCTTAGCACCGTCGCACTGATCGCAGGCTTGCTGGCGGGGCCTTCGTGGATTGGGCAACGGCTGTCGGGGCGCCTGCCCGTCGCCATCGGGCGATTGTCTTATTCGCTCTATCTCTGGCACTGGCCGGTTTTTTCATTCGTGGATTACGCAACGCCGTTCTCGAGTCTCGGCTTGCGGACATCGGTCAAAATCGTTGCAACCATCGCGTTGTCGCTGGTGTCGTTTTTCACTGTGGAGACTCCCATGCGAAGGACCCTGGCTGCGCCGGGGAACCGACGATCGGCATGGCTCCTCGTAGTGGTTCCGCTTGTGTTGTTTCTCCCATTTGCCAATTTCTTGCGAACAGACGGATATCCCCGAGCTTATTTTTATCAAATTGCCAGCGGCGGGCGGGTCTTCAATCGTTCCGCTGATAGGCGACGAGCCGTTCTCTACGGCGACAGCATGGCGGCTGTCTACGCGAAGGTATTTCGGGAAGCGTGTGAGGAGGCCGGGTATGAGTGCCACATCATGGCCGCGCAGTCGGTACTCCCCGTGCCGACGAGTGACGGGCGCGACAGGTTCTTCACTGATGCCATGCGGGGCGTTGCTGCCACGAAGCCAGACGTCATTTTCATCGCGTTCGCCTACGGCACATACGTCCCGGGGAGACCGCAGGTGGTGCATGAAGTGGTCGAGGCGTTTCGGCCCCTTACGCGGCGGCTGGTCTTGCTTACGAATCCACCGGACCTCCCCTCGGAGGCCACGAGGGAAGCCATTCGAGCCGGATCGCGTCCTCCTTTTTTAGAAGCGCCCGGATCCAAGTCGCGACGACATCTCGTGGATTCGATCGTCAACGCCGAGGCGGGGCCAGCCGTACGAGTGATTAATGCCGGAGCGGAGTTTGTGTTGCAGGATGGTTCGGTCCGCGCTCTCGACGCCTATGGGCGGAGTCTGTATCACGATCGCAATCATCTGGGGTACAGGGGGGCGAGTCTCTTGAAGTCCGCGATTTCTGGACAACTCGATGAATCGGCTGGGGGTGGTGTGATTCAAGTGTCGCCGCCGTGATTTACACGCGCCGCGGCGACCAGACGACGACATCGACGCCGCGGGCGAAATGGAGGAGCGGGGGCACGGCGGGAAGCGACAAGCCGTGCGGCGCCACGAGGGCCGCGGCGTCGATCGACCCTGTCGCCGGCTGGAGCGGAGCAGGCGCGGTGGCGGGTGTGATGGAGGGAGGAATGCACGGACAGGCGCCGTCGGCAGAGTCACCGACGCGACACGCCGGCAGCACGCAAGTGTCGCCCGCCGCTCGGCAAGAAGGAAGCACCCCGGGTGGCTGCCTTCAGCGATCGGCGTACACCCGCGTGATCTCTTCCTTGGTGATCGGGGCCGGCTGATCGTCGCTGGTCAGCTGCACCTGGACGCGCTGGTCCCCCTCGCGCCGGCCGCGAACGCGGATCCGGTAGGTGGCCTCCTCGGACGGGGCGAGTTTGGCGAGCGGCTCAAACGAGATCGTGAGGTTGTCGACCCGGTGGGGCGAAGGCCCGCGGGCATCGACCGGCTCCATGTCGCCCAGGAGCGTGGCGACAACGCGGACACCACTGGCCGGCTTCGTCCCCTGATTGGCGACACGGATCACGTACTCGCTGACCCCGCCAACCTCGATCGGATCCTCACTGTCGGCCACCTCGAAGGCAAGGGCCGCCAGCCCTTCGACCTCCACGGTGTGGCCGATTTGATCGGACAGCCCGGCGGTGGTGCGAGCGGCGACGACGACCTTTTGCGGCCCCAGCGCGATCGGCATCACAACGACCTCGACCTGACCGGTCTCGGCGGCGGGGAGCTCCTCAAGGTTCCAGAGCACACGGTGGGTCCGCTCTTCATAGTAGCCGGCGTTGGTGGCCCGGATGAACTTCATGCCCGGGGGAAGCTGCGCGACGATCTCGACGCCTACGGCCGGTGCCGTACCAGCGTTGGTCATGGAGAGGACACAGGTGGCGGGACGCTGGAGATAGCGGCGCGACGGCATCTGGACCGCCAGCTCGAGGGTCGGCGCCGTGACGGCGATTTTCACCGTCTCCGAGACCTCGATCTGGCCATCTGCCCGAGCGGTGAGCCGCAGGGCATGAACCCCCGGGCCGGTCGTGGCGAGGACGAGGTCGATCGTCCGCGATTCCCCCGGCGGCAGCGAGCCAACATCGAATTCCAACTCATGGCCAGCGCGGTGGGTGAGCCCTTCGGGGAGCAGGCCTTCGAGCACCACACCCGTGGCGATCCCGCTGCCAGGATTGGAGATCGTGATCGTCATGCGTGGCTCGAGCCCAACGAGCACCGGCAGCGGCGGCTCGGCGACAATCTCGAGCGCCGGCCGCGTCGCCCGGGCGCGGACCGAGGCATCGGCCCGGAAGCTGACACTGGCGACACTGCCGACGTCCCCTTCCTGCAGCGGCATGACGTCGAGGGCGACGCGGGCCTGCCCTCCCGGGGGAAGGGTGCCGAGTTGCCAGACGAGATCGGACGCAGTGGCCGATGCGTCCCCCTGGCCACCCGGTGCGTGGGTCGGCGAGGCGGGGGGGGTCGTGGCGACCAGCGCCGTGCCGAAAGGAACCGAATCGCGGAGCACGACATCGTTGGCCGTCGCGCTGCCGACGTTCCGGACGAGGATCTCGAAGCGCGCCGTCTTGCCAACCTGGATCTCACGGGGACCGCGCTTCTCAATCGCCAGTTGCGGCGTCTGCACGCCTTCAAGCTGGATCGCGCCGGGGCGCCCCTGGCCGGTCGGCGTGGGCGGGGGTTGATCGGGAGGCAAGCTTGCGTCCCGCGGGGCAGGCCCGCCCTGCAGGGCTCCTCCGCCGGACGCGGTGGAAGGGGGTGGGCCGATCGGGGGGGCGGCGGCGAACGGCATGCCCGCTCCGATCGGCGCGGCCGCTGCACGAGCCGGCTGGGCGTGAGCGGGGATCGGGGCCCCGTCGTCGAAGCCCTCATCCGCCCGATCGGCAAAGCCGGCGGTCCGCCCCGCCGCGATGCCGGTGGGGGAGGGTGAAGCCGGGGGAGGGAACGAGGTCGGCGGCGGCGCCGCGTCCGGCATCGCTGCTGCAGCAAACGGTTGCTGTGATGGGGCTTCGGTGGAGCTCAGAGGGGGTGGACTGGCCGGCCGGCGGAGCGGATTGCCAAGACCCACTGGGAGGAGCGCCGCGGCCGGCATGGGGGAATGCTGCGGCGGGGTGTCGGTGGTGTTCGGAGGGGACGCTCCCGCCGGCTGACGGAGCGGATTGCCACGACCCGCCGGGAGGGGCGCCGCGGCCGGCATGCGGGGATACGGCGGCGCGGTGTCGGTGGTGTTCGGAGGGGACGCTCCCGCTGGCTTTCGGAGCGGATTGCCACGGCCCGCCGGGAGCGAAGAAGGGGCAAGTGCCCAGCGCTCCCCGGCCGGAGCGGCGATGTCGCCGAGGTCTTCGGGGAGCCGGGCCTCGTCCGAGGCGGTGGCGCCAACGTCATCGACAGGTTCCTCGCTCTGGGAGCGAGAAGGATTGTCCGTCGGGGCCTGTGACTCGAGGTCGGCGGCTCGATCGAGCTCGCCGGCGTACGGGGCAGAAATGTCCCCGCCGGGGCTCTCGATAGAAGGGGCGGCCGCGGGGCCGGCGAAGTCGGGATCTGCCGGTGGCGCCTCCGTCCCGTCGATCCCCGAGAGCGTCGTGATCAGGCTTGGCGCTCGCAGCCCCATCCGCTCGTCGCCACTTTCCATGGCTGGGGTGGAGGTGTCGGTGAGCTCCGGCTCCACGGGTGGCAGTGCCTGGCCGAACCGACCGGAGCTGGCATAGCGCTGTGGCGTCGCCGTCGCGTCGCCGTCGTCGTCGCCGGGTGGCGTGCCAAACGATGTCTGCCCGATGGGGAAACGGGCGAACCCACGCTCCGGAGCCTCGTCCGCCAACGGTGCGGCTGCGGCGATCGGCGAAGGGACAGGTTCCGGCTCGGCGGCAAGATCGGGGCGCTCAACCCTGGCGGGGGCGTCTGCGCCGCGCAGCATGCCGCGCACGGCGAGACTCGCCCACACGACCCCGAACCCGGCGCAGGCACAGCCGGCCGCCGTGAGCGCAAAGCGAAGCTTCGAGGTCTGCGGCGACACGACGAAATCCTGTCGCGAAGGTCGATCGGGCATTGGTGGAGCCTCTGCGGAGACGCCGTCGCGACACCGGTCACGCCGGGCGCACCAAAGGGGCGCCGAGGGGAGGTACCACAATCAGGGCGTCCTGGAAAAGGTCAACCCGCGGCGGGGAGGGCGAGAACGCGGTGGAGATGGAAGTGGAACTTGCCCAACTTGCCACCGTAGTTGCCCGCCGACACGGCCAGCAGTTCTGGGCCGACGGCCGCTCCGATGCCGGCCGCCATGGCAGCGGCCACCGTCGTCTCGTCGGTGCCGTCGATGACGATTTCGACGGCCGCTGCCACGCCGGGGTGCAACTCGCTGGCCACCCGGCCGATGAGGGCGGGGGAGAAGGCCTCGTTCGTCGAGCCCCGCAGTCCCTCGTAGCGCGATCCGACCTTGCTCCCCGACCGCACCGCGCCCCCCGGGAAAGGCGCGATCACGCCGGGGCAGCGGTCGATCGCGGCGACGGCCCGCCGCACGGCCGCAAGGGTGCCGTCGAGCGTCGCGCCCTGGAGGATGAAGTTGCCCCCGCCGACCCCCTTCTCGATCCCGCAGGTCTCCTCGACGAGGAACTCGCCATCCATCACCGGCAC
>CAMBFA010000161.1 GCA_945865325.1 Candidatus Kuenenia stuttgartensis
CGTCGTGTCGTAGGCCGAGATCCTGTAGTCTTCCATCACCTGGCCGAGGCCGGTCACCGGGTTTGCGGCGTTACCGGCGTTCCCAACTGCCCGCCAGGTGAAGTCGGTGGCCGAAGCCGGCGACAGCAGGGCGAATACCACCAGGGCCAAGGCCCCGGCGAAGGCACGCAGGTCGGCAAGCCGGGCTCCGGCGCCAGTGCCCCACGTGTGTGATTTGTTGTTGCGGCAGTGCATCCCGCCACCATTCTCGTCGAAGCAGCTGGTCATGATGGTTGCGTTCACGAGCGGATCCTTTGTGAGTCGGCCCCGGATGCGGGGCCTGGCAGCTATCGAGATAGACAAACCCTTAACCACGCACGCCCACGGCGGGCGACGACCCGACTTCACCCCGCGACTCGGCAGCGGAGCGACGCTCCGAAACCAGGCGGGCCTCGATGAACACCGACACGAGCGAATCCCCCGACGAAACACCGGGGACGTGGATAAAAGCGCCCTGGGCACGCGACCAAGCCTCGTCCGAGCCGCTCGACTCGCCGCCACAGACGACCAGGAGCGTGTCAGGGCGGCTGGCGAACTTGCGAGCGAGCGATTCCACTGCGGTGCGGTCGCCACCCAGCGGCGAGACCAGATCGATGACCACCAGTTGGTGGGTGTGGCGGCGGGCTGCCGCGAGCGTGGCGATCGCGGCCGGAGCGGCGATCGTCGACCAGCCACCGAGGTCGGCGGCCGCGTCGAGGCGGCGACGCAGCGAGGCGTCGCCAGTCACCACCAGGCAGTTCAGCGACACCGCAGCGGAGGAGCGTGAGGTGCCGAAGGGACGCATGCTGACGGCCCGGGCCACCGTGACGTCGCACTGGCGGGGTGCCACTGGCACCAGCACCGCGTCGAAGTCCAAGGCTACGGCCATCTCGAAACCCTCCAGCCCCAACGATCAGGAGCCGGTTGATCACCGGTCTCCTTTGGGACTGAAAGGAAGAGATGCACTCGCCGTGCCAATCGTGCCGAAAGCTCCAGAAATTCCAAATGGGCGTGTTTTTAGGCCGAATATCGGTCGCCCCGCCGAGCAGACCCCGCTGGCCTCACCACAAGGCCCATCACCGTAAGAGTGAGACGGTCGTCAATCACGGCGCGGAATGGCGAGAAAACATTCTATTTCCCGATGAAAACTCACCTTTCACCAGATCGGTGAAGCCTTTCTCGCACCATGGTGATGACCGCTCCGCGTAATGACAGACTGCTTGGGGCTGTGGGTGGTTTGGGTAACATAGGGCTTGATGCCGTGCGGAAGGCGATAGCGAGACACCCCGGGCCGGAGATACTGGAATCATAGAAACCCGCTCCGCCAGGCCGCTCTTTCCGCGCACGCTCGTGAAGGCATTGCGGTCGCGGCTTCCGGGGTGGCTCGGAGGTTGGCAATAAAGCTTCATATCGGTTGTGGGCAGTACCGGCGCGAAGACGATCTCATCGATCGAAGCGTTACCCTCCGCCGCCAGTTGTCTCCGCTCATCGCCGCTCGACGAGGAACAGGTGTTCGGTGACGCGGGTCGGGCGGTTGGCGAAGCTCCGGCTGCCACGGAAGGCGGTGTAGGGGATCTCGATCTCCTCGACATGCCCCTGATCCGCGAGCATCCGCCGCATCGCGGTCGGCGGGATGAAGCCCTCGTTGTTAAACGACACGAGGAGGAACGTCGCCCGGAGATCCCTGACGAGGGCCTCGAGCCTCGGCTGCGCCTCCGCCCTGACGTTGAACCCGGAGCGGTTCCAATCCTCCGGGATCCCCGACACGCGGCTGACGCGTTCCGGGCGCTGGTAGCGCACGAGGAGGTTGAGGAGAAAATAGTTTGAGCCGTAGGGATGCTGGTTGTACGGCGGATCGAGGTAGGCCAGATCGACCGGGCGGGCCTGGAGCGCGGCGGCGTGGGCGTCGGCCTGGAAGACCTCGAAGGGGCATTCGAAGCAGCTCAAGATCGGGGGCTCGAGGCGGATCGGGCCAAGGATCCGCTGGAGCGCATCCGACCCGGTGCCGCCGAATTGGCCGATCCCCGTCTGCCTGTTTTTGTAGAAGCCCTTGAAGACGCCGGCGGTGTTGGCGTGGATCGAGGCTTCGCTGATCAGCGGCGCCAAGAGGAGATCGCGGAGATGGGCAGGGGCCGTGTCGATGAGCTGACGATAGGCGTCGAGCCGGCGGGCGTTGGCACGGGTGTAAAAGACACGGTCGTCGGCCTCGATCTGCTCCTCGTCGCGCGGGGCATACATCGCCGCGATGAATCCGGAGGGGGCTTGAGGCAACGAGGCACGGTCGTTGAAGTCGGCGACGACGTCGGCGAGTGTGGCCAGATCGACGTCGCTGCGGTTGGTGAGGAAACAGCGGCTGGCGACGGCGGCATAGGCTTCGAGGTCGTTGGCAATCAGGTGCGAAGCATGCCTCTTGAAGAATCGGGAGACGATCCCCGAACCGCTGAAGACGTCGAAGCAGGCGAGCCGATCCCGGCCGAGGCGCCGTTTGACCTGCTCGACGGCGGCTTCGATCGGCGCCAGGAGCGCCCGCTTGTTCCCGAGGCAGGTGATCAGTTGCTTCGTGAGGTAGTCGGGGTGTTCGCGGCGGTCGCCGTCAGTCATCAACCGCCACCTGCTGTGCCTTCATCGCCCGGGCGACGAGGTGGAGAAGGAAGCCGATCGGGCCGAGGAGGAAGGTGAGAACGAGGCACCCACTCCGCACCGGCCACGGCATCCGCAGGCGGACCGCGTCGCGGGCGATCCACGCCCCCACGACCATGTCGAAAACGAGGTAGTGGGTCCACGCCGCGGCGAATACCCAGTCGTCGGTGAAGGCCTTCCGCAGCCCGGCTATCGAGCCGAGTTCGTCAGGCGACGGCCCTCCTGCGGCCAGCTTCCACACGATCACGGCCGCGTAGGCCGCCGCAAGGGCGCCGGGGAGGAGCACGGCGCAGAGCAGCCCCGAGACGCGTTTGTTGCCGGGCAACGCCAGCAACGCAATCCATCCCAGCAGGGCGACGGTGTTGGTGATCCGGAAAAATTGTTCGGCCATGCTCGATAGCTTACCGAAAACCCGGGCGCCCCCGATGGGGAAGGAGCCGGTCGTCAGGTCGTGACGAGGCCCCGGCGCCGGGGGGGCATGACGGCCTCCGCGAGACGGCTCCTGCCGTGCCGTGGCCTGACCACCGCCGCGGATCGTGGTAGAAACGGCGAGATGTCGCCGCAGGCTGCCCGTCTGGGGCGAGTCTGGGTGGCCCCCGCGATCCGTGCCCAAATCCCACCCCTGTCGGAGATGATCCCGTGCGCGTGCTCGTCATCGACGACGAAGACTCCGCCCGCTGCGCGGTGGCCCAGGGGCTGCGGGCAGCCGGGGTCGAGGTGCTCGAGGCAGCCGACGGTCCGGCGGGGCTTGCCAAGGCCCTCGACGGCGGCGTCGACCTGGTCGTCCTCGATCTCCGGCTGCCGGGGATGGACGGAGAGGAGGTGCTCGCAAAGCTGCGGCGCTCCAGCGCCGTGCCGGTGATCGTCGTGTCGTCGAAGCGCCACGAGGATGACCGTGTCGGGGTGCTCGATCTCGGGGCGGATGACTATCTCGTCAAGCCGTTCACGATCCGGGAGCTCGAGGCGCGCATCCGTGCGGTGCTGCGGCGAAGCGTGGGGGATGTGAGCTCGGCGACCACGATCGGCGATGTGACGGTCGACTTTCATTCCCGAGCGGCGACGCGCGGCGGCGAACCGGTAACGCTGACGGCCCAGGAATTCGCCCTCCTCGCCTGCCTCGCGCGCCACCGCGGCCGGCTCGTCAGCCGGGCGATGCTCGAGGAGGCGATCCACCCCGGGGAGAACGTTCCCGAAGAGATGGTGAGCAATGTCGTCGACGTGCTCGTCCTCCGGTTGCGGCGGAAGCTGGGGCGCGACCTGATCACGACCCGGCGCGGCCAGGGCTTCATCATCGACGGGGCCGCGGGATGACCAATCGTCCCGCTGATCCCGCCGCGCGGCAGAAGAAGAGGCCATCGCTGCGGCGCCGGTTCATGCTCACCTTCGGCGCGCTGTTTGTCGTCGGCGCCGTGGTCCTCCGCCTCATCCACTATTCGACGACCGTGACGGCCATGGCCCACGATGTCGATCTCGAGCTCCGCGCGCACTTGTTCGCGTTTGAGGTTCATGATCGGCTTCTTCCCCTCCTGCCCGCCGGAAGCCTGCAGCGCGACGACGGCTTTCCGCTCCCCACCATTCATCCGGTGGAGGCGGGGGAGCCGCGCGGCATTGCCGGGATCTTCGACCTTGGGGCCGGTCCGATCGATCTCCCCAGCTTTCGGTGGTTTGCCGGGGGCTGGAAGGGGGATGGCACGAGGGTGCACGCCGTCGACTTACCCCCCGGCCTGGCCTGGGATCCCGCCTGGCCGTCGCGCCTCGGCACTGCCTGGACGACAGCCGACGGTCTGTGGCGGCTGGCGGCGATCGCCGGCGCCGATGGCGCGGTGCTCATCGCCGGCACGTCGACGACAGGCTTGAGGGCTGCGGCGAGAAAACAGGCCCTCTATCAGCTGGCGACGTTCGTCCTCTGGGTGCCGTTGGTGCTCGCGGTCGCTTGGCTGACGCTGGCCCGCGTCCTCTCCCCACTGGCCACGATCGCGGCCACCGCCCGCCGCATCCGTTCCGGCGTGTTCGATGAGCGGATCGACCTCGCCCATTCCGACGCCGAGGTGGCGGAGGTCGCCGGGACGATCAACGCCATGCTCGACAAGCTCGACGACATCCGTCAGGCCCAATCTCGCTTCAATGCCGATGTGGCCCATCAACTCGTCAATCCCGTTCATGCCATCCTGCTCGAGTGTGATACCGAAGGCCGCGGCGCCCACTCCACCAGCGAGATGGCCGGGGCGCTCGAGCGGATCGACGGCCTGGCGCGGCGGATCGAGGGGGTGTGTGAGAGCCTCCTTTGCTACTCGCGGACCGCGGCGCTCGATCCGGCCCGCCTGCGGCCGATCGACCTCGAGCCGATCGTCGCGGCGGCGATCGAGCGCGTCGAGCGGCACGCCGGCGACCGGGGCGTTGGGATCGTGCCGCCGTCGAGCGGCGCGGTGATCCGGGGTGATTCCGACCTCCTCGAGGAGGTGGTCGTCAATCTGCTCACCAACGCCATCGAGCATGGTGCCACCGGTGATCGGATCGAGGTAACGCTCGCGAAGGGAGCCTCCCGTTGCCGGATGGCGGTGATCGACCACGGCCCGGGCGTTCCCGTGCTCGCGCTTCCGAAGCTCTTCGATCGCTTCCACAGCGGCAAGGCTTCCGGTGGCCACGGCATCGGCCTGGCGCTGTCGCGCCGCATAGCCCGCAGCCATGGGGGCGATCTTGTCCACGAGGCCACGCCTGGCGGCGGCGCGACGTTTGTGCTCATCCTTCCGGCGACGCCCGAGCCTTCGTGAAGGCCGCGTGATGGGGACCATGAACGGCGCATGAACACGCCATGAAATCCGCATGAAGTGCGGCTTGGCCGCCGACCTGCGGCTGGTGCACGGCGTAGAGGAGGCATGGAGTCCGGCGCGTGCCGGACCGAGACGGCGTTGCTGCCGTCGCCACCTGCTCGCTCACCCGTGAGGCTCATCATGAATCCCCTCTGGCAGTTCTGCTCGATGTTCCGGGAGCTCCCCTCTCGCCAACTGCGACGGGGTCATGTCCGCAGTCTGGTCCGCATGGCGCGCGGCATGACGAGGCTCGGCAGCGAGCCGCTCGAAGGGCGGGCGATGATGTCGGCCACCGTGCCCGATTACAAAGTCGTGCAGGACTGGGGCTCCGGCTTCCAGGCCGGAATCACGCTCGACAACCGGGGCACTACGCCGGTCACCGACTGGAAAGTGAGCTTCGACTACGCCGCCCAGATCAACTCGATCTGGGACGCGCGGATCGTGTCGCGTGTCGGTTCGACCTACACGATCGCCAACACCGGCTGGAACGGCACGCTCGACGCGGGCAAGAGCGTCGCCTTCGGGTTCATCGGTGCCGGCGGTGCCGCGGCCGCCCCGTCGCGCTGGCTCCTCAATGGCGAGCCGATCGGCAATGCCAGCACGCCGCAGACGCCGCCGCTCCCGCAGATCGCGCTCGGCGCTGCGTCGGTCAAGGAGGGGGCCGTGGGGGGCGGTGCGAAGGCGGTCTTCGCGCTGTCGCTCTCCGCCCCCTCGGCAGTGCCGGTGACGGTTGCCTATTCCACAGCCGATGGCACCGCCGTGGCAGGGAGCGACTTCACCGCCACCAGCGGCACGGTGACCTTTGCCCCCGGAGTGACGAAGGCGGAGGTGAGCGTGGCGGTGATCGGTGATGCTACAACCGAGCCGAGCGAGACTTTCACGCTTGTGCTCTCCGCGCCCCGGGGGGCCACGCTCGCCCAGGCAAGTGCCGTGGGGACGATCCTCGACGACGACATCGCCCCGGCCGGCCAGGGGGTGACCGTGGCGTTCACCGTCACGGGGCAATGGAGCAACGGCTTCGGTGGGGAGATCAAGCTCACCAACGGCGGCACAACGCCGATCCCCGGCTGGAAGCTCGGCTTCACCGCACCCTGGACGATCGCTTCGGCCTGGAATGCGACGCTGGTCGGCACGTCGGCCGTCGCCGGTGGGACTCGCTTCACCGTCGCTGACGCCGGCTTCAACGGCACCGTGCCGGTCGGAGGGAGCGTGACGATCGGCTTTGTTGGCGCCGGTGCCGGCACGATTGCCTCCCCGACCGACTGGACGCTCAACGGCGTGCCGCTCGGTGGTGGAAGCGGAGGGGGTGGTGGAAGCGGAGGCGGGACGGTCGCGCCTCCGCTCCCGACCATCAGCGTCACGGGAGCTGCCGTGAAGGAGGGGGCGGCTGGGACGACGGCGAAGTCGGTGTTCACGCTGTCGCTCTCGGCGGCGTCAGCCACCCCGGTGACGGTCGCCTACAGAACCACCGACGGCACGGCGAAGGCCGGCAGCGACTATACGGCGACCAGCGGCACCATCACCTTCCCGGCCGGAGTGACGACGCAGCAGATGAACGTGGCGGTGATCGGCGACGCGACGGTCGAGACCGACGAAACCTTCTCCCTCACGCTCTCATCGCCGCAGGGGGCAACGCTCGCCCAGTCGACCGTGTCGGTGGCGATCGTCAACGACGACACCGCGCCGAGCTCGGTCGGTGGCGACATCACGAAGACCGACAAGGTGCTGACAGCCTATTTCCCCGAATGGGGCATCTACGGCCGCAACTTCCAGGTGGCGGACGTTCCCGCCGACAAGATCAACCACCTCATCTACTCGTTCCTCGATCTGAAGAGCAACGGCCAGGTGGCGATCATGGACAGCTATGCGGCGCTCGACAAGCGGTTCAGCGCTGCGGAGTCGGTGTCGGGGGAGGCCGATCTGTGGTCGTATCCAGCCAACGACCCGCGTTCGCAGCAGACGGTGTGGGGCAATTTCAACCAGCTCGCCGAGCTGAAGGCGAAGGCTCCCCACATGAAAGTGCTTATTGCCGTGGGGGGATGGACGCTGTCAGACAACTTCAGCGCCGTCTGCTCGACCCCGGCGGGGCGGGAGGCGTTTGCCAGCTCACTGGTGAACTTCCTCACCACCTACCGGATGTTTGATGGCATCGATTTCGATTGGGAGTATCCGGGCGGCGGCGGGGAGGCGGGCAATGCGGCGAGCCCGAGCGACGGTGCCAACTATGCCTCGCTGTTGCAATTGGTGCGGCAGAAGTTCGATGCGCTCGGGGCCCAGCTGGGGCGGCGCTACGAGATCTCGGTCGCCTCACCGGCGGGGATCGACAAAATCGCCACCTTCAATCTGGCCGGGCTCGCGCCTTCGGTCGACCATTTCAATCTCATGTCGTACGACTTCCACGGCACCTGGGAGACGACCACTGGCCATCAGTCGGCGTTCACTGGCGACGCGGCCGGGTATGACATCCAGACGGCGGTGAAAGCCTACCTCGCTGCCGGCGTGCCGGCCGCCAAGGTGATCCTCGGGGCGCCGCTCTACACGCGGGCCTGGAGTGGCGTGGCCGATGGCGGCGATGGTGGCTACTTGGAGAAGTCGTCGGCGGCCGCTGCAGGGACGTTCGAGAAGGGGGTCTACGACTACAAAGACCTCGTCGCGCAGATGCAGACCTCAGCGGGCTCTTGGAAGCTCTACTGGGACGACACCGCCCAGGCGGCCTATGTCTACGATGCGGCTGGTGACACTTTCAGCTCGTTCGAGACCCGGGCCTCGATCGCGCAGAAGTCCGACTGGGCGGAGCGACTGGGCCTCGGCGGGATGATGTTTTGGGACATCACCGGCGACGCCCTGGGGACGTCGGAGAGCCTCGTCGATGCGGCCTATGAATCGTGGGTGCTCGGCGACAGCATGGGCACGATCCGGGCCCGCTCGAGGCTGATGGCGGAGGTCGTCGTCGGTGGCGACGGCGTGATCGCATCCCTGCCGACAACCTGAGGCGCTCGCCGGCCTGTGGATCCGATCGACGGACGCTCTCGTCACCCCGATCCCGGTGCAAGACCGGGATCGGGGGGCGGGCTCCGCATCGGGCTCCCGCTGTTCGTCGGCTGGCTCCTCAACGCGCCTCGGGCCCGCCGCGGCGAGGCGGGGTGGCGACTGCAACGAGACGGCTGAACCCCGGCCGCTGTTTCAATCGTGGCACGAGCCAGCCACGGCAGGCGAGCGTGCCTGCCACCAAGCCCACGAGGAGGCCGACGGCGCCGCCGATGTGAACCCAGATGAAGACGAGCGCGGCCGCTACGAACACCTCCGCTCCCCCGATCCCGATTCCCGGTGCCGGAAGAGGAAGGTTGCTGATCAGCCCTGCGGCGTCATCGGCCACAAAGACCAAGCCGAGAAAGGCCCCCATGGTCATGCATGCCAGGGTCACTCCGGACACGAGGGCCAGCGACACAATCCATCCCCAGGCGTTGAGTTGTCGTGTGTTTCGCGATGCGCGGTCGGTCATCGGAGGGGTTCCTGCGGAGATCCTGGCTGGTTCTTCGGGGGGGCGACGCAGGCGGTGGATCGGGGGCTTGGGAGCCGGGGCCAGCTCACCGCCAACCGACAGGGCGACCCTCGGCAGAGAATGTCACGCGTCTCGAGGGACGATCCCGGGCCGGAACGGGTTGTCCAGGAGGCCGGGGAGCCGTCGTTGCCGCCGCTTCCGCGACATGACGGCACCGCCGGGAAGTGCGATGCGGGCGGACGGACGAAGTCCACCGGAGTGAAATCGATCCCCAGAAACGCCAAGAGCCGCATCCGCTCGGAGATCCCGGGCGGATGCGGCCTGGCAGTTTCGAATGAACCTGGAGGTTCTCAGCGAACGATCAGGGAAGAATAACGGCGTCGATCACATGGATCACGCCATTGTCGGTCTTGATGTCGGTCTTCACGACCTTCGACATGCCCTTTTCAGTGCCGACCTTCACCGCGTCGCCAACAACGCTGATCTTGATCGTCTGTCCGCCGGCCGTCTTCGCTTCCTTGAGCTTGACGACGTCTGCCGCCATCACGGAGCCGGGAACAACGTGGAGCAGGAGGATCGCCTTGAGCTTCTCTTTGTTTTCGGGCTTGAGGAGATTCTCCACGGTGCCCTTGGGAAGCTTGGCGAAAGCTTCATCGGAAGGAGCGAGAACGGTGAACGGACCCTTGCCCTTGAGCGTGTCGACGAGATCGGCAGCGCCGAGCGCTGCGGCAAGCGTCTTGAACGTGCCAGCCTTGACGGC
>CAMBFA010000162.1 GCA_945865325.1 Candidatus Kuenenia stuttgartensis
GCCTTGTGCTTGGCGGGAAGCTCGAGCTTCTCGACATCGGCCCGGAGGTTGTAGGCGGAGTCGGGGAGCCGGGAGCATCCGGCGACGAGAATGAGGAGCGCCACCCCCGATATTCGGACTTCTCTATCCAGACGTCCGAAAAATGGCCGACCAACACCGACTACCGTTTGTCGCCTGGGGAGCATCACTCGTTGTCCGGTGAGGGCCGCAGAAGGGGCGTCGCATCCGACACCCACGCAGCGAGGCACAACGCCTCTGCAGACACGAACATACGACGGCCCCCGACGAATGGCAACCGGCGATTAACACACCATGAAGTGTGGAAAAAGATCCGAAGGACCCTCAGGCAAACCTCGGCGGCAGCCTTCAGGCAAAGAGCTCGCGAATGACATTCCCGGCGACGTCGGTGAGGCGGAAGTCGCGGCCGGCGTAGTTGTAGGTGAGCCGCTCATGGTCGAGCCCCATCAGCGCAAGCAGGGTGGCGTGGAGGTCGGTGGTGTGCATCCTCCCCTCGACGGCATGGATCCCGAGCTCGTCGGTGCCACCGTAAGAGAAGCCGCGCTTCACGCCCCCCCCGGCCATCCACATCGGATAGCCGGTGATGTTGTGATCGCGGCCGTCCTCTCCCTGAGCGGTCGGGAGGCGGCCGAACTCGCTCCCGAAGAGGACGAGCGTGTCGTCGAGCAGGCCGCGCTGCTTGAGGTCGGCCAGGAGCGCGGCGGTTGGCTGGTCGGTGGCAGCGGCGTTTTCGATGAGTCCCTTGTGGAGATTGTTGTGATGATCCCACCCCGGCTGGCGGATCTCCACGAACCGCACCCCTGCCTCGGACATCCGCCGCGCCATCAGGCACTGCCGTGCGAAGCTCCCCTCCTTCCCGGGCTTCACGCCATAGGCGTCGAGAACCGACTGCGGCTCGCGCGACACGTCGAGGAGGTCGGGCACGGTGTCCTGCATGCGGAAGGCGAGCTCGGCCGAGGCGATCACGCCGTCGATCTCGCGGGGCGCCACGGGGCTCGCCTGGAAGGAACGATTGAACCGCTGCACGAGGTCGAGCTGCGAGCGCTGCAGGTCGCGTGGCAGGGCAGCCCGGAGATTGGGGAGCTCGCCGGTGTCGGTGATCCGCGTTCCCTGGAACGACGCCGGAAGGAAGGCGTTGCCGTAGTTGATCGCACCGCCGAAGTTCGGCGCGGGATTGATGGCGACGTAGCCGGGCAGATCCTCGTTTTCGCTCCCCAGGCCGTAGAGGAGCCACGATCCGAGCGAGGGGCGCGTGAGCGAGGCATTGCGGGCGCCGGTGTGGAGCTGGATCACCGCCTGCGGGTGGGCAGGGGTGTCGGTGTGGAGGCCGCGGATGAAGCACAGGTCGTCGACATGACGGGCGACATGGGGATAGAGCTCCGAGACCCAGCTGCCGGTCTGACCGTGCTGACGGAACGAGAACTTCGATCCGACGAGCTTGCCGCCGCCGGGGCTCGGCCTCCCGTTCCATGCCTGGAGCGCGGGCTTGTATTCGAAGGTGTCGACCGCCGACATCGCCCCTTCCATGAACAGAAAGATGATCCGCTTGGCGCGGGCCAGGGCGTGCGGGGGACGCGGCGCGAGGGTCGTCACCGGCCCTGCGGCCGCGGACGTTCCCCGGGCCTGGAGCCCGAGGAGACCAGCCAGCGCCACCATGCCGAAGCCGGCTGCAGCCGATCGGAGGACATCCCGGCGGGAGGGCGCGGCGTGGGGGACAAGCTCGTTCGGGGACGGGCGCGACATGGTCGAATCGACTCCGAATGGGGTGAACGGCAGGGAGGGGAGACCATCGGCTCACGGCAGATAACGGAACTCGGCGGAGGCCAGCATCGCCTGCACGAACGCGGCAAACGCCGCGCTGCGGGCATCCCGCGGACGGGCCAACTCCTCCACCACCTTCTCCGAATCCTGCTCGACCTGATCGGGATCGAGGTTCGGATCGGGCGCCGACGGGGCCGTTACCACCGTCTCCACCGGCGCCTCCGCGACGGGCGCTGGTGTGGCGGGGGCCTGGGCCTCGAATGCGGCGAGGAACGCGAGCACGTCGTCGATCTCCGGTGAAGTGGGGAGGCGCCCGAGGACGAGACGGAAGGCACTGGCAATGCGCTCCCGGTCGTCGCCTGTCGGCCGATCGAGGAGTGTCTCGGCCACCACCAGCGACTGCTTGGCAACGAACGGGTCGTTGAGGAGGTAGAGGGCCTGGGCCGGCACGGTGGTCGACTCCCGCTGCCCGGTCACCTGCCCCTGATCGGCGAAGTCGAAGGCCTCGAGCGCCCCCGGCACGACCGTGCGCAGCAACGGCAGGTAGACGCTGCGATGGGCGCTCGCCTTGGCGAAGGAGAGGATCGAAGCGATCTCGCGCCCGTTGTTGCGCAGCTCGCGCACCTCGAGTTGCCGCGACGGCCCCTCGGCGGGCCGCGATCGATCGAGCCGGCCGGCGATCGCCAGCATCGTGTCGCGGATCTCCTCGGCGTCGAGCCGGCGCGGCGAATGACGCCACAGGAGCCGATTGGCCGGATCGATCGCCAGCGCCCGTTCTTGAGACGACGCGGAGAGCCCGTAGGTGCGGGAGAGGACGAGGCGCCGGACGAGGCGCTTCGTCGACCAGCCGTCGGCAACGAAATCCGCAGCCAGCCGGTCGAGCAATTCGGGATGGGATGGGGCGTTCCCGGTGACGCCGAAGTTGTCGACGGTGTCGACCAGACCGGTGCCAAACAGCCGCTGCCAGACCCGGTTGACGTAGACCCGCGCGGTCAGCGGATTGTGCGAATGGGCGAGCCACCGCGCGAGCTGGAGCCGCCCGCTCGCGGCCGGGTCGATCGGTTCGGCGCCGGGCACCTCGACGGCGGAGGGAAAGCCCCGCGGCACCACCGGCCCGAGCTGCTCCGCCTCGCCACGGACACGGATCTCCGTGTCGCCGATCTTCTCGGCGTCGCGGAGGCCCATCGCCACCTTCCCGGTACGAGCCGGATCGGAGAGCCGTTCAAACTCCTGCTGGGCCCGGTTCCACCGTTGCCGGTAGCCCTGCTGGATCGGCCTCCCGTTCTCCCCCTTGGCGAGCCCCTCGGGTTTCCCGCGGATCTGCTCGAAGGCCGCCTTCGCCGCTTCGACCTCGGCTTTGGCGATGGCGATTTTCGCGGCCGTTCCTTCGTCGACCGGAGCAAGGACGACGAGCATCGAGGCGTCGTAGTAGTCGAGGCCGGCACCCCCCATCTTGTTGCGCACGCCGGCGCACTGCTCGGTGCTCGTGAGGATCCCGGCCAAGGCGTAGTAATCGGTGGCGGGCACGGGGTCGAACTTGTGGTCGTGGCAGCGGGCGCAGCTCACCGTCAGCCCGAGGATGCCGCGGCTCATGGTGTCGATCTGCTCATCGACGTTGTCCATCACGAACCGCACCTTGAATCGTTGATTGACGTCCTTGACCCCGATCGCGAGGAAGCCGGTGGCGATCAGCTGCCGCTCCCGCGCCGCCGGATCGGCGGCGGGGAGGAGATCGCCGGCGATCTGCTCGACGAGAAAGCGGTCGTACGAAAGGTCGGCGTTAACCGCATCGATCACCCAGTCGCGGTAGCGCCAGGCATGGGGGTAGGGGAGATTGCGGGCCGACCCGGTCGATTCACCGAACCGGGCGATGTCGAGCCAGTGGCGGCCCCAGCGCTCACCGAACGCCGGCGACGCCAAGAGCGCATCGACGACGCTTTCGAGCGCCCCGGGCGCCCCATCACCGACGAAGGCATCTGCTTGCTCGGGCGTGGGCAGGAGGCCGGTGAGATCGGCGGTGAGGCGCCGGAGGAGCGCGGCCCGGTCGGCATCGGCGACGGGGGCGATTCCCTGCGACTCGAGGGCTGCGAGGACGAAGCGATCGACGTCGTCCCGGGGCCAGGCGACGTCCGACACGGTAGGGGTTGCGGCCGGCGACACCGGCCGGAAGGCCCAGTGCTCGCGACGGAGCGCCTCGTAGTCGGCGTTCCATCCCCCCTGCCCCTCCGACAGCTCGACCGCCGGCCAGACGGCACCCTCCGTAATCCAGCGCTCGAGATCGGCGATCTCCTCAGTCTCGAGCCCCCCTTCGGGCGGCATTCTCGGAGCCCCCGCCTCGTGGCGGACGGCCTTCAGAATCAGGCTCGTCGAGGGCTCGCCGGGAACCACCGCGGCGCCGCGTTTACCCCCTTCGAGGAGGCCATTGCGGTCATCGACCCGGAGCCCCCCGGCCGCCTTGTTGGCAGCGGAATGGCAGTTGAAGCACTTCCCCGCCAGCAAGGGCCGAATCCGCCGCTCGAAGAACTCGAGCTTCGCCGGATCGACCGCTTCCTCCCCCTGGGTCATCTCCGGAGCGAGCATGGCCAGCGACAGGAGCAGCAGGGGAAGGAGCAGTCTCGTGGGGAGCAGTGGGGTGAGCATGGCCGGGCCTCCGGGTTGGCGGAACGGGCACAAAGGTGAGGCGGGTGCGGAACCGGGAACGCGACGGGGGGAACGGGGCGACGGACACGGACCTCTCCGATCAGGAAGCCGCGGCGCCAGCGCGTCGTTGCCGCTGCCGCCCCTGGCCGGGCTTGGCCTGCTTCTTCCAGAGCGGAGCGGTGAGTTGCCCGTTCCATTCGCGCCAGGCCGATTCGAGCTCCCGACGCTTGTCCGGATTCACGGCGGAGCGATCGTTCGTTTCGCCGCCATCATCGACGAGGTTGATGAGGATCGGATCAGAGATCCCGTTGGCCCTGACGAGCTTCCAGTCGCCGCTGCGGATCGCCGTCTGCTCGCCGAACCGCCAGAACAGATGCTCATGGGGAGGCGTCTCGACGCGTCCGGCGAGGTGTGGCACGAGATCGACGCCGTCGAGCTTCAGCCCCGCCGGGGCCGTCACTCCGGCGGCAGCCAGCGCTGTCGGCAGGATGTCGAGCTGGATGACCGGCCGGTCGAAGGTCTTGCCGGCAGGGAGATGACCGGGCCAACGGACCACAAACGGCACGCGGATTCCACCTTCCCAGGTCGAGGCCTTGAAGCCCCGGAGCGCACCGTTGCTGGAGGCGTTTGCCGGCGGGCCGCCATTGTCACTGATGAAGACCACCAGCGTGTCGTCGGCAAGCTTCGTCTCGTCGAGTCGGTCGAGAACCCGCCCGACGGCCACGTCGAGCTCGGCGAGCATCTCGGCGTAGGCCTTCCGCCGCGGATCGGCGATCTCCGGAAAGCGATCGGCGCCGTCAGGGGGAGCCTGGAGCGGACCATGGACGGCGTTGAAGGTGAGAAGGAGAAAGAATGGCTCCTCGCGGTGGCGGTCGATGAACGACACCGCCTCGCGGGCAAAGGCCCGCGTCAGGTATTCAGGCTCGTCGACCGGATCGTGACCGCGGCGGATGGCATTGACCCCATCTTCAACACGTCCGGCGGGAAGGTAGGGATGCGCTCCGCCGAGAAAGCCGAAGGATTCCTCGAAGCCACGGCTCTGGGGAAGAAACGGCTCGGCATGGCCGAGATGCCACTTCCCGACCAGCCCCGTGCGGTAGCCTCCCGCGCGAAGCAGTTCCGGGAGTGTCCGTTCGGTGAGGGGGAGCCCGACCTCGACGTTCGCCGCCGCCGGCGGGCCGGGATTGAACTCGTGGCCGAATCGCTGCTGGTAGCGGCCGGTGAGCAGCCCGGCGCGGGTCGGGCTGCAGTAAGGGCCCGACACATAGCCCGACGTACAGCGCACGCCCGAGGCGGCGAGGGCGTCGAGCCGCGGCGTGGGGACGTCACGCCCCCCCTGGAAGCCCGGGTCGGCGTAGCCGAGATCGTCGGCCACGATGACGAGGATATTGGGCCGCCGCGCCGTCCCGGCCGCCAGGGCAGAGGGGAACGGGACGGCAACGGCGGCCAGAAGGATCAGGGGCAGGAGCCGGAAGGAGAGCATTGGGGCATCCCAGGTGAACGGGTCGGGATCGGGTGAGACGAACGACACCACGCCATGGAACGATCAGAAGTCGGCGAGATTCGGCTGCGGCACGGGGCCGGTCGACTGGAGGGTGAAGTCGATCCTGTTGCCCCCCGCGGCGACGTCGGCCCGAAGCTCGGTATCACCATTGAAACGCGGCGGCACCCTTTCCGCCACCACCGGCCGGGGAGGCTCGGCGTCGGGATTGGCCGCGCGGAACGTGCTCACCGAGACGACATGCTGGCCGACCTTCGCCCCGAGGATCTCACGCGTGTAGCGCAGTTGGTAGTGCCCCCTGGAGTCGGTGATCGCCCGGGAGGGCGCGCCCCCGACGCCGGGCTCGAACGTGACGACCGCGTCGACGAGCGGTTGGCCGTCGAGCGTGATCGTGCCGGTGACGCTGCCGATGTCGGCCCGACCGCCGCAGCCAGCGGCCGACAGGATCGCCGCTCCGAGCACGAGACCGGGAAGGATGCCTGGGAAACGAGCCATGGTGATTTGCTCCTTGAACGACTGAAGAGGGTGATGGACTTTGGGTCGCGCCGCGATCACGGGACCGAGACGGGGAGGGCGTCATCCCTGCTTGTCAGACGCTGATACGTCCCGTTCCGTGGGTCGTAGCGGTTGAGCCAGCCATTGGCGTGGTAGTGATCGATGTCATTGGTGATGAAGTGGACGGCACCGTCGCAGGTCGCGAAGGTCGCGCCGCCCGGATGGAGGCTGCCGAAGCCCTGACCGCACCCCGTCGGATCGAAGTCCCAGCTCAGCGTCGGCTCGTTGATCCGCGCCCGGTTGTGTCCGACGGCCACGAACACCCCACGGGTCACCCCTCCCTGCGGATTGCGGATGCCCGCCCAGGCCCCGGAGCGGCAGTTCTTCGTGTCGCGTTCGCCGAGGAGGATCGTTGAGCTCGTGCCGTCGAGGATCTCGGCGATCTTCACCTGGCTGTTGCCATAGAGGATCCCGCTGTTCTCTTTTGTCCCGAGTGCGTTGACGACGTGACCGGTGCTGCCGATGTAATTGCTCACCCCCGGCACATAGGCGTGCTGCGTGAAACCGATCCCGCCGGTGAAGCGCCGGTCATTGTGGATCTGACCGTCGCCGGCGAACTGCGAGTCGGAGGGGCACATGAAGCTACGGAGCGGCTTCTGCACCGCGTCGACCACCGGCGACCAGTTCGCCGACACGAGCACCTCGGCAAGATTGCCCTGCTGGATGTTGAGCTGGCCAGCGAGCGCCGTCTCCTCGATGAAGGGGAGGATGTAGGCGCCCCACGCCCAGCCCTCGGCATTGGCGACGAGGTTGGTCACCTTCCAGCCCGGCGGGAACGCCCGCTTCGCGTCGGCGTGGTTGATGAGGCCGAGGGCGAGTTGGCGGACGTTGTTGCCGCACTTGCTGCGGTTAGCCGCCTCGCGGGCCGCCTGCACGGCGGGAAGGAGGAGCCCGACGAGCGTCCCGATGATGGCGATCACCACCAGGAGTTCGACGAGCGTGAACGCCCGCGGACGACGCGGGGTGGGCCGGCGAAAAAAGATCCGGAAGGGGTGAACCATGGCAGAGGCTCCTTGAAGCCAGTGCGGTCCTCCGGTCCTTCCGGTCAGCGTCGCGGCGAGTGTGGTGGAGAAAGGGCGATCCGGTCGTCCGGCAGCCCATCGCGGGGAAGAGAGAGGGGTGAAAGCGGGGTGAAGCAGCAACAAACAAGCTTCTTGTCGATAAACATTAACAACATAATCGTACTTGTCAACAATCATTCTGCAGGTTATATTTTCCCCTGGAAAACATGCCTTGGAGCGGCATCATGAACCGGACGATTCTCGACACCGTCGGCCGCACCCCCCTCGTTCGGCTGCGGCGGATCGTTCCCGGCCACCATGCGACGGTCCTGGTGAAGCTCGAGTTCTTCAACCCCCTGTCGAGCGTCAAGGACCGGATCGGGCTGGCGATGATCGAGGCGGCCGAACGCTCGGGTGATCTCCCCCCGGGGGGGGTGATCATCGAGCCGACGAGCGGAAATACAGGCATCGCCCTGGCTTTCGTCGCGGCCGCCAAGGGCTACACCGTAACGCTCGTCATGCCCGACTCGATGAGCATGGAACGGCGCGGACTCCTGCTCGGCCTGGGCGCCCGCTTCCTCCTCACACCGGCCGCCGACGGGATGCGCGGGGCGATCGCCGCCGCCGATGAGATCAAGCGCTCGACTCCTCACTCATGGATGCCGCGGCAGTTCGAGAATCGGGCGAATCCCGACACCCACGAAGCCCATACCGGCCCCGAGATCGAGGAAGCGACCGGCGGCAACGTCGACATCCTCGTCGCCGGCGTCGGTACGGGGGGCACGATCACCGGCTGCACGCGCGCCCTGCGCCGGCGCCATCCAGGGCTCGTCGCCATCGCCGTCGAACCGGAGGAGTCGCCCGTCATCAGCCGCGGACGAACTGGCGCCCATGCCATCCAGGGGATCGGCGCCGGCTTCGTTCCGGCCAATCTCGATCGCACCCTCCTCGATGGCGTCGAGACGGTCTCGAGCGGCGAGGCCGCCGACTGGGCGCGGCGACTGGCAGCCGAGGAAGGGATCCTGGCCGGCTTCAGTTCCGGGGCGAACGTCGCCGTCGCCGCCCGGATCGCCGCCCGCCCGGAGCATCGCGGCAAGACGATCGTCACCTTCGCCTGCAGCACCGGCGAGCGCTATCTCTCCACGCCGCTCTACCAGCTGATCGGCATGAACGGATCAGCGGCGTCGAACGACTTCACGATCTGAACTCCGAACGAACCTCCCCCTTCTCCCTTTCACCCCCCCGGCCCGACTCGGCACGGCCACCGCCACGCCAGAGGCCTTCGCAGCCGCCGCCGAGGGGCGCTCCTCCGGCGCCGGTGCTGCAACGCTGCCGAGCACCGCGGTGCGGGAAACGGGCCGATCCGCGGCCGCGATCGTCCCGTCACGGCGCACCGGGGGGGGTGTCCAAGAGCCGTCGAGGACGGCGTCCTCGGGCCAATAGATGCGGAGGTAGAGCGAGAACGAACCGGTGGGGGTGACGAGCCGGTTGGGGCGTGCCGGATCCGCCCCGCCGGCCAGCGCCGGCCCGACGAGGATCGAGAGCGATCCATCCTCCGCGAACTCAACCCCTGCCGTGTGCGACCCGATCGCATGCGGACCGTCGCCAGCGGGGAGGGCATGGCGCTCGTCGTAAATCGTCACCGACCAGAAGGCCCGGGCCGGGGGAAGCGCCCCGGCGGGAAAGGTCAGCCGGTAGTGCTCCCCCCCTTCGAGACGCTCACCAAGAGCGTCGAGATCGAGGTAGTAGTAACGGGCCTCCTGGGCCGTGTTTACGAAGACGTTCGACTTCGCCACCGCCGTGCGCGTGAGATAATCGCCACCGAACGAAGCGCCGTTGTCGACGGTGGTCCAGTGCCCCGGCAGCGAACGGCCGACGTTGCGGAAATGGAACATCGGCTCGACGATGTCGCGCTCCGCTTCGGAGGCCGCTTCGACGGCGTGGGCCATCAGCTCGGGGCGATTCTCCATGGCCCGGATGAGCCCCTGGAAGCGCGCATAGAGCGACTCCTCCCCCGGCAGCGGCGGCACCGCGGCGAGGACCTCGGGCAGAGCCTCGAAGAATGCCTCCGGCGAGACGCCC
>CAMBFA010000163.1 GCA_945865325.1 Candidatus Kuenenia stuttgartensis
TCTCTATGGCGCTTGAGTGTTTCAGAATCCGGGGCCGCCGGTGCTGGGCCGTCATGGTGCTCACGCTCGTTGGGCTTGGTGGGCATGCCCCCGCTGCCGAGCCGGCGATCTCGTTTGATCGCGACATCCGGCCGATTCTTTCCGACACCTGCTACCAGTGCCACGGGCCCGACAGTGGTCACCGGCAGGCGGGGCTGCGGCTGGACCGCGCCGAGAGCGCGACGGCCGAGGCGGCCAGTGGGGCCAAGGCGATCGTGCCCGGCGACGCGGCGGCGAGCGAGATGATCGCCCGGATTGTTTCCGATGATCCCGATGTCGTCATGCCCCCGCCGGGAGCGAAGCTCGGCAAGCTCGAGCCGGAGCAGGTCGAGCTCTTGAAGCGCTGGATCAGCGCCGGCGCTGTGTACGAGCCCCACTGGGCGTTTCAATCGCTCAAAGTCCCGCTGCTGCCGGAGGGACTGGCGACGGTTCATCCAATCGACCGAGTTGTGCAAAAGCGGCTTGCCGAGCGCGGCATCGCGCCGCAGCCCGAGGCCGATCGGATCGGGCTGGTCCGTCGGGCGACGTTTGATGTCACAGGGCTGCCGCCGACCGCGGAAGAGGTGGCGGCGTTTGTCGCCGACGACCGCCCCGAGGCGTATGAAAAACTCCTCGATCGGCTCCTCGCGAGCCCTCGCTACGGCGAGCGGATGGCGGCCGATTGGCTCGATCTTGCCCGCTACGCCGACAGCTACGGCTTCCAGGTCGATCGCGACCGCCCGATGTGGTGGTGGCGCGACTGGGTGATCGGCGCCTTCAACCGTAATCTCCCCTGGAACGATTTTGTCACCTGGCAGCTCGCCGGTGATCTCCTCCCCAATGCCAGCGACGAGCAGATCCTCGCCACCGCCTTCAATCGGCTCCATCAGCAGGAAGCGGAGGGGGGAAGCGTTGAGGAGGAGTACCGCGTCAATTACGTCAACGACCGCGTCACGACCTTCGGGACGGCGTTCCTTGGCCTGACGCTCGAGTGCTGCCGCTGCCACGACCACAAGTTCGATCCGCTCACGCAGAAGGAGTATTACCAGTTCTTCGCCTTCTTCGACGATGTCGACGAGGCGGGGCTCTACAGCTACTTCACGCCGGCGGTGCCGACGCCGAAGCTACGGCTGGCCGATGATGCCTGGAAGACGGCGATGCAGAAGGCCGACGAAGCTTGCCGCCTGGCGGCGACGGAGCTCGACCGCCGCGAACGGATCTCGCGTGCGAAGGTGTTGGCGTGGATGGCTGGCAAGGCTGACGTGCCCTTGGAACTGGCCGCCGCCAACCCCGCGGCACTCCCCGGAAGGATCGCCGCCTTTTCCTTCGATAGCCGGGGCGCCGACAATTCCTTCCCCAATGCGGTTGACGGTGGCGCCGCGGCGACGAGCCCGGCAGAGATCACGGTTGTCCCTGGGCACTCTGGTGAGGCGCTCAAGCTCACTGGCGATCATCCGGTGCAGACGGCCGTGGGGAACTTCCGCCGCAGTCAGCCGTTTTCCGTGGCGCTGTGGCTGGAAGCGCCGGTGCGCTCCGACCGGGCGGTTGTCTTCCACCGCTCGCAGGCCTGGACCGATGCCGGCAGCCGGGGCTACGAGCTTCTCGTCGAGGAGGGGCATTTCCAGTGGTCGCTGATTCACTTCTGGCCGGGGGATGCGGCGAGCGTGCGGTCGGTGGAGCCGGTGCCGGTGGGGCGCTGGACGCATCTCGTGGTCTCAAGCGACGGATCGGGCGCAGCGGCCGGCTTGAAGCTCTTCGTCGACGGCCGGCCGGCGGCGGTGGAGATTGTCCGCGACCGTCTCACGCGCGAGATCACCGGCGGCGGCGGCGATCACATCCGCATCGGCGAGCGGATGCGCGACCAGGGATTCAAGGATGGCCTTGTCGATGATTTTCAGGTCTTTGATAGGGCCCTGTCGGCGCTTGAGGCCCGCGAGCTGTTCGAGCCCGGCGCGATCGCCACGCTCAAGGAGCAGCGCCCCGACGGTGCCGCCGACCTTCTTGGCGGCTTTCAGGCGAGTGCTCTCGACGCAGAAGTGTCGGCGGCGCGGAAAGCGCTCGAAGAGGCGCGGCGGGCGCGCGACGATCTCGGCGAGCAGCCGCAGGAGATCATGGTGATGCGGGAGATGACGACGCCGAAAACGGCCTACGTGCTCGTGCGGGGCGAATACGGCCAGCGCGGTGACGCGGTCGGGCCCGACACGCCGGCGGCCTTTCCCCCCTTCCCCGCTGGAGAGCCGCGCAACCGGCTGGGACTGTCGCGCTGGCTCACCGATCCGGCCAATCCGCTCCTGGCGCGGGTCACGGTCAACCGGCTCTGGCAGACGCTGTTTGGGATTGGGATCGTAAAGAGCGCCGAGGATCTCGGCAGTCAGTCGGTCCGCCCGGAATACCCCGAGCTCCTCGATGCCCTGGCGTGGCAGTTTTCCAGGCCCCGGGCGGAAGGGGGCCTGGCATGGGACATGAAGGCCCTTCTCAAGACGATCATGCTGTCGGAGACCTACCGGCAGCGGAGCACGGCCGACACGCAGCTTGCGGCCGACGACCCCGCCAACGTGTGGCTGGCGCGGGGGCCGCGGCATCGCCTCCCGGCCGAGATGATCCGCGATGGGATCCTCGCGTCCTGCGGCCTCCTCGTCGAGCAGGTCGGCGGCCCTCCGGTCAGCACCTACGACCTCGCCGAGTCGTTTAAGCCGGCGGCGCCCGGCAGTGGCCCCGACCTTCACCGTCGCAGCCTCTACACCCTCTGGCGGCGGACCGGCCCCGGGCCGGTTCTCGAGAGCTTTGATGTGCCGAAGCGGGCTGTCTGCGTCGCCCGGCGCGACACCACCAACACCGCCCTCCATGCCCTCGTGCTTCTGAACGGGCCGCAGTTTGTCGAGGCGTCGCGCGTTCTCGCTCAGAAGCTCTTGACGGGATACCCGCCGGGGGCCGGCGACATCTCGCCGCTCCTGGCCGAGGGGTTTGAGCGACTCACGAGCCGCCGGCCCGACGAGGCTGAGACGGCGATTTTGCGTTCGATGCACGCCGAACAACTCGCCTGGTACACGGCGCACCCTGACGACGCCCAGAAGCTCCTCACCGTCGGCAGCGTGCCGGCCGATCCAACGCTGCTCCCCGTCGACGTGGCGAGCCTTGCCGGGGTCTTGAGCGCCCTCCTCAACTACGATGGAACGGTGGTGAAACGATGAGGGATCATGCCATGATCGATGCCGCGGACACGCCCCCCGAATCCCTCCCCGCCGCTGCGGCGATGAGCCGGCGCCGGCTCCTGGCCACGACCGGGATGGGGCTCGGTGGGATCGCCCTGGCCGAGCTTCTCGCCCGACGGGCGGCGGCGGCAGTCCCCGCGGTGCCGCATGGCGCGCTCGATGCCTTCCATCTGCCGCCGAAGGCGAAGCGGGTGATCTATCTCTTCCAGTCCGGCGGGCCGTCGCAGCTTGATCTCTACGACTGGAAGCCGACGCTCGTCGAGCGGACCGGCGAGCAGCTTCCGGAGAGCGTCCGTGGTGGGCAGCGGCTGACGGGGATGTCGGGAAATCAAAGCTCGATCCCGCTGGTCGGCTCGCCGTTGAAGTTCGCCCAGTATGGCCAGTCGGGGGCGTGGCTGTCGGAGGTCCTCCCCCACACGGCGAAGGTGGCCGACAAGATCTGCTTCATCAAGAGCATGTACACCGAGAGCATCAACCATGGTCCCGGTGTCACCTTCATGCAGAGCGGCGCCCAGATCCCGGGGCGGCCGAGCATCGGCGCCTGGCTCGACTACGGTCTCGGCGATTCCAGCGATAATCTCCCCTCGTTTGTCGTCCTGATCACGAAGAACAAAGGGGGCCAGCCGCTCATGAGCCATCTGTGGGGCTCAGGCTTCCTCCCCACCCGCCATCAAGCGGTGCGCTTCCGCTCCGGCGGCGATCCGGTCCTTTACCTGGGCAATCCGGCTGGCGTGTCGCGCGAGAACCGTCGCGCTGCCCTCGATGGATTGAAACAGCTCCACGAGCATCAGTTCGCCACCAATCCCGATGCCGAGATCGCGGCTCGGATCGCCAACTACGAGCTCGCCTTCCGGATGCAGGCGAGCGTTCCCGACGTCACGAATCTCGCCGACGAGCCGGCGCATGTGATCGAGAAGTATGGACCGGGGGCCAACGACCCCGGCACGTTCGCGGCCAATTGCCTCCTCGCCCGGCGGCTGGCGGAGCGCGGGGTGCGCTTCATCCAGCTCTATCATCAAGACTGGGATCATCACGGCGGCCTGCCGGGAGGGATCCGCGGCGAGGCTGGGCAGACCGACCAGCCGGCGGCGGCCCTTGTCCAGGATCTCGCCGACCGGGGGATGCTCGACGACACGCTCGTCGTCTGGGGGGGAGAGTTCGGACGAACGAACTACTGCCAGGGGCTCTACAAGCCTGGCGGCGACTTCGGCCGCGACCACCATCCGCGCTGCTTCACGATGTGGATGGCCGGTGGAGGGGTGAAGGGGGGCATCAGCCACGGTGAGACGTGCGAGTTCGGATACAACATCGTTCGTGACGGTGTCCATGTCCACGACTTCCATGCCACACTCATGCACCTGTGCGGGATCGACCACGAGCGACTGACGTACCGCTTCCAGGGGCGCCGCTATCGTCTCACCGACGTCCACGGCCGTGTCGTCCAAGAGATCCTCGCCTGAGAGAGCCCACCCTTCCGGAGAGACCCACGATGTCCCTTTTCAATCGCAAGTCGTTCGAGCGCGCAGGCGAAGGACGCAGACGGGTGCTGCGGATGGCGGCGCTCTCGGCGCTCTTCGCCGCCCGCCCCGGTGCTTATGCCGATGAATTGACGAGAACACCCGAGCAGGGGGAGGGGCCGTTTTTCCCCGACCGGCTCCCCCTCGACACCGACAACGATCTCCTCCGGATTACCGATGCCACGACCCCCGCCGACGGCGAGGTGACCTGGTTTTCTGGCGCCGTGCTCGACGCGGTGGGGAATCCGCTCCGGGGGGCGCTGGTCGAGATCTGGCAGTGCGATGCCCACGGGGCCTATCTCCACTCCCAGAGCGGCAACGCCGAGAAACGTGACGGGCATTTCCAGGGCTATGGCCGGTTTCTCACCGGGCTGGCCGGGGAGTACGGCTTCCGGACGATCCGGCCGGTCCCCTACCCCGGCCGCGCCCCCCACATCCACGTCAAGGTGAGCCGTGGCGACCGCCACCTCCTCACGACACAGTGCTACGTGAAGGGGGATGCGGGGAACGGAAGGGACGGGATTTTCCGGTCGCTGTCGCCGACCGATGCCGCCGCCGTCGTCGCCGATTTTCTCCCCATCGAGGGCTCGCGGATCGGCGAGCTCGCGGCCCGGTGGGATATCGTTCTCGGGGTGACGCCCGAGGATGGCTGACCCGCCGCCGCCGAAGCGGTAGACTTTCGGCTCGTCAGGCTCGACCCCTCAGAGCCCCTTTTTCTGACCACGCTCGTCGTCACGATCCCCCTCGACAGGAGACCCCCGATGCTCCCCCTTTCCCGCCGATGCCTTGCCGCGCTCGCGCTTCTCATCGGAGGCGCCGCGGCCCTGCCGGCCGCCGAGCTCACGATCGGCTCCACCGCGCCGGCGATCGACGTTGAGCACTGGGTGCAGGACGGCGAGGGGAAGTACAAGCCGGTCACCGAGTTTGAAAAAGAGAAGGTCTACGTCGTCGAGTTCTGGGCGACTTGGTGCGGCCCCTGCATCATGAGCATGCCCCACATCGCCCAGATCCAGGCCGACTACGCCGACAAAGATGTCCAGGTGATCAGCGTCAGCGACGAGGATCTCGATACGGTCAAGGAGTTTCTCGAGCGTGACAACGGCGAAGGGGAGACGTTTGCCGACGTGACGAAGGGCTACTGCCTCACGACCGACCCCGACAAGTCGGTTTACGGCGACTACATGGAGGCGGCCGGGCAGAACGGCATCCCCACGGCCTTCATCGTCGGCAAGACCGGCGAGATCGAGTGGATCGGCCACCCGATGGAGATGGAGGGGCCGCTTGCCGAGGTTGTCGACGGCAGCTGGGACCGTGCCGTCTACGCCGAAGAGATGGCGGAGATGCAGCAGGTCAACGAAGCCTTTGCCGAGATCCGTACCCTGCTCCAGGCCGACAAGGGGGACGAAGCAGCCGAGCTGGTTGACGGGATGATCGCTGGAGCGAAGGGCCCGCGTGTCAAGCAGAGGCTCGAGCAGGTCCGCGGCCAGCTCGACCAGGTCCGTCTTCAGATGGCGATCCAGGGGGGCGGGGAGAAGGCGGCGGCGGCGTTCTCGAAGCTGGCCGCAGCCCAAGCCGATTCGGCCGAGGGTCTCAACGCCCTGGCTTGGATGATCGTGACCCTCGCCGAGCAGGGAGCGCCGATCGATGACGCCCTGACGGCCGCCGCGACCGAGGCCGCCGAAAAGGCCGCCAAGCTCGATGCCGAGAATGGCCCGGTCCTCGACACGCTCGCCCATCTCTATGCGATGCAGGGAGAGATCAAGAAGGCGATCGCTGCCCAGCGGAAGGCCGTCGCGCTTGGCGGCTCGATGCAGGAGCCGATGAAGGCCTATCTCGAGGAGCTCGAGGCGAAGGCGGGGAAGTGATCGGGGGCGCCGCGGCCTTCCCACGCGGCGCTCACGACCTATCGCTGATAAAAAGCGCGATCGCCGCCGTCATCTGACATGGCGGCGGCGATCCGCTTGAGCAGCGTGGCCCGGTCGACCTGCTCCTCGAGATCGTGCCAGCCGGCGTGGGCCAGGGCCGCCCCGAGGACGACACCGAATCGTGGGGAGACTCAAGAAAGCTCTTTCGGGTTGCTGGGGGGCGCCTGCTGGGTCACCGCGGCGGTGACGAGCATCTCGACCCGGCACGTCCCCCCGAGCCCTGATTGGACCCGGGCCCGAACGGGAGGATGCCCCTGGGGCACCCAGGCGTCCCAGAGCTCGTCGAGCGTGGCTGCCTCGGCGAGGTCGGCGAGGTGGACGACGATTTGGATGAGGCTGGCGCGATCGCTGCCGATCGCGGTAAGTGTCGAGTCGATCTGGGCAAGGACCTGCCCGATTTGCCCGCGGGCGTCGAGGCTTGTGTCGTCGGCGACCTCGACCCAGTAAGCGGTGTCGCCATGAACGACGACATCGGCAAAGCGCGGGGTGGTGACGTGGCGAATGAGGGGGGGCATCGTGGCTCCGACGGGCGCGTGGGGGGTGAGTGTAGCACTCCCCGGCTGGCCGGAGGGCTGGCGCCGTGGCGGCACGATCGCTGCGATTCTCACGATCGTCCGGGTCGGCCCCTCCCGCGGGGCGTTCCGGACCGTTTCGATTCCGATGAGGAGCACCAGGCTCGAAAGCGGCCTGTAGAGTTCCGATGGAAAGGACTCCCCATGGCTACTGCTGATGCTCCGTACCGAGACGTCGAGGCCCTCGCCCCCCCGCAGGCGGGGCGCTCGCCCGGCCGTGCCGCCCCCGCGGCACGACTCCCCGTCGAGGCCTTGCCAGTTGCGCCACGCGACCGCGTCCGTGACATCACCGCCCTGGTGCTCCTGGCGATGTCGACGTTCGTGCTGGCATCCCTGGCGACCTTCGACGCCGCCGATCCCCCCGATCCGCACGCCTTCCCGCCGAATGCCAGGGCGCTCAACGCCTGTGGCGCGGTCGGTTCGTATCTCGCCGGCCAGGCCTACCGCTGGCTCGGGATCGCCTCGTGGATCGGCCTGGCACTCGTCGCGGCGCTCGATGTCAGCTTGCTGCGTCGCCGTGTCCTCCCCGATCTACCGCTCCGCACCGTCGGCGCCGTCATCGCCACGATCGGCTCCGCCACGCTCTTGGCGATGTTCCTCCCCGACTCTCTCCCCCGTCCCGTGTGGGGAGCGGGAGGGGCCATCGGCGCTACCGGTCGACTGTTCGCCGAGGGCCTGCTCGCCCACACGGGGGCGGCGATCGTCGTCAGCGGGATCACGGCCGCCGGTCTGTTTCTCGTCTGCGACACCGCATTGCTGCGCCTCGCCGCCTTCGTGGCGAGCATCGGGGGGGTGATTGTCGGGGGTTGTGCCGGGCTGCTTCGTCGCCGCAAGACGGCGGGCGGAGTGCCCGCCTCGGTCGCCGCCTCGTCGGTCGCCGCTTCGTCGGTCGCTGCCGTCTTGTCGGTCGCCGCCCCGGCCGAGCCGACATGGTGGCAGCGTCGCCGCGGTCCGGCGAAGCCGATCGTCGGCGCTTCCGCGGCGGAGGACGATTCGGAATCGGCAAGCGATGCCGGCGACGATGCCGATTCGCAGGGCCCGACGATCAAGGTTCGAAAGCCCCCGGCTCGGCCCACCGCCGAGGATTCGACGTTCGAGCCCGACGACGTCGAGGATGGCCTCGACGAGGCCGATGACGACGAGTCATCGGCGTCGTCGTTGGTCGATGCACCCGCGGCCGCCCAGGTGCCGATCAAGTCGCTCGCCAGCCGGCGGCGGCCGATGGAGGTGAATGTCGATGAGGGGTCGATCGGGGCCGACTACGTGCTCCCCTCGCTCGAGCTTCTCCTCCCCACGGAGCATCTGCGGCAGGACGAGCAGGAGAACGAGGTGAGGGAGCGGGCGCGGATGCTCGAGAAGACCTTCGCCGAGTTCGGATTCAAGGTCCGCGTCGTCGAGATCGAGACCGGCCCGGTCATCTCGCAGTACGAGATCGAGCTCGAGGCGGGCTTGCGCCTGGCGAAGATCGTCAACCTCGCCGACGATCTGGCGATCGCCTTGCGCGTGCCGAGCGTCCGCATCGTCGCCCCCATCCCGGGGAAGAACTCGGTCGGCGTCGAGGTGCCCAACACAACCCGGCAGATGGTTCGCCTCCGGGAAGTGATGGAGGAGGCGCAGGCCAAGGCGAAGACGCTCAAGATCCCGCTGTTCCTCGGCAAGGACGTGGCGGGCAATCCGATGGTCGTCGACATGGCCTCGTTGCCCCATCTCCTCATCGCCGGTCGGACCGGCACGGGCAAGAGCGTGTGTCTCAACTCGCTCATCCTTTCGATCATCATGACCCGCCGCCCCGACGAGGTGCGGATGCTGATGATCGACCCGAAGATGGTCGAACTGACGCCCTACAAGTCACTCCCCCATCTCATGCACCCGGTCGTCACCGACATGAAGAAGGCGGAGGCGATCCTCGCCTGGGCGGTGGAGAAGATGGAGGAACGCTACGCCCTCCTGGCAAAGGTGGGCGTCCGCCACCTCACCAACTACAACGCGCTCGGCCGCGACGAGCTCATCAAGCGGATCGGACCGGAGACCGACGAGGAGGCGGCGGCGATCCCCACGACGATGCCGTTTATCGTCATCATCGCCGACGAGATCGCTGACATGATGATGACCGCCGGCAAGGAGATCGAGCAGCACATCATCCGACTGGCACAAAAGAGCCGGGCCGTCGGCATCCATCTCGTCCTCGCTACCCAGAAGCCGACCGTCGACGTCATCACCGGCCTGAT
>CAMBFA010000164.1 GCA_945865325.1 Candidatus Kuenenia stuttgartensis
TTCCCGTGCTCTGCGTTGTTTTTCCCTGCTTCGTGTTCGGCCTGTGGCTGATCTACGGCTGGCTCCCCACCTTCCTCCACGACAAGTTCGACCTGACGCAGGCCGACGCCGCGTGGAATGCGACGGTCTATCTCCAGTCGGCCACCGCCATCGGCCTCCTCGGCGGGGGCTTCCTCTCCGACTGGCTCTACCGGCGCTCGGCCGCGGCCCGGCAGTGGGTGCTCGTCGCCAGCCTCGTCTGCTCGGCTCCCAGCCTGTACCTCATCGGCGCGGGGGAGACTCTCCCCGCCACGAGGCTCGCCGCTGCCGCGTTCGGGCTCTCGAGCGGACTGTTTATGGGCAACATCTTCGCCGCTGGGTTCGAGGTCGTGCCGGCCGGTCTGCGGGCCACGGCCGTCGGGATTCTGAATCTCTTCGGCGGGATGGTGTCGGGCTTCGCCACGCTCTTTGGCGGAATGTGGAAGGAATCGATCGGCATCGACGGCCTCCTCGCCGCCACGGCGCTTGCCTACCTCGCCGCCGGAGCGCTGCTGGCGCTGGTGACCGGAGCGTGCTTCGACACCGATCACGCCCGCGCCACGGCGGAGGCTTAAGCATGACTCGATCACAGACGACCCTCGCGGCAGCGCTTGCGCTCCTGCTTGCCCCGCTCCTCGCCCCGGCCGCCGAGCCGGTCGAGATCGCGTTCACGGCCGACTGCGACGGCTCGACCGAGCACGCTGTCGAGCTTCTTCCCCCCGACTTCGATCCTGCCGCCCCCCACGATCTCCTCATCGCCCTCCACGGCCACGGCGCCGACCGCTGGCAATTCATCCGCGAGGCCCGCGACGAGTGCCGCGGCACGCGCGAGGCGGCGGCCAGGCACAGCGCGATCCTCCTTTCCCCCGACTACCGGGCCCCGACGTCGTGGATGGGGCCAAAGGCCGAGGCTGATCTCGTTCAGATCATCGCTGCCGCCAAACAGCGCCATCGGATCTCGCGCGTGTTCGTCTGTGGTGGCTCGATGGGGGGCACAGGGGCCCTCACGTTCGCCGCGCTCCATCCCGATCTCGTCGACGGCGTCTGCTCCCTCAACGGCACGGCGAACCTCGTCGAGTATGGGAGCTTCCTCGACGCGATTGCCGCAAGTTTCGGCGGCACGAAGGAAGAAGTGCCGGAGGAATACCGGAAGCGCTCGGCCGAGCTCCACGCCGAGGCCCTCGTGATGCCGATTGCCTTCACAACCGGCGGCCGCGACGATGTCGTTCCTCCCGCGAGCGTCTTGCGGCTCCACGAATCGCTCGCAGCCCGGGGGCGGCCGGTCCTTCTCCTCCATCGCCCCGATCGCGGCCACGACACCGATCTGGCCGACACGACTACTGCCCTCGATTTCCTCTTTCTCTCCCCCTCCCGCTGACACGCCTCCCCGGATTCCCATCATGCCCAGGATCCTCGTGGCCGAGTGCAAGCAGGAGGTGTCGACCTTCAACCCGCACCCCAGCACCTACGGCGACTTCGACATCCGCCACGGGGCTGCCCTCTTCGACTACCACGCCAAGGTCGGCACCGAGGTCGGTGGTGTTCTCGACGTCCTGTGCAAAACCCCGGGCGTCGAGCCGGTGCCGACGTACGGCGCCTGCTTCATCACCTCCGGCGGGGCGCTTGCCCCAGCGGCCTGGAGCCGGATCGAGGAAGAGTTTCTCGAGGCCCTCCGCCAGGCGCCGCCGGCCGACGGCGTGATCTTCTGCATGCATGGCGCGATGGCCGGCCCGGCCGAATGGGATCCGGAGGGAAAGCTCCTCGAAGAAGCGCGAAAGATCCTCGGGGAGACAATCCCGATCGTTGTCTCGCTCGATCTGCACGGGATCCTCACCGCGCGGATGGTGAAGCACGCCGACGCGATCGTCGCCTACCACACCTATCCCCACGTCGACTTCTTCCAGACCGGTCAGCGTGCCGCCCGGCTCCTCCTGCGGATCCTCTCCGGGGAGGTGCAGCCGGTGACGGCGGTTGTGGCGGTGCCGGCGCTGGTCCGCGGCGATGAGCTGATCACGGAGACGGGGCTCTTCGGCCGGGTGATCGAGCGGGCCAAGGAGATCGAGACCGGCCCCGGTGGCCTCTCGGCGGGGATGTTCATCGGCAATCCGTTCACCGACGTGCCGAGCCTGCAGACCTACGCCTTCGTGGTCACCGATGGCGATGCTGCCGGCGCCGAACGCGGGGCGCTGGAGCTGGCGCGAGCCTTCTGGGAGCACCACGAGAAGATGACGGTGCCGCTCTCGACGCTCGACGAGATGGTGGCAATCGTCACCGGGCACTTTGACGGGGGAACGCTCGGCCTGGTCGACGCGGCCGACGCCACGAGCTCCGGTGCATCAGGGGACTCCAATGCGGTCGTCGGCGCCCTCCTCGACGCCAGCTACCAGGGAAAAATCCTCGCGCCGATCGTCGACGCCCCGGCGGTCGCGGCGGCCTTGAAGGCGGGGGTCGGCGGGACGGTGTTCACGACGCTCGGTGGCCGGCTCGATCCGGGGCGCTACCGGCCGCGCTCCGTCCAGGCCCGCGTCCGGCTCCTCGCCGATGGAAGGTTCCGCAGCGAGTCGTTTGGGGAAGAGTGGAACGCCGGCCCGACGGCCGTTCTCGAAGCGGGGAACGTCACGTGGGTGGTGGGGAGCCGGGCGGTGAGTCTCTACGACCGCTCGTTCTTTCTCGCCCATGGCCAAGACCCGCGTCGCTCTGACTGTGTCGTTATCAAGTCGCCCCACTGCCAGCACCATATGTATGCCGATTGGTGTGCGCGGATGATCAACATCGACGCCCCCGGTTCGTCGAGCGCCAATTTGAAATCGCTCGGCCACACCCGCTGCCCGCGGCCGATCTTCCCGCTCGACGCACTCGTCCCCTTCAACCCGACCGCAACCCTTTTCACCCGACCTTGACTCCGGAGACCACTTCATGAAGATCCGTGACATCCGCTGTGCCGGCCTCCGTGGCGCGACCCCTGAGGGGGGCTGGAGCGTGGAGCTGAAGCCGGAGGACTGCGTCCACACGCTCGTTGTCGTCCGTACCGACTCAGGTCAAGTCGGCCTGGGGAGCGTGTTCACCAACGACGATGTCGTCCGGGCGGCGATCGCCCTGCTCGAGCCGTTGTGGAAGGGCGAGAACGCGCTGGAGCCACAGCGCGTCACCGAAAAGCTCCATCAGAACACCTTCTGGACCGGCCGCGGCGGCTCGCTCACGCATGCGATCAGCGGGATCGACATCGCCCTGTGGGATCTCTTCGGCCAGGCAACGGGGCAGCCGGTGGGGAGGCTGCTAGGGGGCCGCTACCGGGAGCGCGTCGCCCCCTATGCGTCGCTCTTGATGGAGGAGCCGGCGCGGATGCGCGAGCGGCTCCTGGCGGTGAAGGCCGAGGGCTTTCGCGCGTTCAAGATCGGCTGGGGGCCGTTTGGGCGCGTCAGCCGGACGATGGACGAAAAAATAGTCCGCGCGGCGCGCGAAGCAGTCGGCCCCGACAGCAAGCTGATGGTCGACGCCGGCGGCAGCGATGCCCATTGGGCCAACGGCTACAAGTGGGCGATCAACGCCGCGCAGATGCTCGCCGACTATTCGGTCGACTGGTTCGAGGAGGCACTGCGGCCCGATGCGCTCGACGACTTTGTGCTCCTCCGCGAGCACTCGCCGGTGCCGATCGCCGGCGGCGAGGTCCTCACGCGCCGGCAAGCGTTTCTGCCGTTCCTCGCCGCCCGGGCCTTCGACATCGTTCAGCCCGACGTTACGAAAGTCGGCGGCATCAGCGAAGAAGCGCACATCGCCCGGATGGCCTGGGATCATGGCGTGAAGTTCATTCCCCACGGCTGGAACACGGCTGTCGGCCTCGCGGCTGATCTGCAACTCGCCAGCGCCTTCCCCGACACCGATCTCGTCGAATACCTCACCGGCTCGCCATTTATCGACGAGATCACGCAGGGGGGCTGGAAGCTCGACGCCGACGGCATGCTCCCCATCCCCTCTCTCCCCGGCCTCGGTCTCACGCTCGACCGCGACGCGGTGCGGAAATACACCCGCGGCGAGGAGCTTTTCTGATCCGGGATGGAGCCCCCGGCGAGCCAGAGCCGGCGCTGCGGCCCATTCCCTCGATTGCATCGGGGGGCCCTGCCGACAATAATGGATGAGTTCATCCTCTTTGTCGGATGGGAGGGAGCCCTCTCCCCTCGGCTAGGCGATGGGGAGCCTCCAGCATGCCCATTTCTCTTCTTTCTTTCCGAGACGTCGATGCTGTCACAGACCGTGGAATATGCCCTCCGCGCCGCGACCTACCTGGCCACGTCGCCGGACGAACCGCGCACCGTCGACCAGATCGCGGAGGCGACGCTTGTGCCGGTGGCGTATCTCGCGAAGGTGATGCAGGCCCTCGTGCGGGGAGGAGTCGTCAAGAGTCGGCGCGGGGTAGGGGGGGGCTTCACGCTCGCCCGTCCACCGGGCGACTTGCCGCTCCTCGAGATCGTCAAGGCGGTCGATCCGATCCAGCGGATCACCACCTGCCCCCTCGGCCTGGCGAGCCACGGCACGAATCTCTGCCCCCTCCACCGCCGTCTCGACAACGCCCTGGCCGCCATGGAGGAGGCTTTCTCGACAACGACGCTGGCCGAGGTCCTTGCCGAACCCTCCTCGAGCGTGCCGCTGTGCGCCTTCCCGGGGGGCCGACCGGGAAAAACCCGCTGAGCGCGGTCATCGCGCTGGCGCTGGCACTGCTGGCGACCAGCGCCGTGGCGGAGGACGACTTCGAGCTCGCGCCGATCCGCTATTCCGCCTCGACCCCCGACAACCCCCTCTCCCGTCTCCAGGCCCGCCTCGACGCCGGGGAGACGACCCTCGCCTGGGACGACTCTTCAGGCTGGCTGGGGGGTGTCCTTGCTGCGCTCGAGGTGCCGACCTCGAGCCAGACGCTCGTCTTCTCCAAGACGAGCCTCCAGCAGACGCGGATCAGCCCCCGTAACCCCCGCGCCCTCTATTTCAATGACGACGTGTACATCGGCTACGTCCGCTCCGGGGAGGTGGTCGAGGTGTCGGTCGCCGATCCAGCCTTAGGGACGGTCTTTTACAGCCTGGAGCAGGTGCCTGGTGAACATCCGCGCTTCGAGCGCCGCACCGAGGACTGCCTCCTCTGCCACGGCGGCTCGCAGACGCGGGGCGTGCCCGGGCATATCGTCCGCTCCGTCTATCCCTCCCGCAGCGGCCAGCCGATCTTCTCCGCCGGGTCGCACCGGGTCGACGATTCGACCCCTCTCGCCGACCGCTGGGGGGGCTGGTATGTCACTGGCCGTCACGGCGACCAGCGGCACCTCGGCAACCTCACCTTCGACGCCCGCCCGGCGACCGCCGCCGAAGCCGATCCCTCCGGCCTCAACGTCACCGATCTCGGCGACCGCTTCGGCCCCAAAGGCTACCTCACCGGCCACAGCGATCTGGTGGCGCTCTCCGTGCTCGCCCACCAGGCGGCCGCTCACAACGCGCTGACGCGGGCCTCGTTTGACGTCCGCGCCGCCCTCTACCGCGAGGCGGCTCTGAACCGCGATCTCGACCAGGCCCCCGACTCCCGGTGGCCGAGCACGAATACCGTCCTCGACGGCGCCGCCAAGGCGCTGGTGGAATGTTTTCTGTTCTGCGACGAGGCGCCGCTGGCCGGGCCGATCGAGGGGACGACGACCTTCGCGACCGACTTCGCCGCCCGCGGACCGACCGACGGAGCGGGGCGATCGCTGCGGCAGCTCGATCTCGAGCGTCGCCTCTTTCGCCACCCCTGCAGCTTCCTCGTCTATTCCCCGAGCTTCGACGCCCTCCCCGCCGAACTGCGGGCCCGGTTCTGGGCCCGGATCGATGCGGTGCTGAAGGCTTCCGACCCCGGCCCGCGCTTCGCCCATCTCTCGGCCGACGACCGGCGGGCGATCCGCGCGATCCTCGTCGCCACGAAGCCCGACGCGGTCGCCCACTGGCCCGCGGCCGACTGACCCTGCGGAAACGGCACCGTCAAAGCCACGGCGCGGCGAAGCACCGATCGAGCGCTGCGGCATCTCGCCCGGGCGTGCAGTACGATTGGAAAGGCCGAGGAGGGGCAGGGGGGCACGGTGCCTCGACGCCTCCGCGCTACCGTCCGGAAGCCATGCGACGCGCCCCGCCCACGCTCATCGTCGTGCTCCTCGTGGCGCTTCTCCTGCCCGGCTGCGCCGAGCGCGGGGCGGCCCCGGAGGGACACGCCGCAACCACGGCCCCGGCCGCGCCGTGGTTTGTCGAACGGGCCGCCGCGGCAGGGCTCGAGGCCGTCAACGATCCCGGTCCTGAAGGATCGTACTTCATGCCGCAGAGCATGGGGAACGGCGCGGCGCTGATCGACTTCGACCAGGATGGCAGGCTCGACCTCTACCTGCTCAACGGCGCCGGACCGGCCTCGACGGCGGTCAATCGACTTCTGCGCCAGGAGGCAGACGGACGGTTCCGCGACGTCTCGGCCGGCTCGGGGGTCGATGTCGCCGGGTTCGGCTCGGGGGTCGCCGTCGGGGATGTCACCAACGATGGCTTCCCCGATCTGTTCGTCAGTGAATACGGGGGCTTGCGCCTGTTTATCAACGACGGCGGCGGGAGATTCCACGACGCCACGGTGGAGAGCGGCCTGGCCGGCCGGGGCTGGGGGAGCTCGGCAAGCCTCGTCGATTACGACCGCGACGGCTGGCTCGATCTCGTCGTCGTCAACTATGTCGTCTATGACGCCGGCTCGATCTGCTACGCGCACGACGGCACACGCGATTTCTGCGCTCCGGCGGAGTTCCCGTCGGCGCCGGCCACGCTCTTCCGCAACACCGGCCGAGGCGCCGCCCCGCGCTTCGAGGATGTCAGCGCCGCCAGCGGCCTGGCGGCGCTCCCCGGCGCCGGCCTCGGCGTCCTCTGCGCCGACTTCGATGGCGATGGCTGGGACGACATCTTCGTCGCCAATGACCAGCAGCCGAACCGGCTATGGATCAATCGGCACGACGGCACGTTCGTCGACGAGGCGGTGGTGCGGGGGGTCGCCCTGACGGTGATCGGGGCGACCGCCGCGAACATGGGGGTGGCCTGGGGAGACGTCGACGGCGATGGCCTCTGCGACCTGTTCGTGACCCACCTCGAGATGGAGACCCACACGCTCTGGAAGCAGGGCCCGCGGGGATCGTTTCTCGACCAGAGCGCCGCGGCGGGGCTCACCGGCGCCGAGCGATCGACCGGCTTCGGAACGGTGCTCGCCGACTTCGATCTCGACGGCGACCTCGATCTCGCCTGGGTCAACGGCCGCGTCTTTGCCGGCCCCCCCGCCTCCCCCGGGGCGGTGCCCCCGTTTTGGCGCCGCTACGCCCAGACCAACGCGCTTTTGGAGAACGACGGCGCGGGGAGGTTTCGGTCGATCGCGGCCGACAATCGGGCCTTCTGCGGGAAGGCCAACGTCGCCCGCCCCCTCTGCGCCGGCGATCTCGACAACGACGGCGACGTCGATCTCGTCGCCGGGACCACCGCCGGGCGCGTGCTCCTCCTCGAGAATGTCGCCCCGCGGCGCGGGCACTGGCTCACCGTCCGCGCTCTCGATCCGGCGCTGTCGCGCGACGCCACCGGCGCGGTGGTCACCGTGACCGCCGGCGGCCGGTCGTGGCAGCGTCATCTCCAACCGGGCTCGAGTTACTTGAGCAGCCATGACCCCCGCGCCCACTTCGGGATCGGTGACGCGGAAACGGTCGACGCCGTCGACGTCCGCTGGCCCGACGGGATGCGCGAGCGGTTCCCCGGCGGCAGCGGCGACCGGGCGATCGAGGTCCGTCGCGGGGAGGGCACGGCCCCATGAGCCGACGACGCCCCCGCTCCGATTCGCCCCCCCGCCTCGATGCCCCCCCGAGGGCCTCCGGTCCCCCTGGGGGTGCGCCGGCGTCCGATCGGCCCGTCCCCTCCCCTTTGAGCCGGTTCCAGGCTCTCCCCTGGTGGCTGCAGCTGGCGGCCTGCGGGTTGCTTGTCGCCGTGGCGACGGCCGGATGGAGCTGGCTCCATGATCCCGCCATTCCCCGCCCCGACCTAGCCGGCGCCGATCCGCTCGTCGTGCTGGCGATCGATGACGCCGAGGCCCGCGTGCGGATGGCGCCGGAATCAGCCGAGGGATGGGGGAATCTTGGGCTCCTGCTCTACGCGCAGTCCTACGGCCGGGAGGCGGTGGCCTGTTTCCGGCGGGCCACCACCCTCGATGACCGCACCTGGCGATGGCCTTTCTTCGCTGCGGCAGCCAGCTCCCATCTCTCCCCAGCCGAAGGGGTGACGCTCATGGAAGAGGCGATCCGCCGCGACCCGAAGGCCGTCTGGCCGCGCCTCCTTCGCGCGGAGTGGCTGGTGACGCTCGGCCGCGGCGCGGAGGCCCGGACCGACTATGAGGCCCTCCTGGCCCTCTCCCCCGATCATGCCCGAGCCCGCCTCGGGCTGGCCCGTCTCCTCCTCGCCTCCGGCGCTGCGGACGCCCCCCTGGCCATCCTCGCTGCGGCGCTCGATCACCCCTCCACCCGCCGCGCTGCCCGGCTGTTTGCCGCCCAGGTGGCCACCCGGGAGGGGAACAGCGCCGCCGCCGCAGCCCACCTCGCCGCCGCGGCCAATCTCCCCGCCGATATCCCCTGGCCCGAGGATCCGCTCGCCGCGGAGCTGCCACTGCGACGGATGGGGAAGCGGAGCCGGATCAAGCTCGTGTCGCAGATGGAGCAGGCTGGGGCGCTGGCCGAGGCCGACGCTCTCACGAGCCGCATCGAGCGCGAGCACCCGGAGATCTATCTATTTGTGGAGGGGCGCCTCCAACTTCAGAAAGGAGACGCGGTCGCCGCCGAGAAGGCCTTCCGCCAGGCTGTCGAGCTCGACCCCAAAGGGGTGGAGATCCGCTTCCAGCTCGGCCGTGCCCTCGCCCTCCAAAGGCGCCATGCCGACGCGGCCGGGGTTTTCCGGGAGGTGCTGGCGATCGAGCGCGGGTATGGCCCTGCCTGGCTCGAACTGGGACGATCCCTGGCCACCTTCGACCCCGCCGCCGCCGTGGCAGCGCTAGAATCGGCGGTGGCCTCCATGCCCGCCTCCGAGGAAGCCCGGGCGGAGTTGGCACGAGCCAAGGCAGAGGGGGAAGCTTCCCCACAGCCGCCACCATGACCCCGCCGGGCAGCCTCTGTCGGGCCGGGGATTCAGCGCCGGCCGGGCTCTGAAGGACGCTGGAGAGGACGACGTTCGAGGGGGATCAGTACCGTGGCGTCGATGTCGTCCTCGAAGGGATCGAAATCGCCGTCGAACGGTCCGAAAACCCGTGGTCCCTGTGTGCTGGGGTGCATGATCGCCGCTGGGTGTGAGGAAAAGGGTGCCCCTCCAATCAACCCAGGGGACGGGACGGAATCAAATAACGCCCTGCGCGGCCGTCA
>CAMBFA010000165.1 GCA_945865325.1 Candidatus Kuenenia stuttgartensis
TGCGGGGTGACGCGCGGTCATGTGGGGATGGGGCACAAGACGGCTGGGGAAGTTTCAAGCGATCGCCATGAGCTATCGGCCGGATCGATGGCGCGATCGTTGACCCCGTCTTCCGCAGCGGGAGGGTTCGGGCAGCTTGCCCCCCAGGAATCAAACGCACGGTTTGACTGTCCGGCACGCGAGGAGCGATCGGCGCAGCCGATCGGGGCGGCGGGGAAAGGGACCGGCGAGCGTGCCGGTCAGCGAAGAGGGGTGGCCGGGCCGGGAGGCCGCGCGGCACGAGGGCGACGGACCGCCCGCAAGGTCGACGGAGCTCCCGCCGGGTCCCCGATCAGAACAGCTTGCGGAACTGTTCGGCGATCGACCAGTCGTTGCGGTTGGCGGCCGGGTCGGCGGCCCAGGCCCGCCAGGCGTTGACGTCGTTCCCGAGATCGCGGCCGCTGACCTGCTTGAGGGCCGCCACGGCCCGGTACTGGACCGCCGGATCGGGATCCTCCAGCGCCCTGGCGAGGACCGGAATCGCCTCCTTGTCCTCGAGCTTGCCGAGCATCCGCAGCGCGCGGAGGCGGACGTCGAGCTCCGCGTCGGTCTGGAATCGTTGCGAGAGGAGTTGGACGGCCTCAGCGCCGCCCCGTTCCCCCCACACCTCGCAGGCGGCCGTCCGCACGCGCTCGTCGGGGTCTTGGAGGGCACCTTTGCAGATCGCCACCGCTGCCGGGGTGTCGAAATCGGCCGCCGTCTGGAGGATCTCGCAGCGGACGCGGGGGTCGTGTTCCTCGAGCAGTTCTCGCATGAGCTCGCGGGTGAAGGTCACCTGATCCCCACCATTTCCCCCCTTCGCCTTCTTGGCCTGCTCCTGGAGCGACTCGATCCGCTGCTTCGCCGTCGGGCCGTACTTCTCTGCTAGGCGAGCTTCCTTCTCGCGGTTGCGCCACGGGCGCCAGCCGGCGCAGCCCGGCGCGGCGAGCAGGGCCACAAGGAGCCAGGTAAGCAACGCCGTGGCCCCGGTCGAAGCCCGGTGCCGCGGGGCGGATGGCAGACTGGGGATGGTCGCGGCCATGGGACTCGGAGTGGGGTGGAAGGGCCGGGCCTGGGAACGGCAGGGTCGGCGATCGGGGCGGGACGGTAGCCGCCCGACGGGGGCGCCGCCAAGGCCACTTCGCTCCGGGCGGGGGGCTCACGGCCGCGGCGGGGAGGGAAGTCCGGTTGGCCTTCCCCGCCGGCCCGCGAACTGGTCGCATGGAGGAAATGGGGGATTCCCCTCTCGCCACGATCGGAAATCGCCATGCCCCGGATCGCCCCCGTCAGCCTGCGGTTCGTTTGCTGCGGCCTTGTGGCTGCGGCGGGGGGGGCCTTCGCCCGAGTGGCCGCGGCGCCCCCGGTGGCCGGGGAGGACGCCGCCGTGGCCGAGCGGGTGGCGGTGGTCGTCCGCGCCGACGGGGGGGAGAGGGCGCTCGAGGGGACGGTCATCATCGAGGCGGCCGACGGTGCGATGCTCCTGGAGCTCGATGACCAGCGCCTCGAGCTCCTCCAGGGAAACGAAGTCCACTCGCGGCGCACCGTCGACGCGCCCTCCACCGCTTCGACGCCGCGCGAGGAGGGACATCGGATCCTCGCGGAGCTTCCCGCCGGCTTCGATCTCCTCGTCACGCGCCATTACGTCATCTGTTTCGACACGTCGCGCGCGTATGCCCAGTGGTCCGGCGCCCTGTTCGAGAAGCTCCACGATGCGTTCCTGAACTACTGGCGCAAGGCGGGGGTCGAGGTGGAGGCACCGCGCCGGCCGCTGGTCGTCGTGATCTTCTCCGACCGCGAGCGCTACGAGGCGCACGCGGCCCGCGATCTCGGTGCGGCCGCCGACCGGGTGGTGGGCTACTACAACTTGATGTCGAACCGGGTAACGACTTTCGATCTCACCGGCAGCGACCAACTCGCCCGCCGCCCCGCGACGTCGGCGGCCCGCGCCGGGCTCGAGATCCTCGCCAGCCCTGAGGCGGCCGGGCTTGTCTCGACGCTCGTCCACGAGGCGAGCCACCAGATGGCCTTCAACTGCCAGATGCACCGGCGGCTGGCGCCGGTGCCGGTGTGGATCAGCGAGGGGGTGGCCACCTTCTTCGAGACGCCCGATCCGGGGGGGCGGGGCTGGAAGCGGATCGGCGGGGTTAACCGCCCCCGGCTCGACACCTTCCTCGCCGGCTATCGAGCGGGAGTCCTCGACGAGATCGTTCGTGGCGATGAGCCGTTTCGGGCGTCGGAGGGAGCGATCGACGCCTACGCCCGGGCCTGGGCCCTGACGGCGTTCCTCGCCCAGACTCGCAAGGGGGCGCTCGTCGAGTACATCAACGCAATCGGGGCCAAGCCCCCCCTCTCCCCCGACGGCCCGGAGGAGCGCCTGCGGGATTTCGTCGCAGCGTTCGGCGTCGAGCCGCACCAGCTCGAGCAGCCGCTGATGAAGTTTCTCGCCCGCTGGAAGGAGTAGCCACCGGCGGGAAAAGGTCGTGGATCAGTCCCTCTGCCGACTGCTACAGTGGTCGCCGGCAGCCCGTCGATACCTCCCCCACCCCAGGAGCCCACCGCATGCCCACTCCCCGAAGCGAGTCTGCGTTGTCTCGTCGTTCCCTTCTCGCCGGGGCGTCGACGCTTCCGGCCGCGTGGATCGCGGCGGGATGGCCGTCACAGCTCAGCCTGGCGGCTGACGGCGCCGGCGGAAGAACGCTGCGAGTCGGTGTCATCGGTTGCGGTGGGCGCGGTACCGGGGCCGCGATCCAGGCGGCGCTCGCCGATCCCGCCGTCCGCGTCGTTGCCCTTGCCGATCTCTACGACGATCAGGTGGCCTCGAGCGCGGCGGTGCTCGAGAACGCCCTCGGCGATCGCTTCGCGGCGACCCCTGACGGGAGGTTTGTCGGGCCCGAGGCCGCCCGCGTCCTCGTCGGCGCGGGGGTCGATCTGGTGATCCTCGCCGCCCCTCCCTCGACCCGTCCGGCCCATCTCGAAGCCGCGGTCGCCGCCGGCCTCCATGTGTGGTGTGAGACGCCTGCGGCCATCGATCCTGTCGGGCTCTCCCGGTTTGCCGCGGGCTTGGAGCTGGCGGAGGCGAAGGGGCTCGTCGTCGCCTCCGGACTATGCAGCCGTTTTTCCCCTCCGACCGTGAGCACGATCGAGCGGATTCGCGCCGGGGCGGTGGGATCGATCCGCTCCATGGCCCTCCATCACGACGGCGGTCTCCCCTGGTGGAAACCCGTTGCGGCGACGGTGTCCGCCGAGGAACAGCTCGAGCGCAATTGGATCTCCCACGCCTGCCGTTCCGGCGGGCACTTCATCGAGCACCACATCCATGCCCTCGACCGGGCGCTGTGGCTCCTCGGCGACGACGACCCGGTGGCGGTCGAGCGCGTCGGGGCGCCCGAGGCTCCGGCGGCGGGGCACGGCGGCGATCTACCGGCCGCCGTCCGGGTTCGGTACCGGTTTGCCTCCGGGGTGATCCTCGAGGCCTCCTGTCGGCGCTCGGCGACGCCTGGCACGGGCAATTCCGAAAGCCTTGTCGGTAGCCGCGGGCGGGCCGACCTCGTCGCCGGAACGGTCGAGGAAGCCGGACAAGCCTCGTGGCGGGCCGCCGGTTGCCGGCCAGGGGAGGCGGGTGGGATGTATCAGTCAGCGATGGATGCCCTCCTGGGAATGATCCGGTCGGGGTGGGCCGGCCGGGGCGAAACGGGCCCTGGGGCAACGCTCGGGGGGCAGCGGCTGCTGCGGGCTACGGGGCTGGCCGTGATGGGGCAGATGGCGGCAGCAGGCCGGCCGATCGCCTGGAAGGGGCTGGTTTCCCCTAACGCAACGGCCTGACAGACCCCGCGGCCGGTGCGACCCGTACAATCGGTGGGATGCTGGACACCGCTCTGGTGCGGTGTCGATGAGCCTCCACTGTTGTGTCCATCGGCCGGCCAAGAGGGCCAGCCGAGCCCCCGGGGAAGCAAGAGATGGCCGCCAACCGCGCCAGTGCCCAACAGGGCCTGACGATCGCGCTAATCGTGTTCGTGATGCTCACGTTCATCCTCGCGGTGACGACGTACCTGTTCTTCAAGAAGGCGGCGGACGCCGACGCGGCGATGGCGGTGGCCAATGCCGATTCCGCCAAATCGAAGCAGGATATGCAAAAGGCGGCCGGCGATCGGGCCAAGCTCCTCGGGATCCTCGGCTTCCCCGAGGAAAAGCCGGTTCAGGAGGTCGAGACGGAGACGAACGAGGCCTTCGAGAAGAAGTACGGCGACTTCCGCGACGACCAGAAGGCATACCTGAAGCTCTCCGACTGGCTGCTCGGCGCCGTCAAGAGCAAGGACGAGGCCCTCAAGACACTCCAGGCCGAGAAGCTGGCGATGGAGACGGGCAAGGATCAGGCCCTCGCCGATTCCCGCAACCGGCAAAACGAGCTCGAGCAGCTGCTCAAGAAGCAGGAGGCCGACGCCGAAGCCGAACGCACCGAGTTCAATAAGGGGCGCGAGCAGTTTGAGGAGCTGACCACAAGGCTCCAGACCGATCTCAAGAAAGCCAACGAGGCTTCCGACCGGATCAAGCTCCTTGTCGAGGAGATCGGCAAGGGGGAGCCGCTGGTCGCCGTTGACCAGCAAGCGAAATATAAGGCCGCCAAGGCTGAGGGACAGGTGACGCAGCTGTACGACGAGCTGCGGCGGCGGGAGACGATGATCGCCCGTCAAAACGAGATCCTGGCCGACCTCCGCGTCGCCGACAAGGGTCTCCAGGACATGGTCCTTGCTGCGACGCCGAAGGACGACCGGATCGACGGCTTCGACGGGCAAGTCGTCTCCGTCAACGAGGTCGAAGGAACGATCGTCCTCGACGTCACATCGACGCAGGGGCTGCGCACCGGGACGGTCTTCAACGTCTACGATCCGAAAGATCCGCGCCCCCAGATCGGCGCCAAGAAGGCGGTCGTCGAGATCCAGGCGATCGAGGGGTCAAACGTTGCCCGGGCCCGCGTCCGCCACCAGTCGACCCGAGATCCGATCCTCGCCGGCGACGGCGTGTCGACAAGCCTGTGGAGCCCCGGTCAGGGCTTCGAGGCCGTGTTCATCGGCTACGTGCAGGTCGACCGGGACAGCGGGCAAGACAGCGACGATCTCGCCCGGCTTGTGGAGCGGAGTGGTGGTCGCGTCGAGCCCTCGGTGACCCCGTCGACGACGCTCCTGGTCGATGCCGGCCCGCCGCGGATCTTGGCTGGGGAAAAGCCGGCCGGCTGGCGGCCCGCCGACGAGACGCGCCGCGAGCGGATGCTCAAGGAAGCCAAACGCCTCGGTATCCGGGTCGTGGGCGTCGACACGTTCCTCGACATGATGGGGCTCGACCGCAGTTCCTTCGACACCAACCGGCTCCGTCCCGCCGGCCGGACCCCGCAGCCCGCCGGGAGCTGACCACCGGGGGAGCTGTGAAGCACGGACTGCTCGTCCACGGAACGTCCGGCAACGTTGGCGACGCCATCCAGTCGCTCGCCGCGCTTCGATTCCTTTCTCGGGTCGATTGCCTCGTGGAGCGGGAGCGTTTGGGAGCGATCGCTTCGGCCGGGCCGGTCAAGGTGATCATGAACGGCTGGTGGATGAAGTGCCCGGAGCACTGGCCACCGCCGCCGAACGTCATCCCCCTGTTCGTCTCCTTCCACGTCACGACGGGGCCGGTTCGGGCGGCGATGGTGACCGACGAGTCGCTCGCGTATCTGCGGCGACACGAGCCGATCGGGTGCCGCGACCTCGACACGACGAGCTTTCTCCGCGCTGCCGGCATCGATGCCTACTTCTCCGGCTGCCTGACGATGACCCTGCCGCCGCGGCCGCGGAAGGACGGCGGCGAGGTGCTGTTCGTCGATCCGTTCCGGGGGCACTTCTTCCCCGCGCTCCCCCCTGCCCTGGCCGATTCAGCCGAGGTCCGCAGGCTCCGCCAAGCGGCCGGCGCGGCGGGTGAATCCCCCGCCGATTCCGTCGACAGCGTGCTGGCGCGGATTGTCGGCATGCCGGAGGCTTGGCACCCGGGCGCCAGCCATCATTCGGCGCTCGTGAGCCGCGAGACTCGCCCCAGGGAGAGGTTTCGCGCGGCGGAGGCGATGCTCGACAAACTGGCCGCCGCCAGGCTCGTCGTCACCTCCCGGTTGCACGCCGTCCTCCCGGCGATGGCGCTGGGAACGCCCGCGCTGTTGGTCCTCAAAGACGAAGGGAGCGTGGTGAGTGGCCCCCCCGATCTCGCCGACAAGGGGCACGACTGCACCCGGCGCGACCCGCGTCTCCCGGGGCTCTTCGAGCAGACGCGACACGTGACGCTCTCGCAGCTCCTCGGCGGGCTCTCCGACGAGGCGTGGCGCACGGCGGTGGAAGAGCCGATGCGCTTGCGGGCGGATCTGATCGCCGGCCTCGAGGCGCGGGTCGCCGACTTTCTCGGGGACGATCTGGCGGCGAAGGCCGTGGCGCCGGCGGCATGGCTCCCGTCACCGGAGGTGGCGGCGCGCGGGCTCGGCCGCTGGCGGAGCGTCTATCCCTCCGCGACCAACGTGCGTACGCCGCATGCCTGCCATGGGGCGGTGAAGATCGATCTCCGCGACCGGCTCGATCCGGTCTTTCCAGAAGCGGGCGTGTTCGAGCTCCACCGGCCCTTCCTCCAGGGGATCAATGGCCGGGTGTTCAGCTCCGACGGCACCCTCCTTGCGGACCATTCGTGGTATGGCCGCCACATCGACGAGCTCGGTCTGGCCGCCCCGAGGTGCCAGGGGGAGTCGGTGCCGGGCGTTTCCATGTCGCTGGCGAGCGATTTCGGCCACAAGAACTTCTGCCACTTCGTGCTCGACGGTCTCTGTCGTCTCCACCTCTTCGAGGCAGCGGGGATCCGGGTGGCGGCGATGGACCGGGTCTATTGTCCGCCTCCTCCGTCGGCCAACGCGCGGCGGCTCCTCGACCGGCTGGGGATCCCGGAGGAGAAGTTCGCTTGGTTGAGCGAATCGACCGTCGTCCGGCCGGAGACGCTCCATGTGGCGACGTTTCCCGGCTCGCGGCGCAATTTCCCTCGCTGGCTGCCGGGCTTCGTTCAGGAGCGCTGGCCGGTGACGCCGTCGAGAACCGCTCGAAGGCTGTTCGTGTCGAGGGCAGGCTATCGACGGGCGGTGAGCAACGAGACCGAGGTTAATCGCCTGCTCGTGGCAGCCGGATTCGAGGTCTTCGATCCGGCGAAGGCCCCCGACCCACAGCGGGACTTCGCGGAGGCGGCGGTGATCGTCGGCGCCCACGGCGCGGCGCTGGCCAACCTCGCCTGGTGCCGCCCGGGCACGAGGGTGCTGGAATTGCTCCCCTCGGATCACATCTATCCCTACTACTACGCCTTAGCGGAGTCGGCGGGGCTTGAGTACGGCTGCCTCGTGGGCCGGAGCCTGAAGGATCGAGCCCCGGGTGATCTGGGGCCGAGTTGGTCCGATTTCCATGTCGACGAAGACGAGCTCGCCGCGGCCGTGGCCGCGATCACTGCCCCCTGACAAGGCGTCTCCCTGAGGTCCGGAATCGCCCGTTCCTGGCCCGGCGTGCCCGGTGCTGGCAAACGTGGCATACTGTTCGCCGGGGGTGACCGGCCGACGGACGGACGGCGCCTCCGTTGACCCCATGCGGAGGTGACCGGTGCGCGCAGCACGTTTGACGGGTGGATGGCTTCTGGTGGCGGGGTTTCTCGCCGCCCTCTCCTTCTCTGGCAGCGGCGTCGCCGCCGAGGCCGATGCCGGCTTCACGCCGATCTTCAACGGCACCTCGCTCGAGGGCTGGGAGGGGAAAGACTTCTGGACGGTCAAGGACGGCGCGATCGTCGGCACGACGACGCCCGAGAAGCCGACCAACGGCAACACCTTCCTGATTTGGCAGCAGGGCACGCTCGACGACTTCGAGCTCAAGCTCAAGTACAAGATCGAGGGGGGCAACAGCGGCATCCAGTACCGCAGCCACCACCATGGTGACTTCGTCGTCGGCGGCTACCAGGCCGACATCGACTCCGGCCCGACCTACTCCGGCATCAACTACGAGGAGCGGGGCCGTGGGATCCTCGCCGAGCGCGGGCAGCGGGTGACGATTGCCCCCGATGGAACCAAGTCGGTCGAGGAGATCGGCAACAAGGATGAGCTCCAGAAGGTCATCCAGCCGGGCGAGTGGAACGAATACCACCTCGTTGCCAAGGGCCCGAAGCTCTCCCACTTCATCAACGGCACGCTGATGTCGGAGACGATCGACCAGCAGGAGGGGAAGCGCACCGAAAAGGGGGTTCTCGCCCTCCAACTCCACGCCGGCCCGCCGATGGTGGTCCAGTTCAAGGACATCCATCTCAAGCGCACCAAGCTCGCCGACGGTCGCAAGAAGCTCGTCCTCGTGGCCGGCAACGCCAGCCACGGCCCCGGCGAGCACGAGTTCCGTGCCGGCGTGAAGCTCCTGGAAAAGTGCCTTGATGCCAGCGGCGGCAAGCTCGTCACGGCCGCTTATGACCACGGCTGGCCGGCCGATCCGACCGCCTTCGACAACGCCGACGGGATCTTCTTCTTCGCCGACGGCGGTGGCGGGCATCCTGTGCTCCAGAGCAATCGGCTGGCGATGGTCGACGCGCTGGCGAAGCGCGGTGTCGGCATTGCCTGCCTCCACTACGCCGTCGAGGTGCCCAAGGAGAAGGGGGGCCCCGAGTTCCTCAACTGGATGGGAGGCTACTTCGAGCCCCACTGGTCGGTGAATCCCCACTGGATGCTCGCCAAGACGGAGCTTGCCAAGGATCATCCGATCACGCGTGGCGTGAATCCGTTTGAGACCAACGACGAGTGGTACTACCACATGCGGTTCAAGGAGCCGCAGTCGAAGGTGGTGTCGATCCTCTCGGCCGTGCCGCCGGACGACACCCGCGAGCGTCCCGATGGCCCCCACAGCAACAACCCCACCGTCCGGGCCGGCAAGGGGAGCCGCGAAGTCCTTGCGTGGGCGTACGAGCGTCCTGAGGGGGGGCGTGGCTTCGGCTGCACCGGCGCCCACTTCCACCGCAACTGGGCCAACGACGACTTCCGTCGCCTGATGCTCAACGCGCTGGTGTGGACAACGGGCTTGGACGTCCCCGCCGAGGGGATTGCCAGTGGCGTCACCGCTGACGAGCTGGCAGCAAACCTCGACGCCAAGGGGAAGTAAGCCGAGCTGTCGCGACCGAGAGCGACGACATGATTCGACGCGGGGCGGGGGCCTCTCCCCCGCCCCGCTTT
>CAMBFA010000166.1 GCA_945865325.1 Candidatus Kuenenia stuttgartensis
GGCAGGGCCCCTTGTCATTGGCGGGGGGCATGTCGGCGTCATCGCCGGCCCCTGTTCGGTGGAAAGCCGCGAGCAGATCATCGCCACGGCGAAGGCCGTCAAGGCAGCCGGCGCCACCGGGCTGCGGGGCGGGGCCTTCAAGCCGCGGACGAGCCCCTACAGCTTCCAGGGCTTGAAGGAGCAGGGGCTCGAGCTCCTCGCCGAGGCCCGGGCCGAGACGGGGCTGGCGGTGGTCACGGAGGTGGTGGCGTCGGAGGATGTGGCGCTGGTGGCCAAATATGCCGATGTCCTCCAGATTGGCGCCCGCAACATGCAAAACTACCGCCTCCTCGAGGCGGTCGGAAAGACGGATGTCGCGGTCTTGCTCAAGCGCGGGCCGTCGGCAACGGTCGAGGAATTGCTCCTCGCCGCTGAATACATCCTCGATGGCGGCAACAGGCGGGTGATGCTCTGCGAGCGCGGCATCCGGACCTTCGAATCCCACACCCGCTTCACGCTCCCACTGGCGACCGTCCCCTGGCTCCAAGCCCGCACCCACCTCCCGGTGGTGGTCGATCCGAGCCACGGCACGGGGCATGCGAATCTCGTCACGAGCATGGCGGCGGCGAGCATCGCAGCCGGTGCCGACGGCCTGATCGTGGAGGTCCATCCCGATCCGAAACGGGCGGCGAGCGACGGCGGGCAGACGCTCGACATCCCGGCGTTTGAAAAGATGATGGCCCTCTGCCGGCGCGTCGCCAACGCAGTCGATCGGAAGCTGGGGTGAACCGCGGCGGTCAGGCGAGGACGACCGTGGCCACCGCCATGTAAATCAAGATCCCCACGACGTCGACGATCGCCGACACGAAGGGATTGCTCATCAGGGCCGGGTCGAGCCCGAGCGACCGAAAGATGAGCGGAAGCACGCAGCCCACCAGCGACCCCACCATCACCACGGAGAAGACCGTCGCCGGGATCACCATCGCTTGGAGGGGATCAGGCGCGTAGGCCAGGCCGAGGAGGAATCCGGGGACGGCGAGGAGCACGCCGAGCATCAGGCTGACGGCGAACTCGCGGCGGAGGATCCGCTTCCAGTCGGCGAGCTTGCAGTCGCCCGTCGAGAGGGCCGTGATCACGAGGGTAGCCGCCTGGTTGCCCGAATTGCCGCCGCTGGCGACGACCAGTGGGATGAAATACATCAGCCATTCGTGCACCGGCTTCCACTTCGCCAGCACCATCGCCGTCACGGCTGCGGTGCCGAAGAGGATCATCAGCCATACCCCCCGCTTCCAGGTCAGCGACACCAGCGCCGCCTCGAGATAGCCCTCGCCGAGGGGGGCTATTGCCGCGGCCCGCTGGGCCTCGTCGGTGGCATCCTGGCGGACGGCATCGAGGACGTCGTCGTGGGTGACGATGCCGACGAGCCGGTTGTGGTCGTCGACGACGGGGATGGCGAGGAAGTCGTAGCGCGCGAGCTTTTGGACCACCTCGTCGCTCGGCTCCTCGATGCGGACGCTGATTGGGTCCTCCTGCATGAGGTCGCCCACCAGGGCATTCGGGCGGGCGAGGATCAGGTCGCGGAGCGAGATGAAGCCAACGAGGAGGCGGTCGGCCTTGAGAACGTAGATGTAGTAGATCGACTCGCTGTTGGGGGCCTGTAAACGGAGCCGGGCCACCGCCTCGCCGGCGGTGATGTCGGCGGGGAGCGAGGCATACTCGGTCGTCATCAGTGCCCCGGCCGAATTCTCCGGGCAGGAGAGGAGCATGCGGATGTCGTGCCGCTCCGCTTTCGCCACCAGCGGGAGGATCTCCTCGACGAGGTCGGGATCGAGCTCCCTGAGGAGCTCGACCCGATTATCGGCCGCCATCGATTCCAGGAGCGGCCCGAGGTGCTGGCGGTCGGCCGATTTGACGAGTTCGACCTGCCGGGCGAGCGGGTAATAAGGGAAAATGTCCCCCTGCCGCTCAAGTGGCAGGGCATCGAGGAGCTGCCACAGCTCCCCATCTTCGAGCCCCTCGGAAAACTCCGCCACGCTGGCCGGGTGGAGCTCCTCGGCCACGCCACGCAGGCCTTCGGCATCCCCTTCGGCGAGCATGACCCGCAATTCCGGGATCAGGAGTGGATTGGCAGTGACCATGACGGGAGGCCGCGGAAGGGGAGCCGCTTATGAGGAAGGGGAGCCGCTTGTGAGGAAGGGGAGCCGCTTGTGAGGAAAGGGAGCCGCTCATGCGGAAGGGGAGCCGCTCATACGTTATCGGGAGCCGCCTATACTGGCGGGGCGGTCGGAACAGCGGCCGGAAGGGCAGGGGACACCCCCGATTTCCGGAGGAGCCTGATGTGGGCAGATTCCCAGAGTATGCCATGAACAGAGCCGGACACGAACGTCGATTCGGCGTCGAGATCGCGCGGTTGTTCGCGGCAGCACTCCTGGGGATCCTCGGGGCATTCGCCGGGACGGCGCCCTTGTCGGCCCAGGAGGCTGTGCCTATCGACACGCCGCTGGCTCCGCCGTCGGCCACGGCCGGCTACGACCATCTCCTCCACCGAGGCTACCTCCCTGCCGACTTCGATCAGGAAGTCTTCGACTCGCTTTGGAAGGTGTGGGAGGAGCCGGCGAAATCGGAAGCCGAGGCGGCCGATGTCGGGGAGCGGCGGCGGATGACGATGGCCCGCTATGGCCTCTCCCCTCATCCGCTCGATCCCTCGCGGTCGCTCCAGTATGTCGTCGACGGGGCTGGGAAGTGGACGATGAGCTGCCTCGCTTGCCATCAGGGCACCGTGGCCGGCCGCGTCATCCCCGGCGCCCCGAACACGCGCTACGCGCTTGAGACACTCACCGAGGAGGTGCGGCAAGTGAAGCTCCTCCAAGGGAAGGCGTTGGGGCATATGGATCTCGGCGGGCTGCTGATGCCGCTGGGCACGACCAACGGCACGACGAATGCCGTGATGTTTGGTGTAGCGCTGATGCAGCACCGGGCCCCCGACCTCTCGATCGTGTCGAAGACGCCCCGCTTCGATCTCGCCCACCACGACATGGACGCCCCCGCCTGGTGGAACTATGCGAAGCGGAAGCGGATCTACGCCGACGGCTTCGCCCCCAAGGGGCATCGAATGCTGATGCAATTCCTCCTTGTCAAGGAGAATGGTCCGGACAAGTTCCGCGACTGGGAGGGGCAGTTTCGCGACGTCGAGGCGTGGCTGGAATCGCTCGAGCCGCCTGCTTGGGAGGGACCGGTCGACGCGGCGCTCGCCGAGCAGGGGAGGGGCTTGTTCGCGACCCACTGCGCCGACTGCCACGGCACCTACGACGGCCCGCGCGACCATCCGGGGCGCTCGTACCCCGAGCGGATGGTGGCGATCGACGACATCGGCACCGATCGGGTTCGGCTCGATTCACTCACCGTGAAGGACCGCCGGGCGCTCAATGTCAGCTGGTTTGCCGGTGACTGCGAGATCGAAGGGATCGATGCCCCGGAGGGCTACGTCGCCCCGCCTCTCGACGGCATCTGGGCCAGTGCCCCCTACCTGCACAACGGCTCCGTGCCGACGCTCTGGCACCTTCTCCACCCCGACTCGCGCCCCGCCGTGTGGCGGAGGCTCGACGCACCGGGGGCTGGACCGAAGGGGGAAGCCACCGCACTTTCACCCCCCCCCGACTACGATTTCGACCGTGTCGGCCTCGCCATCGAAGCCCGCGACGCTCGTCCGGAAGGGCCCTTGTCGGCGGCCCAGCGCCGCACCTGGTTCGACACTCGCCGGCATGGCAAGGGAGCCGAAGGGCATCTCTACCCCGACCTCCTCGACGAGGGAGAGAAGGTCGCCGTGCTCGAATACCTCAAGACGCTCTGACCTTCCTTTTCCCCCGTCCCGCACGCCCGGCCGGACGCTCCGCCGCGGGGTCGATTTCTGCTACCGTAGCGGTGCCTTTGTCGAACCACTTTGGTCGTCCACGGCGGCGCGAGTCCGCTGCCATTTACCTGTCTGCCCCGTCGGAGCCCACCATGACCCAGCTCGAACAGGCCCGTGCCGGCACGATCACCCCCGAGATGGCCTTCGTCGCCAAACGTGAAGACCTCCCCGAGGAGACGATCCGGGCCGAGGTGGCGCGGGGGCGGATGGTGATCCCGGCCAACGTCGTCCATCTGACAAAGCAGCTCGAGCCGATGGCGATCGGCATCGCCGCCTGCACGAAGATCAACGCCAACATCGGCAATTCGGCCGTGACCAGCGACGAGGCGACCGAGCTCGAGAAGCTCCATCTTGCCGTCCACTACGGCTCCGACACCGTCATGGACCTGTCGACCGGAAAGAACATCGACGGCATCCGTCAGGCGATCATCAACGCCTCGCCGGTGCCGATCGGCACCGTGCCGATCTACCAGATGCTCGAGGAGCTCGGCGGCGACATCGAGGACATGCGCGCCCAGCACTTCATCGACATGTGCGAGAAGCAGGCTCAGCAGGGGGTCGACTACATGACCGTCCACGCCGGGCTGCTCCAGGAGCACCTCGGGCTCACCGCCAAACGGATCACGGGGATCGTCAGCCGCGGCGGTTCGCTCATCGCCCGCTGGATGATGGCCCACCGCCAGCAGAATCCTCTCTACACCCACTTCGAGGATCTGTGCGACGTTTTCCGGCAATACGACGTCACCTGGAGCCTCGGCGACGGGCTCCGGCCGGGCTCGATCGCCGATGCCAGTGACGAAGCGCAGTTTGCCGAGCTCCATGTTCTCGGCGAGCTGACACGGCGGGCTTGGGCCAAGGGCTGCCAGGTGATGGTCGAAGGCCCTGGCCATGTGCCGATGGATCAGATCGACATGAACATCAAGCGGCAGATGGAGGAGTGCGACGAGGCGCCGTTTTACGTTCTCGGGCCGCTAGTCACCGACATCGCCCCCGGCTACGACCACATCACCAGCGCCATCGGCGCTGCGATCGCCGGCTGGAGTGGTGCGGCGATGCTCTGCTACGTGACGCCGAAGGAGCATCTGGGGCTCCCCGACGCCGAGGATGTGAAGCAGGGGGTAATTGCCTACAAGATCGCCGCCCACGCCGCCGATCTCGCCCGCCACCGCAAGAATGCCCGACAGCGCGACGACGCCCTCTCCCGGGCCCGCTTCGCCTTCGACTGGAACGAGCAATTCCGTCTCTCGCTCGATCCGGAGACGGCCCGCCGCTACCACGACCAGACGCTCCCCCAGGACACTTTCAAAAGCGCCCACTTCTGCAGCATGTGCGGCCCGAAGTACTGCTCGATGAAGATCACGCAGGAGATTCGGGCAATGGCCGCCGAGGAGGAAGCACGCGGCGACCATGGCCACGCTGAGCACGTCAGCAACGGGGTGGCCTCGGAGCCGATCGCCATCGAGCTGAAGTAAGCCCGTTTTGCCCCATACAAAACGACCGCGGCTGCGTCTCCTTGGGAGTGGGGGAGGGAGAATTTCCTGCCCCTCATTCCTCCTTTCCCGGTGACGCATGGCCGCCGCTGCCCACTCCGATCCCACCGCGGCCTTCCGCGCCCGGGCCGCAGGGCTTGAGGCGGCGGGGCTGCCGGTGGCGTGGGCCGGCCCGGCCGCGACCACGGGCTTGGCCGAGGCGGTGCGGCTCGGGGCCGATGCCGACAGGATTCTCGAGGCGGCCGTCCGCACCGGGCAAGACGCGGCGATGCGGGCCCGTGGAGCCTGGCGGCCGTGGTTTTATCCGGCGCTTGTCTGTGCTGGTGCGGCCCTCGGTGCGGCGCTGCTGGGGACGGGGCTGACGCCGTGGTTTGAAGGGGTGTATGCCGAGTTCCGCGTTCGGCCGGGGAGTGGCCTGGGGCTCCTCGAAGCCGCCCGGGCCGCGGCACCCTGGCTGCTCTCAGCCATGCTCGTGGCGCTCGCTGTCGCCTGGTGGGCCGCGACGGCGCGCCGCTCCCGATCGGCCGGGCCCGATCCGCTCCGGGCGGCGCTGGGGTGCGAGACGCTTGCGGCGCTGGCCGACGCTGGCGTTCTCCCCGAGGAAGCCGCGGCCGTGGCCGGGGCGTTCGGGATCGGGGTTACTGCCTCCACGCCCCCACTCATCCCCTGGGCCACCGGCCTCGATCTCGGCGGCGTGCCGCGGGAAGAGGCCCTTCGGCAGGCAGCACGAGTAGCCAGGGCCCGCGCCGCCCGGCGCGACGGTGAAGCGCGCCAGTTCGGGCGGATCGTCGTGGCGATGGTCATCGCCGGCCTGGCAGTCCTCGCCTATGCCCTCGTCATCTTCCTCCCGGCGATTGATTTCTTCATGGCGATCTCCGAGGCCTCTGCCAGCCGCTGACGGTTCGCGGAAAAAACCACCCATGGCTCCCCCCGATACCATCGCCGCCTCTTCTGCCACCGCCGCGCTTGGCCCTTGGATCGGCCGCGCGCTCGAGGTCGGCGGCGGGATCATCCCGGCACTGCGGGCCCTCGGCGCCGAGCTCCCGCTGCGGCGCCGCGCTGCCTGGGACGAGCTCTGCGAGACGCTCGTCGCTGGGGATGCCTCACGGGCAAACAGGGCTCTCGAACGGGATCCCGACACGTGGATCCCGCTGCTGTCGGCCGCGGCCCCCGGTGCAACCACCGGCGACGGGGCCTCGGAAGCTGCGTTCCTCGCCCGGGCCGTCGATGTGGTCGTGACGGAGGAGACGAAGAGTCGGTGGTGGCTGCCGCTGGTTTATCCGTTTCTCGTGACGGTCATGGCGGTTGCCGTGACGTCGTTTCTGGCCCTGCTTGTCGTGCCGGAGTTTGAGAAAATCCTTTCCGACTTCGGGATGCGGCTGCCGCCGATCACCGAGGCGCTGATCGGGTTCTCCCACTTCCTCCGGGAGGGTTGGGGGGGGTTACTCGCGGCGGCGGCTGTGGCGGCGGCGCTGTGGCTGACAGCCGGCCGCTGGTGGCCGTCGTGGCTCCGCCTCCCCGGCGGCCGGTTCGCGCAGTCGGGGCGATTCGCCCGCTTCGCCTCCGATCTCCTCGCTGCGGAGGTGCCACAGCCGGTGGCGCTCGCCGTGGCGAGCCATGCGGTCGATCCGCAGCACCGGATGACCGCAGCCGACGAGCCCCCCCGTTGGCTCTCCACGACCGTGCGCCACGCCCTCGATGGGAATATGCCCGCGGCCACGCGGGTCCGGCTCCTCGACCGGATCGCCACCTGCCACGACCTCCGGCTCGCCGCCAGCCGCTCCTGGATCTCCTGGTTCCTCGGTCCGGTGGCCGTATTCGTCACCGGCCTCCTTGTCTTCCTCATGGTCCTCGCCCTGTTCATGCCGCTGATCAAATTGGTCACCGACCTGTCCTGACGCCGTTGCTTCCGGTGCCCCGATGTCGCTTTTCCCCACCGTCGCCAAATCTCTCGCCGCCCGCGGGATCGACTCCCAGGCGCCGCAGCAGGGGCTGTTTGCCGCGCTCTTTGGCGTGTTCCTGCCGACATCGTCGGGGCAGCGCCGGGCGCTGGCGGAGTTGCTCGCCTTGGGGCTCGACGAGGGGCTCCCGCTCGCCCCGCTCCTTACGGCCTGGGCCGCCGATGAACGTGGCTGGCAGGCGGCGAGGGTAAGGAAGCTCGCCAAACTCGTGGCCGCCGGCATGCCGCTCGATGCGGCGCTTGCGCGGGTGCGAGGAGCCCTCCGACCGCAGGACGCGACGGCGCTGGCCGTAGCAACAACGCTCCACGGCAATGCCACCGAAGCGCTCGCCGTCTTTAGCGCCCCGGCGGCCTCGGCCGAGCCGGTGGAGCGCGGCATCCGCTGGGTGCTCGGATACGCGGCCACGCTCCTCCTCGTGAGCCTGCCGATCTTGACCTTCCTGATGGTCAAGCTCGTGCCGATGTTCCGGAAGATTCTCGATGACTTCGGGATGGAGGAATCTCCCTGGATGACGGCCCTGCGGTGGCTCGGCAACTCGTTCGCGGCATTCTGGTATCTCCCGTTTCTTGCCATCCTCGTCGCCGCCATCGCCTCCCGCCTCACCCCGCGGGCCTGGGCTGGGCTGCGGCGGACGTTGGGCCTTGGCGGCTTGGGAGTGCTCGGCGACGCCCGAGCCGCCGATTGGCTCGGCAGCCTCGATGTCGCGACGCGGGCTGGGGAGGGGGAGGCGCAGGCCGCTCAGGCCCTGGCAACGGGCACGATCGACCGGGGCCTTCGCTCGACGCTTAAGCAGAAATCGCAGGGCCCAGACGGGGCCGCGCGCTCGAGTCGAGCGGGAGTCCTGTCGCTGGCCGAGGCCGCAGTTCTCGATGCCAGCCCTGAGGCCGGCTGGGTGACGCGGGCGCTTGCGCGCCGCCACCGGGAGCAGATCCTCGAGCGGATGTGGCTGCTCTCGGATCTGATCCTCCCCGTCTTCGTAATGGCGATGGGAATCTTTGTCTTTATCCTCGCCATGGGGGTGATGGAGCCGCTCTTCGATCTCATTCGGGGGCTCGCCTGATGACCACGCATCGCCTCACACGCCGCGCCGATCACGGGGCCCCGCAGCGCCGCGGGATCACGCTCTTCGAGCTCCTCGTCTCCTTCGGGATCCTCTCCGTCATCATCTCGGTGTCGGCGGGGCTCCTCGTTCGCCACGGCCGGCTGCTCGTCTCAGGTCGCAACCAACGCCTCGCCGTCGAGGAGCTCGCCAACCGGATGGAAGTCCTCCACTCGCTCCCCCCGGCCGCGCGGGAGGCCTTCCTCGCTGCCCCCGCGCCCTCCCCCTTCGCTGCGGCGCACCTCCCGGGGGCGACGCTTGCCGCCGTCGCTGCCCCCCCCGACAACGACGGCCTGCAGCGGATCGAACTGGCGATCGAATGGAACGAACCTGGCCGCCGCGGCCACCCGCTCCGCCTGGCCGGATGGCTCCCGTCTGCTTCTGGGGAGGGCTCGCCATGAAGACCATGACACGCCCGATCTTCGGTCGACGTCCACCGCGGGGCATCTCACTGATCGAGCTGCTCAGGGCCATGGGGGGGGTGAGCCTCGTCATCACCTCCAGCGCCATGCTCCTCCACGGCGTGATGCGGGCCCAGTCGGAGAGCCGCCGATTCTTCGACGATGAGCGGACGAGCGCCCGCCTCGCCCGAGTGTTTCGGGCCGATGTCCATGCCGCGGCCCAGGTCGATGTCCAAGTCGCGGCGCTGGCCGGGGAGCGGCTCGTGGCCTTCACGCTCCCCGATGGCCACACGATCGAGTACCGCCACACGGCCGACCGTCGCCAGATCCAGCGGCGTCTCCTTGCCCCTGGCAATCCCACGCCGACGGGGCGCGAAGACTATTCGCTTGCCGGGC
>CAMBFA010000167.1 GCA_945865325.1 Candidatus Kuenenia stuttgartensis
GGCAAGGCGCCGCGCTCTGGTGGATGCCGATCCGTCCGAACTGGAACTCCGCTGACGGCACCCATCAGGCCAGAGGGGCTCTCTTGACGCTCGTCGCAGGACCGCCCTCAAGCCCCCTTTTCACCCACGGACTCTGCCGAGGAGCCTGAAAGCAGTGCGGCAGCTCCGCGCCTAATTGGGGCGGTGGCCGAGATTCGTGCTCGTTTGGAAGATGGGACAAGGCGGGGTGTCCCGCTGAGGTGACTGCCACGCAAGCTGTTAAGCGAGTCTCGCGATAGAAGCTGGGGCTCTTTATGATGGTCTACTGTGATACGTTGTTCGTGTCGAGCCTCATGATCACAGTGTGTAACAATAAAGTCTGCCACAGGCGGTACAAGACGCTGCGGCGGGATATGCTTCCGGCGGCGTTCAGCGGGCCGTTCTACTCGAAGGAACTGGCCCTCTGCGCGGAGTCAGGCCTCCGGCTCTACTTCGAGGCCCTGAACTACGCGGTGATCGGTGGGCAAGAGCGGTACCCAAAGCAGCCGGGCACCTGAGTCTCCCATGCCCGCTCCGACTCCACCGCCACGCTACGCCCCAGTCATCCCGCTCCCGCCCTACAGCTACGTCCCCGGCCACGACCATCCGCATCCCGTGACCGACCCCCGCGGGCACCTCTTCAACGCCCCCAAGCCAGCCCCACTACCTCTCGATCAGCTTCCGTCCGACCCCACCTCCCGCCGCCAAGCCATCGCCGCCCTCTTCGCCCCGCATCCCGACTGGCTTCACGCCCTCGACCTCTTCAACGAGGGCTACGCCTGGGAAGCACACGAGGCCTGGGAACAGTTCTGGCACGCCCTTGGCCGGACGACTCCCGAGGCCAGGTTCGTTCAGGGACTCATCCACCTCGCTGCCGCCGCTGTGAAGATCCGCGAAGGGAAGCCAGCCGGGGTCACGAAGCACACGCAACGGGCCCGGGAACTCTTGGGCGTGGAGGAAGCGGCGAGCGTGGGCGAGTCAGGGGGGGCAGGTGTCGACACCCTTGGCATGGATCCTTCGAGCTTAATCGCCGTGCTTGCCGAGCTTCAGCGATACCGGCCCGAGTGCTGGCACACGTCCAGGTGCTCCGTCGTGAAGATTCGGCCGGCGACGCCCCGTCGCGACGGATGGCGGCGTTCGGGGCCAAGTGCCCGGGGACGTCGGGCATAGCCTCACCTGAATGAGACTCATCCCGATGCCGAGATTGCTGCCGGCTGGAACCGTGCGGGCGGGATCGACGGCGAGCCACCGAAGGCAGGTGAGCGGAAACCACACACAAGCTGGCGACGAGCCCTGCAACGTTGACAGCCCGCTAGCGATCCCTAAACTTCTGTCAGCCTTAATGGGGGTGGTCTTTTTCTCTTGTTTCGACCTCTCGTTTAACAATCCCGAACCGCCGACGGAGCGCTGCTCTCGCCATGCGAAAATCCAGACACCGTCGTCTCGGCGCTCCGAGCATCGAACGTCTCGAAAGCCGTCTCGTGCTGGCGGGTGATCCGATCACGTTCACCTTCGAGGATCTCGCACCCCAGATCCTGACCGCTCCGTTGTCGATTACGAAGTCGGGGTTGGTGGTCGACATATCACGATCGGGAAGCAGCTATAATGTCTGGCCCGTCGAGGGCGTCTCCTCGATGGGAACCCGTGCGCTGACCCCTGCCGTCGAAATCCGAGATGGAAAAGTCGACTTCGTTCCGGGTGACACGGCACCTTTCCTAGTGAACTTCTCCCGCCCCATCAGTCGGCTTTCGGTCGAGATGGGAGATTCCGGATCTGACAATCCCGACATCCTCACGGTGTCACTATTCAGTCTACCTGACGGCAAGGGCACAAGAGTCGGTACCGCGACAGTCAATTTGCCCCACAGAGGAGAGACCACTTTCACCTCTGCCGTCGTGCAGGCCAATGCTGTGTCGGCCCGATCGGCGGTGATCGTCGGTGGCACGCCCGCTTATCCAAACTCCACTTTCCTGGACAACATTTCGGTTGATCTTGCCACTGCTCTAGCTCCCACAGGGACAGTATCCGGTCGGGTGAGCATTCATCGGAGCCTCGGTGCGACGTCGGCACCGAACGACTCGAATGCCGCCTCCGTCATTGTTTACGTCGACGCCAATGGTGACGGCCTTCGAGACGTCCGCGAAGTCTCGGCTACAACGAAGAGCGACGGGACTTTCGTTCTTCCCGGATTGCTCCCTGGAACCTTGATGATTCGAGTCGCGGATCCGGAGGGACGCATCCCACACGCGCCGACATCGGGGTATCAGCGGGTGACGATTGCTGCAGGCGAGTCTCGCGCCGGAGTCGACTTCTCGCTCAAAGCCGAGTCACCGCTTCGTCTCACTGCGATGTCACCCAAACCGGGTGACACGAATGTCCGCGGAACCGCAGTCATAACGGTGAGTTTCGACAGCGACGTGGATCCGGCGACCAGATGGGGAGGCGTATTTCGCCTTGTTGGCGCCGGCGGCGACTCGGTGTTCGGGGACGGCAACGATCGGACCTACAATCTCATCGCTAGCAACTGGGACGCTGCGACCAGGACCATGCGACTGGATGTGGAGAAGGGATGGCTGCCTCCAGACAAGTACTACTTCACGGCTACCGATGAGCTGTTCAACACGGACGGAAACGCCCTGGATGGGGAGTACACGACGACCCTCCCGAGTGGCAACGGTGCCCCGGGAGGACACTTCTCGACTACCTTCGTCGTCACTACTTCCCCTCCCGTTCCGGTCCCTTTCGCAGGAAAGGCGATCCAGAACGACTCGACCATTCTTCGCGTGACCGTGACCGACCCGGAAACGGACGTGCGTTCGATCGAAGTTGTCAGGAGCCCGCGCAACGGCACGTTGATGCCCACCGGCAAGATTGGCGAGTTTCTCTACACACCGACTTCCGGCTTTGTGGGAGCTGATGATTTTATCTTCCGGGGCATCGACCAGATCGAGGCCGGCCCTGAAGGTCGCGGAGTCGTCTACGTCGCTGCGGCTCCAGTCGATTTCGTCCCTCGGTCGCTCACCGTCACCGGAAGCGGCGCTTTGGCCGTAGGCCGATCAGCGACGCTCAACTGGACCGTCGACAACCGAGGGCTGGGTACAACAATTGCCGCCTCATGGTCGGATGACTTCTATCTTTCGCACGATGCCGTACTCGATCGCGATGACGTGCTCATAGCCTCCTGTAACGTCGATCCGAGCCAAGTCGCGCCCGGCAAAAGCTATAGTGCCACCAGGAAGGTGACGCTTCCGTTTGGCGAGTGGGTTGGAGATGTCTACGTGCTGACCGTGGCCCACGCCAACGGCGGCCAACTCGAGCGAGTCACCGCGAATAACACTCTTGCGACACCGGTTCGGCTTTCCCCCGCGATCGAGATCACCACCCCGGCGTACTCTTTCGCTGGCCGAGAGAACCCGTTTGTGATGCGTTGGAGGGATGCGGTCCCTTCCTCCGGAGGCAAGGTCACTCTCGCAATCGACACCGACCCGAACCCGATGAACGGAATTGGCGCGATCACCTTGCAGAGCAACATCGATGGGTCGGGAGATGGGTCGCTCGATAGATCTACTGCCGTCATTCCCGCGACTTTGAAGGACGGCGACTACTTTATCTGGGCGAAAATGGAGACCCAGTCAGGCACCGTATACTCGCCTTCGGTGCCGATCAAACTATTTCAGGCCGCATATCCTGGCGAGGACGAGCGATCGAATGCAACCGGTGGGGGCAGCTACGAGGTCTACGGTGTAGATCTCGCGGTCAGTGAAGGCATGCTCAACTTTCGCGTCAGGACCAACTTCTCGCCCTCGGGCAATGGAGGAGATCTTTACGTGAACGTGGGTGGCAGCCGGACTGCCGGCACCGGAAACACCGTCGCTATCGGGCTGCGCAATCGCACAAACGCCACCGGTCAATCGATCGAACTCGGCGGTGTCTACCAGGGGGTGGCGTTCCAGCCGGGATCGGGCCGACGCGACCGGCCTATCTTCGCGGACAACTACCTCACCCGATCAACGACCGACGCCCGCGTCACGGTAACGGCCACGCAGGGAAAGCCTTGGTCGTACGAGGCCTCTGGAAAGGTTTCCTTAAAATCCTTGAGCGCTACGTCAACAGACTCAGTTGAGGTAGGTTGGGGGATGTACTGCGGGAACGATTTCTCGGAGACGAAGATCGAGAAGAGGCCTGTCGAGCAGGAGCCGCGTCGTAATCTCCTGGGTACTGGTTTCGTCATTGGGCCTGCTGACGGCGAGGCGACGGGTGAGGCGGTGCCCTCTTTCCGCTGGGGCTCCCAAACTCGCATCGCCTTCTCCGTCGTTAACCAGGGAAATGCGCCTGTCGCGCCGACCAGAGTACGGATCGTTTTTTCAGCAGACTCGACGATCACAAAAGAAGATCGCTCGCTCTCAATCGCATCGGGCAGCATCGATGTTCCGGGGCTCGCGGTTGGCGCGTCTTTCACCGGCAATGTGGAGGTGACGCTCCCAGCGGAGCCCCCAGCCGGCCTGAACGCGGGCGGCAACGTCTGCCTTGGGATGATCGTCGACTCCTCGGACGCGGTGGCGGAGTCCGACGAGGGCGACAATCTGAACTTCGGGCGCGGCCTCGACAAGGCGGAGCTGCGCATCGGCCGGGCAAAGATCGTTAACGTGCTGATTCACGGATATGCAGTACCCGGAATAGATACGTCGCTTTTCGCCTCAACCACGGCGGGCCCGATGGAGGACCGTTATGAGCTTTATGGACAAATGCTCCTCGCGTATGCGGCAACCGTCCCTTCCCTGAAAGATCAAGTCGACTATTACGTCACGCGATGGAAATCCGACCTGGGATTCAGTCCGGCGCTCATTGATGTTGCTGCCTACCGCATCTGTAAGCTCATCCAAGAGGGCGATTACGAACCGGACCTCCCCACAACGGCCTCCGAGACACTTCGTGAGTCGATTCTCACGAAGCTAAAGGAAGCCGTTATCGACGAGGGACTCGGAGCTATAGCAGAGTACGTCTTTCTGACCGATGCAGCACGCTGTATGGAGCGGGCTCGGGCGTTGGCAATGGCGGCCGCAACCACAACGGTTCGTGAACTAACGCAGTCGGCTACGGCAACGGGCGGCTTGAGCAAGCTCGGCCCGCCAGGGGAGGGCCAATGGATCCATGTCGTCGGACACAGTCGCGGCGGCGCTGTGGGAGCCGAGGTGGTGAGGCAACTTACAGCGATGGGATATCGGGTGGCCCGTTATACCGGACTCGATGGCTTTTCCGTCGACTGGCCAGACGGCGACAAGATGCCCGATCTGGACATCGTCGGGACTCTGCGCCAGGGTTCTGCGGCTACGATGATCAATTACCGCGTTGAGGAGGGCTTGTCGCAGTACGTCGACTCCGCCGCCTTGGAGTTTCTGCGATCGAAGCTGGGAAGTTGGGTTCCCGAAATCCGACTCGGGCAATACTTCACTGATGACAATGGTGATCCTATGGTTTGGCGTGCCCCTACGCGTGCACCCCTTCTTAACGACATTCTAATGAAAGCCCAAGAGTCGTTCGGACTCGCCGCCTCCAATCACATAAATGTCACCGATTATTTTTTTTCACGTCATCCGAATCCCGAGGTTGCCGAGAAGAATCCCTACGCCGCAATGCTCGACGCCGTATCCACCTGGACTTTCGGGTCGTCGCGATCTGCCAAATTGTCTCCACGTAGCATTGTTACCCCCCTGGCCGTCAATGAAGATGCGTTCGTGGACGGGACGTTTGAGAAGGTGGGGGCGCTGACGCAGTCGGTGGCACGCCTCAAGTCTCTCGGCGTGACCGGCGATCCGACGATCGACGTGATCTGGCAGCGACTACTGTCTTCCGACTTCGGAGTCGACAGTTTCATTAAGACGGACGGTCAGACGCGGATCGTTAACACTAATGGAAACACGCTTGTTGAGATTGGGGGAGCTTCGAGCATCGGCCTGACGGAGTCAATTCAACTCTCCGCAGCGGCGGGGTTCTTTGGGCTCCGCGTAACGGCTGCCAGTGCGAGCGTCGGGGACGAACTCATCGTTAGATGCAACGATATGGACATCGCTCGCATCGGACTGAAGGAACTAGTTGGAAAGCCTCTGACAACCTACTGGTGCAATATTCAACCGCACGCGGGGCGGACGGCGAACTTTTCTATGGCAATCGATGGCCCGACGTCAAAGTCCTCAGTCGTAAGATTCGATGACTTCAGAATTCTTGCTGGAAAGACGGCCTCCGCTGGCGCTCGCCCCTCGATCGGCTTGTTGGATGACCGGGTGTTGTTCTCCAAAGCGACTCCGTCGGTCACGATACCACTCCAGATCACCGACGCGGACACCCCACTGTCCCGCCTCAGAATCGCTGTCACGTCGGACAATCTATCGATCCTACCGCGGTCGGGAGTGAAGGTTACGTGGAGAGGCGGAGTCGCGTCGCTCCAACTTACTCCGCGGCCCGGTATGAACGGATTGGCCAGAGTCACCGTTAGTGTCAGCGACGGAGGCATAGACCCTGATCGAAAGCCTGTCTACTCCCGATCGTCCTTCGGACTGCGTGTGGTCTCTGGTCAACCGCTGGCGGCGCCTACGAATCTTGTGGTGAACGGCGGGCAGGGATCGGTGCGCTTAACCTGGGACGCGGTTCTCTCGCAGGAGGTGATCGATTACGTTGTGGAGAGCCGTCGCTCCGGAACGACTGAGTGGCGAGTGGAACCCGATGGGGTGCGTAAGACGACCGGGGCACAATTTGCCGGTTTTCTGAACGGTGGACGTTTCTGCTTCAGGGTTTCCGCACGCACCAGTAGTTTCGACGGCACGCCGACATGGTCAAAGGAAGTCGAAGTAGATGCGGCCCCCGAGACCGACTTAAACGGGGATGGCATCGCCGACGTATCGCTTCAACAGTTGCCTGGTCAATTCACCGCGTTATTGCTCGACGCCGGCACTAAATCGCTCGGTATGTCCGCAACCCATACGAACACCGGGTGCAGCGTGGTATCCACCGGCGACTTCGACGGCAACGGGATCACCGATTTGGTTTGGAGGCGGACCTCTGACAACTCTCATGAGATTTGGCTGCTTGGCCCCGGCGGAAATGTATTATCCCAGCGCACCGTCACGAAGGGTGCCCGATTGCGTGTGGAGGGCACCGGCGATTTCGACGGCGACGGACGGGAAGACTTGCTTTTCAGAGATGCAGACAGTAAGCAGGTGGCCGTTTATTGTATGAATGGATCAACACCGCAGCATGAGCGATTCCTGGGGGGATCTCTGACGAACCGCCCAGTGGCGGTGTCGCCTCGATTCGACGCTGACGGCGACGGCACGACCGACCTCGTCTGGAGGGATTCGCTCGGCCGATACCGGGTGTGGCTCATGGAGAAAGGGCAGCCGGAACGCCGGTACTCCATTCCTCAGATCGCAGGACTTGAAGTCGTCGGTGGGGACGATTTTGACGGTGACGGAAAGGGAGATGTGATCTGGTGGAATGGCGCCTCCAATACCTACGCCGTTGGAATTCTCTCCGGGGCCAGCGTTGTTGGGACGGCTAATCTGCCTTTCGGTAGAGGAGACCGTGTCTCGGCCACGAAGGACGCCGATGGTGACGGCAAAGCCGACATTCTCTGGTGCTCTCCTGACGGCCGGGCTTTCGTCAGCTTCATGGATGGTCTCCGAACACTGAGGACGAAGGAGATCGAACTTCCCGTCGGGGCATCGGTCCTCCCACGCCCAGGTCGTGTCGTCACCACCATCTCGCTTCCGAGGCCTCCCGTCTCTTTGACGGTCACCGCTGGTAAAGAGGCCGTCGCGCTGACGTGGTCGGCGCCGGTTTCCGACGGAGGATCTCCGATCACGGATTATGTGATTCGATTCAAGGGAATTAACGCTTCGGCTTGGAGCACTTTTGACGACGGCGTGTCCACGAGGAATACGGCGGTCGTTACAGGTCTAGCAAGTGGAACCGCTTATGTCTTCAAGGTGATTGCCGTTAACGTGCGCGGATTTGGTGAGGAGTCAACCCAATCGGCCGCATCAACTCCTTTCAGCGTCCCGTCAGCACCGTCAATACTTCAAGTCACGCCTGGGAATGGTCAGGTGGCCCTTGAGTGGGTGCCGCCAGCCAGTGACGGCAGTGCGACGATCACCGACTATCAGGTGAGCTACAGTGTGAATGCGGGGGCTACATGGTCTCCTGCCGTCTCGATGGGTAGAACTCTATCGGGTACAGTTGCCGGTTTGATCAATGGGGTGGGTTACGTTTTCAGAGTTGTCGCCATTAACGCAGCCGGAGGGGGACCGCACTCGGCTTCATCCGCGGCGGTGATTCCCCAAATGCCGACGACGATGGTGCTGTTTGGCGATGAACCGGAGGGGGCGCGTACGACTCGGACCAGTCTTTCCGTTCGTCTATTGGATGGAAATGGCAATGGAGTGGCAGGGCAGCCCATCTACTTCGCGGAATATTGGAATTGGCCAGGAAATACCAAGGTGTCGAAGTACCTCTACAATAACTATGGATATTCGAGCGATGTCCGTAACTGGAAGCCCGTTGTGACGGACATTAATGGAACTGCGGTTCTTAAGTACATTATTCCCCCGAGCACTTCGGCCGACTTTGTTCGACTGCTCGCATCCTTCGGTGGCACCGCCGGCTTGTCAGCAAGTGCGTTTTCCATCAGCAAGTTGAAGATATACCGGTCCTAATGAGTCGCGCGGCTGGAGTTGCTTGGCCGTGCTCGTCTCCGCAAATGGTAAATTCTCGTGACAGAATCGGGCCTGCCCTGGAAATCTTTATTTATGCCTCCTCAGCAGAATCTGTGGGTGACTTCCGGCTCTGGTAAGCGTCCCATTGCGTGAAACAGGGCGAATTCGATGCCTTGAGCGGTTCTGAAGCCATACGCTTTTCTGGTGGTCAGTTTCGCTTTGCCATTAAAACCCTCGACGACGCCCGAAGAAATCGTGCCGCCGGCGCGAAACCAATTGAGGATCAGGACGTGATGGCGTCGCAGGCTCCTAGCGACTTTCTTCATCGGGCCAAGGCGACTGCGCATCGCTTCTTTGCACCAGGAGTCGAGAAACTTCGCTGCCCGCTTCGGGTTCACGCACTCCCAGAATCGCTGGAAGTCTTCACGGAGCAGAAGGGCCTCGATACTCTTGAGATTGTATTGCATCAGATCGGCGAGCCTTGC
>CAMBFA010000168.1 GCA_945865325.1 Candidatus Kuenenia stuttgartensis
CAGGAGATCGTGGAGCTCGATGCCGATCTTGAAGGTGATTTGGGGATCGACAGCATCCGCAAGGCGCAGCTGTTCGGCGAGATCGGCCAGCGCTACGGGCTGTCGGCTGACTCCAGCGTGTCGCTGGATGACTTCCGCACCCTCCGCCATCTCCTCGAGTACATGCTGCCACGCGTCGGCGGCGGGGCGCAGCAGGCGTCAGCGCCGCTGCCGGCTGTGGTCAGCGCCGCGGCGCCGGTCATCGACCCGGTCCAGGCAGCCGCCATCCGCCACTGGGCCCGCGAGCTCGTGGCGGCAGCCCCGGCCGTGGTGACCCCGCCGCAAATCTCCCCCGAGACCGCCGCGCGCCTCCGGGCGGCGGCGGCCGGCGCCGGGGTCGACGTGGCAGTGCTCGAGGCGGCCATGGCGGCACCGACCGTGGCCATTGGCGGGCTCGATGTCGTCGTCGGTGGATCGGCTGCCGGCGGTCGTGGCATCGCCATCGGATTCGGCCGTCATGCCGCCCCCTCGTGCGCGCCGTTCTCCGCGGACGGCCTGTCGGGGCATTTGGTCGGTGTCGAGGGGCTCCCGGGGGGGCTTCTCGGCTGGAACGACGCCGGGTTGATCGTGGTAGCCGGCCGCGGCAGCGGCCTTGCCGGCGGCCTCCCGCTCACGATCACCATCGAACGGCTCTCGTGCTGCCGCACTTTGGCCGACGCGGGCCGCCTCGCAGCCACGCTCGCCCCGCTCGGGGGCACGGCCCTCGTGACGGTCGATGGCGCGATCGGCCTGATCGATGCCCAGGGCCGGATGGTCGACGGCGGTGCATGGCGCTGTGAGAGTGCGGCGCTGTCGGCGCTTGTGAAGGTGGCTGGGGATGCCACGGGGCATGTCGACCTGGGGCGATTGCTGACGGCGACGACCGGGGCTGGCGTCCGCGACGGACTCTCCGCGACCGCCACCTGGCTGGCGGCCGGAGCCGTGGACGGGGAGACGGTGTCGTTCGCCGGCGGACCGCGGGGGAGTTGGCTCCCTCCGGCGGCCGCGAGCACGCTCGCCGCCACATGGCGGAAGGCTGCCGCCGCCCAAGCTGCTTCGGCACATCCTCCGGCAACTGCGGAGGTGACCGGGCGTTTCGGCTTGGCGCTCTCGGCCCTTCCGTCCGCGGTGGCCGCGCGGAGCCTCGCCGGGGAACGGATCGTGGTTCTCTCCGGCGCCGATCGGGCCAGTCGCGCCCTCGCCGCGGAGCTCGTTGCGGTGATCGCCGGGCGCCGGGGTGAGGCGATCGTCCTTCCCCTCACGACGACCGCGGAGGTCGTCGCGGGGATCGATGCGGCCGAGGACCGTGGACCCGTTCGCCACCTCGTCATCGCCGCCCCGTGGTCTGCCGGGGAGGATTGGGTGGCCAGCCGCGCGTCGGCCCTCAACGCCGGCTACTTCGCCTGCCAGCGCTTCCTCGCCACCCGGAGCCGTGCCGGTGATGCCGATCGCTCGACCCTCACCGCCGTGACCGGCTTGGGGGGGGATTTCGGGATCGGCGGGGCGATCGGCAGTGCCGTCGGCGGGGCCTATGCAGGGCTCTGTAAGAATCTCGCCCGGGAGTATCCGGAGGTTCAGATTCGCGTTGCCGACTTCGCCACCACCAGCCCGGCCGCCGAAATCGCGGCCCGCGTCCTCGGCGAGATCGAGAGCGCCGGGCCGGTCGAGGTGGGCTGGCAGGAAGGGAAACGGACGACGGTCGTGGCGGTGGCCGCTCGTCCGCGGGCGGCGGCTCCGCTGGCCGGGCTGGCCCGGGGAAGCGTGTGGCTGGTGACCGGCGGTGCGCGGGGTGTCACGGCGGCGTGTGCCCGGGAGCTCGGTGCCCGCCACGCTCTGACGCTCGTTCTGGTCGGATCGACCCGGCCGATGCCGGTCGAAGAGGGCTGGCTGGGCCTCGACGAGGCGCGACTCAAGGGGCTCAAGAGCAGCGTCATGCTCGATGCAAAAGCGCGCGGCGGCGACCCGCGGCGGGCCTGGCGGGACGTCGAGAAGTCGATCGAAATCGCCTCCGGGTTGGCGAAGTTCCGTGCGGCCGGTGTGAATGCCCGCTACGAGGTCTGCGATCTCGCCGATGGGGCGGCCGTTGGGCAACTCGTCGGCCGGGTGGAGCGCGAGGTCGGTCCGATCCGCGGGATCGTGCACGGAGCCGGTTGGGAATCGGCCTGCAAGTTCGAGAAGAAGACTTCCGAAGGGCTCGAGGCCACCGTCGGACCGAAGTGCATCGGGCTGGAGCTGGTCGTCGCCGCGGTCGATCCGCGCCATCTCGAGAGCGTCGTCGCCTTCGGTTCGACCAGCGGTCGGCTCGGTGGATTGGGGCAGGCCGACTACTCGCTGGCCAACGACATGCTCGCCAAGATCGTCGGACAGCTGCGTCACGGTCGCCGGGGGCTCCGCGCCACCGTCTTCCACTGGCACGCCTGGGACGAGGTGGGGATGGCGAGCCGGCCGGAGAGCCGGTTCGTTCTCGAGCAATTCGGGATGAAGTTCATGCCCCTGGCCGAGGGGGTGGGGCGGTTCATGGCCGAGATTGAGGCCGGGCTGCCTGAAGCTGAGGTGCTCGTCACCGAGCCGATCTTCTGCCTCGATGTCGCCGCGGCCGGTGCTGCTCACGCCCCTGCTGCGCCCCGCGGCAGCCTCGTCGCGGCGGTCGAGCAGGCCGGGCGCAGCACGAAGGTCCGCTTCGTCCTCGATCCGACCGCCGACCGGTTTCTCACCGAGCATCTTCAATATCAGCGACCTCTCCTCCCTGCCGTGATGGGAGCGGAGTTGCTCGCCCAGGCGACGCTCGCCGCCGTCGGCTGCGAGCGTGTCGAGGAGATCCGCGACTTCGTCGTCGAGCGGCCGCTGGGATTCCCGACCGACCAGCCGCGCGAGGTGCGGGTGGAGGTCGAGCCCGGGGCCTCCGGCCTCGTGACGGCCCGGGCATGGTCGACCGCGCCAGGGGCCGATGGGCCCGAGGGGGATCTCAGCCGGGGCCATGCCTCGGCCATACTCCTCACTGGTGCAGCCGAGCCGGTCACAGCCAAGCTCGATGATCTGCCGTTACCCTTCAACCCGATGGTCTATCAGGATGACGGGCCGATGTGGCACGGGCCGTCGTTCCGGGTGCTGACCGGGCTGTTCCTCGATCGCAGTGGCGGCTGGGGGAGGCTCGCCGCGCCGAACGCCGATACCGTGGCCCATCCCCGTGGCGCGGCGGGGTGGACCGTCCCGGTGGCGATGCTCGACGGGGCGATCGTCGCCTGTGCCGTCTACTCCTACATCCTCTGTGGCAAGCGCGTCGAGATCCCCGTCCGCTTTGACCGCCTCCGCGTCGTCGGGCGCGCGATGGCCGCCGAAAAATGCACCGTTCGCCTCTTCTTCCGCTCCCAGGATCCCCACAAGACGGTCTACGACTTCGTGATCTACGGGGCCGATGGCCGGGCGCTGGTGGCGGTCGATGGCCTCCATCTGGCGGTTCTCTCCCCGGAGCGGAGCCGCCCCTCATGACGGGAGCCACCGCGGCCCCCGCCGGCCGCACCCAACGGGACCTCGTCGTCGGCCCGTGGCGTGTCGATGTGGGGACAGCCCTGCCCGCGCCGGGAGAATCGCTTTCGGCGGCCGCCCGGCGGCTGGCCGAGCGGATCGCCGCCGCCCGGATGGGGCTTCCCGCCGGGGCGGTGCGCGTCGCCTCGCTTCTCCCCTCCGGCCGGCCGATCGCCTCTGCCGAGGGCGGCTTGCTGCCGCTGGCGGTATCGATGGCGCACGAGCGCGGGCTCGTCGGGGCCGCGGTCTGCGAAGGGCCGGGCGTTGGGATCGACATCATCGACACCACGGTCGTCCGCGCCGGCCTCGATCACTGGCTTGACGACGAGGAACGAACCGCCGCATCACCGGGCATGGTGTGGGGGGCGAAGGAGGCGGCCTACAAGGCAGCCGGCCTCGACGCGGCCTTCCGTCCGCTCCGGGTGTCGATCGAACCGTCGGGCGACGGCACCTTCTCCTGGACGCTCCGCGACGAATGGCGCACGGCAAGCGGAACCGGCCGGTTCCTCGAGACCGGGCGCTACCTGCTGGCGGTGGCCTGTACCGACGAGGCCCGTCGACTGTTGCCCCCCCGGCCGGAGGTGTGCTCCCCGATCGGGATCGACGCTCCCCCGGCCTGCCTCCCCCCGGCCCGGCCGAGTGTCGCCGCGCCCGCGCTTCTTGTCCCCGCTCTGCTTGATCCCCGCTCTGCCACCGTTGATCCCCATCCCTCCGCCGTGTCCTCCAGGGAGCCGCAGTCATGATTGATCTTCACGGAAAGGTGGCGCTTGTCACCGGGAGTAGCCGGGGCATCGGCCGGGCGTGTGCCCTGCGGCTGGCCGAGGCAGGGGCTGATATCGTCGTCAATTACGTCACGAGTGGTCGCGAAGCCGATGCGGTGGCGGCGGAGATCGCCGCGATGGGGCGCCGTGTGGCCTGCATCCGCGCTGACGTCGGCGAGGAAGAGGATGTCGAGGACATGATCGGCTTCGTCCGCGAGCAGTTCGGTGCCCTCGACATTGTCGTCCACAATGCGGCGACCGGCGGCTTCCGTCCCCTGGCCGCCACCTCGCAGCGGCACTTCGACGCCGCGATGCACACGAATGTCCTCTCGCTCGTCTATCTTCTGCAGAGCTCAGCACCGCTGCTTGAAGCGGGGAACGGCCGCGGGAAGGTGGTCGTTCTCTCCAGCCATGGCACCCACATGGCGCTGCCGATGTACGGCCTCATCGGCGGATCGAAGGCGGCGCTGACGGCGCTGGCGCGCCACTGGGCCCTCGAGCTCGGCGACCGGGGGGTGAATGTCAACGTCGTCGAAGCGGGGCTCGTCGACACCGATTCCACGAGGCGTCTGCCCGGAGCCGATCTGATGTTCGCCGGCCGGACGAGCAAGACGATGGTGGGGGAGCGGCAACTCGAGGCCACCGATGTCGCCGACGCCGTTCTCTTCCTCTCCAGCCCGCTCTCCGATCTCGTCCAGGGACAGACGCTGGTCGTCGATGGCGGGGCCGCGATCCACGTCTGAACCGTTTCCCACCGCCGTTTCTGCCAGGACTGCTGCCATGGCCGCGAATCACAACTACCTCCTCCTCACCGGAGCCACCGGGCTCCTCGGCCGGTCGCTTGTCCGCGACCTCGCGGCCACCGGTCGGCGCGTGGCGGTGCTCGTCCGTGGATCGAAGACCGCCACGGCCGAGGCCCGGGGGGACGAGATCCTCGACGATTGGCGGGAGGTGGCCGGGGTGACCGTCGAGGCGCCGGTCGTGCTCGCCGGCGACATCACCGCCCTCGGGCTCGGGCTCGACGCGGCGACGGCGGCTTGGGTGGGGCGAAACGTCGACGAGGTGGTTCACTCGGCGGCGAGCCTGTCGTTCCAGATGCGCGAGAGCGACGGCGAGCCGTGGAATAGCAACGTCAACGGCACGGCCAACGTCCTCGCGCTGTGCCGCGATCTCGGCATCCGCCGCTACCACCACGTCTCGAGCGCCTATGTCTGCGGCACACGCCGGGGGCGGATCCTCGAGAGCGAGCTCGACGTCGGCCAGACTCCTGGCAACGACTACGAACGAAGCAAGATCGAATCGGAGAAGAGGGCCGTTTCGGCCCCCTTCCTCGATGCCTGCACGGTCCATCGGCCGAGCATCATCGTCGGCGACCTCGTGGCGGGATTCACGAACACCTTCCATGGGTTCTACAAGCCGCTGCGGATCGTCCAGCCGTTCGTCGAGGCGTTTCTCGAGTCCGACCTCGAGCCGGGCTCGCTCCTCGATGTCCTGGGAATGACCGGGACGGAGGTCAAGAACCTCGTGCCCGTCGACTGGGTGTCGGCGGTCATGACCCGGATCATCGGCGATCCCTCGCTCCACGGCCGTACCTACCACCTCACCTCGACTCGACCGACGCCGGTGAGCCAGTTGTGCCGGGTGTTCGAGGAGCTCGTCGTCGAGATGGCCACCGAGCTCAAAGGAGCCCGCGCCGCGGCCGGTCCGGCGAAGGGGGCCTCGGGCTTCGACGCGGTCATGCTCGCGCGTCTCTTCGAGGACCAGATGCACGTCTACCGTGCCTACTGGAGCGACGACCCCCGCTTCGACAGCACCGCGTGCACCGCCGCGGTCCCCGATCTGCCGTCCCCCGATCTCGACGACGAGACGCTCCGTCGCCTCTGCCGGTTTGCGATTGCCAACCGCTTCCGCTGGCCGCCGCCGGGGCGGGCCGTGCGGACGGTCACGGCGCGGGGCCTCCTCGAGCGGCGGCTCGGGCAAGCGTCGTGGCAGGCTCCGGTCGGCGGGCAAGTCGTCGGTCTGTCGGCGGCGGGGGGCGGCGGTGGACAGTGGACGATCCGCTGCGAAGCGGGGCGGCCGGTGGCGCTCCATGTCGGTCTGCCGCCGTTGGCCGCACCGTCGATCCAGACCAGCGCCCTGTCCCTCGAGTCGTGGCTCCGGGGAGCGGTCGTCGCGCGCGGCGCGGTGGCGCTCAACGGCGTCGATGAGCCTGCGCGACGATTCGCCGCGCAGGTCCTCGACGAGCTGGTGGCCACGCCGGTGTCGACATCCCGTGAGCGCGGCGTCGACGCCATGGTCGCGGCGGTTCGTTGAGCGACGAGAAACGGCCGTCAACGGCACGCCCCGGGGCCTTTGTTGAAGTGGTTCGGCGGGCTGATTCGCATCGCGCTCGGCAGCGGCGCGTCGTCGACATCGGGGCAGGGCAGTGCAGGCTCCTCCAGACGCTGCTCCGGCCGGTCAGGAACAGGCCCGTTTGAGGTAGTCGTGGAAGCACCAGATCCGTTCCTCGCGGGTGCCGATGCATCCGCGGAACGGCGTGGCGCTGATTCCCTTCTGCTGGGCAGCGAACACGCTCGAATCTTCGCGCTGGATGGCGGCGTTGGCTTTCACGCCGTGCCGCGCTGTCAGCCGGGCGATGACCCGCGTAAACAGGCTCCGCTTTGTGCCGTCGAGGCTGAACATCCAAGCCAGCGTCCGCGATGTGGTGGGGCCGGTGGGCAGATAGACCTGACAGTAGGTGAACAGGTCGGAGAAGGTGAAGACGAGGTTCGGGAAGACGTGATGGTGAACGTATTGGTCGGTGGTCGTGCCACCACCGAGCCAGCCGACGACCTGCCGCTGCTTCTTGACCGGCTCGCTCTCCTTGCCGAGGTCGAAGACCAGCGTCGTCGACCGATCCTCCAGCCAGTGCTTTTGGGCCTCCTCGGGGATCAGGCCGAAGCCGCCGAGCGTGGTCGGATGGACAAGGGGGAGGTGGTAGGTCTCCACCGTATTCTCCACCGGGATCTTCCAGTTGCAGTCGAAGTCGGCGGCGTAGCGCCAGTTGCAGCGGTAGGGGGGGGCGAATGCGGCAACGATCCGATCGTGCCAGTCGCCGAGCCAGGTCCGCAGGTCGCTCCCCTCGGCGGCGAGGCGGACAAAGACGATCTCGCCGCAGGTGTCGACGGGGAAGACCTGGAGGGCGGCATTCTCCCGATCGAAGGGCTTGAAGCAGCCGCCGTCGGGAACCTTGTCGATTTTTCCGCTCGGCTGATACTCCCACCCGTGGTACTGACAGACGAGCTTCGGGGAATGCCCCCGGGCCGCCCCGGTGAGCAGGCAGTGGCGGTGGGAGCAGACGTTGAGGTAGGCGTGGAGTTGACCGTCCTGGCGCCGCAGCAGGAGGGGGCGGCCGAGGAGGTCGAGGGTGATGAAGTCGCCGTCGTTACGGAGGTCGCCGGTCAGCGCTACCGGATGCCAGGCGGGGAGGAAGAGCCTGTCGACCTCGGTGCGCAGGACCTCGGCGGAGAGGTAGTCCCCCGCTTGCAGAACGTATTCGAGCCGCTCCTTGTGGATGAACATCGTCCGCCGACAGTACTTCGCCGGCGGGGGCCGATCAACTCCCCTGGGCCGACGACCCGGCCCCGGGGCCCCCGGCAGGAGGGCGGAATGCGGCGCGACGAGGTGATTTCCCAGGGAGCCTGCTGGATGTGCCGGATGGAGGACCGAACTTGAGTGGCCTCCATTCGTGTTCTACATTGGAAGGGCGGTTCGGAGGGTAAGCGAATTGGCCAGCGGTCTGACTCGAAATCAGATGTCCAGAGATGGATTGTGGGTTCGAATCCCATGCCCTCCGCCTAGAAGGTTGTGTCGGTGTTGATCGATCGATGGCGATGTTGTCCCCGGGGCCACGATCTGCGGTGGCCCCGCCCGGTTGGTCGGTCGAACCGACGCTGCCTGGCCCCGGGCCCTCTGTCCGGGAGCCGAGTCCTCGCCTGCCGTTTCCCCACTGCCGCGACCCGGATCCGTCCGGTGTGGCGCCCTCGGTATCGTGGAATCCAACATGGCCGCTCGCCGCTTCAACCCCCGTTTGGCGATCCTTGTCGTGCTGCTTTTCGTGGGCGCGGGGTGCGCGGTCTGGGTCCTCCACAAGTTTCAGGTGCGGCGCAATGCGGCCGCCCTTCTGGCCACCGTCGATGAGAGCGTCGCGGCCGGGAACCCCGGCGAGGCGATCAACCCGCTCCGCAAATACGTGACACTCCGGCCCGCCGACCAAGAACGTTATCTCCAACTCGCTGGCATCCTCGCCGACCGCGCCTTCTCCGGCGCCCGATCCCCCGAAGCATGGGCGTTCACGAAGGACGTCTTGCGGAACGCCGTCACGCGTAATCCGGAGCAGGATACGCTCCGAGAGAAGCTGGTGGTCCTGCTCCTGGAAGCCAACGAGATCGAGGCGGCGCTGTTCCATGCGGCGGCCCTCCGCAAGCGAAGCGATCCCGTCAAGGATCCCGAAGCGTTCGGTCGGTACGGCATGCTCTACGTGCAGGCGGCGATGAAGGCCGGGAGGCCCGATGAGGTCGAGCAGACGCTCGTCGAGCTCACCGAGGTCATCCCCGGAACGCCGCTGCCGCCGGAGCGGATGGATGCCTTCGTGTTCCTGGCGGCGATCCAGTCGGAGGGGAGATCGCGGTTGCAGGCCGCCGA
>CAMBFA010000169.1 GCA_945865325.1 Candidatus Kuenenia stuttgartensis
GTCGTCGTGTTCGTCAACGACCCGGCCCTGCCGCCGGGGGCCGGATTCGTGCCGGCCGTACCGACCGATCCCGGCGAAGGGGGCTGCATTGCCCGCTGGGATATCCCCGAGGCCGAGGCTCAGGGGCACTTCCGCCGCACCTCCCGGGCCCGCGGTCTCCACTTCCTCCTCCGCTGGCCGGGGCCCGCACCGCAGTCGCCGACGGTTCATGTCCATGTCGTGATGACGACCTTCGACGGCCGCGTTCACCGGGTCGATGTGCCGGTGGCGGTCCACTCGGTCAGCGCTGCATCGGCCCGCTCCGTCGACTGACCTCTCTCCAGCTTCGCCCGCCGGCTCGTGCCTCCGGGTGGGCGTGAAGCCATGAAAAAAGCGGGGCGCCGCCGTGCGACGCCCCGCCTGGGACTCGATACCGCCGTGCGGCGGACCGGGAGTCTAGAGTCTAGAACCCAGGGGCTCGGGCCTCGACCCGGGGGCGAGACCAGAGTCAGAACCCAGCCTCCAAAATCAGAGGCCGCGGTCTTCGAGGAAGTTGAGGAGGTCGGCGACTCGGTTGGAATAGCCCCATTCGTTGTCGTACCAGCTCACGACCTTGACGAAATTCCCCAGGCCGATCGTGTCGACGGCCGAGAAGATCGAGCTGTGCGGGTCTCCCTTGAGGTCGCTCGAGACCAGCTCCTTGTCGGTGTAGCGAAGGATCCCCTTGAGGGGACCTTCGGCTGCCTTCTTCATCACGGCGTTGATCTCAGCCGGGGAGGCTTCCTTGTTGAGGATCGCCGTGAAGTCGACGACGCTTACCGTCGGCGTCGGCACGCGGAACGCCATGCCGGTGAACTTCCCCTGGAGGGCGGGAATGACGAGGCCGACGGCCCGCGCCGCGCCGGTGCTCGACGGGACGATGTTGAGGGCCGCGGCCCGGGCATCGCGGAGATCCTTGGCGGCCGTGTCGACCGTCTTCTGGGAGTTGGTGTAGGCATGGACCGTCGTCAGCAGGCCGCGGTCGATACCGTAGGTCTCGTGGAGCACCTTGGCGACCGGCGCCAGGCCGTTGGTGGTGCAGGAGGCATTGGAGATGACATGGTGCTTGGCGGGGTCGTACATTTCGTTGTTGACCCCGAGGACGATCGTCAGATCCTCGTTCTTGGCCGGGGCCGAGATCACCACCTTCTTCACGCTCCCACGCTTGTGGGCGACCGCCTTGGTGGCGTCGGTGAAGAAGCCGGTGCTCTCGACGACGACCTGCACCCCCTGGCTCGACCAGTCGATCGCCCCGGGATCCTTCTCGGCGAAGACCTTGATCTTCCGGCCATCGACGACGAGGTCGTTCCCCTCGTAGGCGACCTGCCCCTTGAACGGGCCGTAGTTGGAGTCGAATTCGAGGAGATGGGCATTGGTCTTGGCGTCGGTGAGGTCGTTGAGGGCGACGACCTGGACGTCGCCGTCGAGGCCGAACTTCTCGTAGATGGCCCGGTAGGTGAGGCGACCGATGCGGCCGAAACCGTTGATGCCGACGCGGATGGACACAGGCAGACTCCTGGGGCGTGGCGCCGGGGGGGCGGGGCGCCGGGGGTGGGAACGGCCTCCTGCGACGGTTGCAGGAACGGTGGCCGCAGTGGACGCGCGAGCAAATATACACCCGTCCGCCGCGACCGCTCAAACAACCCGCGGCAACCCGCGGCGAGGAGCGTCACGAATCCGGTCTTCGTGGGCGTTGGCCCGGCGGGAGCACTCCGCGGAGAAGGCGCGTTTCCCGCTCTTTCCCGCCGCGCGCCGATCGGGAATACTGCGGGGCCTCCCCTTGGGCCCCGTCCTGCACGCGTTGAGATGCCATGCCGCCCCCCGTCATCCAGCTCGAGAAGGTGCGGAAGTCGTTCGCGATGCCGGGGGGGGAGCGGGTCGACGTCCTCGACATCGACACCTTCGCCGTCGCCTCGGGTGAGCATCTGGCCCTCGAGGGGCAGAGCGGGTCGGGGAAGTCGACGCTCCTCAACGTGATCTCGGGAATCACCCGCCCCGATGCCGGGAGGGTGGTCGTCGACGGCATCGACCTGGCCCGTCTCGATGAGGCCCGCCGCGACCGGGTGCGGGCCGACAAGCTCGGGATGGTGTTCCAGTCGTTCAACCTCCTCCCCGGATTTACGGCCCTGGAGAACGTCCTCGTGGCGATGGCGTTCGGGTCCGGGCGCCCTGACCGCGCTCGGGCCATGGCACTCCTCGCGGCGGTCGATCTGGGGCACCGGCTCCACCACCGTCCCGCCGAGCTGTCCACCGGTCAGCAGCAGCGAGTGGCCGTGGCGCGGGCGCTGGCCAACCGGCCGCGGGTCGTCCTCGCCGACGAACCGACCGCCAGCATCGATGCCGCCCACCAGCAGCAGGTCATCGATCTCCTGCGCACGACCTGCACCGAGCACGGCGTGGCGCTTGTCGTTGTCACGCACGCCCCAGAGGTGTCGGCCCAGTTCCCCCGCCGCCTGCGGCTCGAAGACTTCAACCGCGCCGCCGCCGTCCACCAGCGCTGAAGGTCCCCCACTCGCGGGTCTCCCCCTATGAACCTCCTCGGTATCGCCTGGCGCAACATCCGCCAGCGCCCCCTGACCAGCGGCCTGACGGCGCTGTCGCTGGCGCTCGGCGTGGCGTTGGTCGTGGCGACGCTCGTCACCGGCAGCCTCGTCCAGCGGGCGTTCGAGTCGGGGTCTGGCCTCGGCTACAACATGATTGTCGGCGCGAAGGGGAGCCCACTCCAGCTCGTTCTGAACACCGTCTACCTCATCAGCAGGCCGATCGAGAACGTCGGCTGGGACTTCTATCAGGAGTTCCTCCCGGCGGCGCGGCGTGCCGACGGCATCGACGGAAAGTATGCCGCGAGCACCGGCGTGGCCGTGCCGACGTGCATGGGGGATTACTACCGCAGCTTCCGCGTCGTCGGCACGAACGCCGATTTCTTCGGGCGGCTCACCCGTGGGGATGGCGAGCCTTTCCGTTTCACCTCGGGGGAGAACTTCCGCGACGCCGATTTCTTCGCCGGCGTGATCGGTGCGACCGTCGCCGAGACGCTCGGATTGAAGGTCGGGGATCCGTTCTCACCCACCCACGGCGCCGATGACGGCAAGGTGCACGATCCGTTCAAGGTCGTGGGGATTCTCGAGCGCACCTGGACGCCGATCGACCGCGGTGTGTTTGTCAACATGGAGGGCTTCTACCTCCAGGATGGCCACGCCAAGCCGTTGCCGGACGGGGTTGAGCCGGAGGTATCTCAAGCCTTGGCCGGGGAAGGACCGGCACCACTTTCGGCAGCGCAGCGCGAAGTGACGGCGATCCTCCTCGAGACGGCCTCGCTCCCCGGGCTGCCGCCGGAACTGACGGCGATGGGATTGAGAACGGCGATCAACGAGGGGGGCGAGGCGCAGGCAGCGCTGCCGGTGGCGGAGATCCGCCAGCTCCTCGACCTCTTTGTCCGGCCGCTGGAGCTGGTGCTCCTGCTGGTGACGGGCTTGGTCGTGCTCGTCTCGGCGCTCGGCATCCTCATCAGCATGGTCGGCTCCTCGCTGGAGCGCAGCCGCGACGTGGCGATCATGCGCGCCCTCGGGGCCCGCCGTGGGCATGTGCTGGCGACGGTCCTCATCGAGGCGGTCCTGCTCGCTGTCGGGGGGGGACTCGCCGGTTGGGTGCTCGGGCATGCCATCGTGGCCGCGATCGGCCCCTGGATCGCCGCCAATGCGGGGGTTCGGGCCGGGTTTTTCTCCTCGGCCCCCGCGGCGGAGGCCCTTCTTGTCCCGTTCCTCGTCCTCCTGGCGATCGCGGCGGCCCTGCTGCCCGCCCTGGCCGCCTACCGGACCGACGTCTCGCGGTGGCTCCACGGGCCGGGCTGAACCACTTCGAGCGACTTCGAGCGACTGCGAGCGACCGCCCGTAAGAGGGGGTCGTGTGGAGGCTGGCGGGAATCGGGGTCGGCACCAGGAAAGAGGATTTCCCCCGCTGTTGAGCAGACTGCTAAAATCGTTTCATGAAATCCAACTCCACGTTCGTGTCGCTCTGCCGGCTCCTCGTCGCGGTTCTCGCCGTGCTCCTCGCCGGCCGGCCGGCGGCGGTGTCGGCGTGCCCGTTCTGTTCGGCGGTGTCGTTGACCTTCTCGCAGGAGATCGCGCAGAGCCAAGTCGCGGTTATCGCCCGGCTCATTGAGCCCCCCACCCAGGCCTCGCTTTCCCCCCGTGCTGACGGCCCGCTCCCCAAGGGGCGCCTGGCGGTCGTCGAGGCGCTCAAAGGAGGCGATCTACTCGACGGTGCCGAGCTCCTCGACGTCGACGGCGTTCGCCAGATCGAAACGATCATGATCGAGGCCAAGCCCGCCGGCACGACCTACCTGCTGATGGCGGTCGAGCCTCCCAAGCTCATCTGGGGGAGTCCGATCCCGGTCAGCGAGCGCGGCATCGACTACCTCAAGAAACTCGCCGATCTGCCGGCGAAGGGAGCCGATCGGCTGGCGTTTTTCCAGAAGTATCTCGAGGACGCCGACGACACTCTGGCCCGCGATGCCTATGACGAGTTCGCGGTCGCCCCCTACGACGACGTCCGTGGCCTCGAGAGCCGGATGGACCCGACGCAGTTGCTCGCCTGGATTGAGAATCCGAAGGTTCCCGCCAATCGGCGCCGGCTCTACGCCACGATGCTGGGGATCTGCGGCACGAAGGCGGATGCCGACCGGATCGGCGCCATCCTCGCCAACACCAACCCCGATCCCGCCAAGGCGGAGGTGCGGTCGGGGCTCGATGCCCTCATCGCCTGCTACGTCACGCTCAAGGGCCCCGAGGGGCTCGACATGGTCGACAGCCAGTTCCTCTCCCGCAAGGATCCGGCCGTTCCCTTCACGGAGAAATACGCGGCGGTGATGGCGCTCCGGTTCCTGGGTGAGGAATCGACGGTCGTGACCAGGGAGCGCGTCCTGCAGTCGCTGCGGATCCTCCTCCTCGAGCCGAAGCTCGCCGACCTCGTCATCGCCGATCTCGCCCGCTGGGAGGATTGGTCGGTCATCGATCAGCTCGCCGAGCTCTTCGAGAAGGCCGGCGACGACAATCTCTTCGTCCGCGAACCGGTGGTGAATTATCTCAAGGCCTGCCCCGATCGGCGCGCCGCCGAGGTGCTCGAGCGCCTCGGCAAACTCGATCCGGAGGCGGTGCGCCGGGCGGAAACACTCTCCGGCCTGGCGGGAATCATTTCCCCGCCGAAGCCGGCCGTGGGGACCGCCGCCGGGCTCCCGGCTGAAGGTGGTGATGCCGACCCCGGCGACCCGTCGACCGCCGGGCCTACCGTGGCGGCGCCTGCTCCTGTCACCGGCCCGACCGCGGCCGAAACCGAGCTCGCGGCCCGGATCCCGCCGGTGCTCGGCGACGAGGATGCCACCGACGACGCCGTCGCGATCGATCCCTCCCGGGCCGTTGCTGCGGTGGAATCGCCGGCGGCGGTGGTGACCCCCGCGCCGGCGGCGGCCCGGCCGGTCGACAGTCCGTGGATGTCGACGTTTGGGCGGTGGTGCGGCGTGGCGATCCTCCTGGCGACGGTGGCCGTGCTGTCACGGATGGCAATGCGGTCTTCCGGTGCCGCGTGACGGGGCGATGAGCCCCGTAGCGGCATCCGTTGGGTGGTGGTCTGTCCCCTCTTCACCGGGAAGTTTCCATGGCTGGCGGTCTGTTCGAAACCTCCGAGCCGGCGGCGGCCGCCGAGCTCCCACCGCACGACGACGGCTACCGATCCTTCGGCGGGGTGACGATCGCCGCGGCCGTCCTCGCGCTCCTCTCCCCGCTGGGCTTCATCGACTGGTGGCTGCTGGTGGTGCCGGTGCTGGCGGCCGTGCTCGGGCTCGTCGGCTGGCGTGACATCCTCGCCCGCCCCGATGTTCTGACAGGCAAGCTGTTGGCGATCGGCTCGATGGTCGTCGGTGGCCTCTTGTTTGCCGGCGGGTTCTGGTACCAGGCGACCGTCTATGCCCGCGAACTGCCCCCCGGATTCGAGCGTCTCAACTACGCCGCCTTGCAGCCCGGCGAGGGCGAGCCAGCGAACCTGATCCCGGAGTCGGCGGTGAAGATGCACGGCCGCGACGTGCTCCTGAAAGGCTACATCTACCCCGGGAAGCAGCAGCGCGGGATCCGCCAATTTCTCCTTGTCCGCGATCAGGGGGATTGTTGTTTCGGCGGCAATCCGAAGATCACCGACCGGGTCCTCGTCCAGATGGCCGACAAGCAGACGATCGAGTACACCCCGCGCCTGCGGAAGATCGCCGGCCGGTTCTCAATCCGGCCAGCAGGGTCCGTCGATGTCGACGGGGGCGTTTTTTACCACCTGGAGGATGCCCGTGTGCGCTGACCGACCCACCGGTTGCCCGTGGGCCGTCGTGCTGCTGATGCTCTGCTTTGCGGGCGCCTGCGGTCCGGCGGAATCGCGCGTCGCGCCGGGCGGTACGGGGGGCTTGGCCGCGGTGGCGCAAGAAGCCCCCGGGGAGACCCCCGCCGGGCGTGGCGGCGGCGCCGCGCCAGCCCCGCCCGAGACGCCGGTCGTTGCCGCGAAGGCCCCGGCCGTCGGGGATGGGAAGGTGCGGGAGATCTCGTTTGACGATCTGACGTTGCCGCTGGAGAAGGGGGCGCCATACACACCGGCTATCCTCCCGCCGGCCGTCGACGCCCTCCAGGGGCAGTCCGTGAGAATCCGCGGCTACATCCTCCCCAGCTTCCAGCAACGGGGGATCACCCAGTTCGTCCTCGTCCGCGACAACATGGAGTGCTGTTTCGGCCCCGGAGCGCTCCTCCATGACTGTGTCGTCGTGCGGATGCGGCCGGGAAAGTCGGCCGATTTCTCGATCCGCCCGGTGGCCGTGGCAGGGTCGTTCCGGATCGAGGAGCTCAAGGGACCCGACGGCAAGCACCTCGCCATCTATGGCATCGATGGCGACGCCGTCGAGTGACCGGCCCTGGCGGCCTGCCGTGAACCGGCACCGGCCGTCTGTTACCATCGCATCATCGATCGACCGGTCCGCCCTCCGCTCCCGCGGTGATCCCCACTGCCCGCCCGCCCACGATGTTCCCCGACTCCTCCTGGTACTACGACATCCCGACGGCCAGAGCGGCGCTGCTCATGGTGGCGGCGTTCGTCGGCTTCTACTGGGTCGGGGCGGTGGTCGTGCGGCCGTTTCTGCGGATATTCGTCCGCCGGGCGCCTGGGCTCAACGACCTCATCGGCTATATCCTCTCCTGTTTCTGCGTGTTCTACGGCCTGCTCCTTGGCCTGATCGCCGTCACGGCCTACCAGAATGTCGAATCGGCTGAGCAGAACGTCACCCGCGAGGCCGCGGCCCTCTCGGCGCTCTATGAAGACATGTCACGATATCCCGAGCCCCACGGCCAGGATCTCCGCTGGCTGATCCGCGATTACACGCGCTACGTCATCAAATATGCCTGGCCGTTGCAGCAACGGGGAATTATCCCGGAGGAGGGAACGATTCGGGCCGAGGCCCTCTTCGATCGGCTCCTCGACTTCCAGCCCAGCACCCCCGGCGAGGAGATCCTCCACGCCGAGGCGCTGCGGCAGATCAATCACTTCCTCGAATGCCGCCGGCTTCGCCTCCATTCCGTGCGGGCAGGATTGCCGCGGGCGATGTGGATCGTGATGTTCGTCGGGGCATTTTTCAACATCCTCCTCTGCTGGATGTTCGACACGCCCTTCCTTACCCAGCTCGTTCTCGGTGGGATCCTCGCCGCGTATCTGGGCTTGATGATGTACCTGATCGTCGACATGAATCAGCCCTTCCGCGGCGAGGTGAGTGTCTCGCCGGAGGCTTTTGAATTGCTCTACCTGCGGATGATGGAGGACTGACATGCCGGTCCCCCCCGACACCCAGCCCCTCAATCGCGGCGCCGTCACCCGGCGTGAAACGCTCCGGTCCGGCGTTGCTGCCACGCTTGCCGCCGCGCGGGTGCTGGCGCCATCGTTGTTTGTCGGCTGTTCGCTCGGAATCCCGCCGCGGGCACCGACGGTGAGGATCGGGCTGCTCCATTCGCAGACCGGGCCGCTGGCGCTCGGTTCGACGTCGCTGCGCGACGTGGAGCTCGACGCCGTCGAGCGTTTCAACGCCGCCGGGGGGATCCTCGGATACTCGATCGATCCGCGGGCCCCCGATCCCCGTTCGCGGACAGACCTGTTCCCCAAGCGGGCCGCCACCCTCCTTGATGACGGGGCGGTGGCGCTGTTCGGCTGCTGGTCGAGCGCCAGCCGCAAGGCGGTGCTCCCGCTCCTCGAGGAGCGCGACAGCCTGCTGTTCTATCCGGTGCAGTACGAGGGGAACGAGACTTCGCGGAACGTGATCTATGGCGGGCAGTTGCCCAACCAGCAGGTCCTCCCGGCCCTCGATTGGCTGCGGAGTGGGCCGGGGGGGGAGCGGAAGAAGTTTTTCCTCCTCGGCTCCGACTATATCTATCCGCGGACGACGAACTTCATCGTGCGGAAGTGGCTTGCCGGCACCGGCGTCGAAATTGTCGGCGAGGAATATGCTTCCCTCGACAGCAAAGACTTCGCCCCGGTGGTGGCCCGCATCCGCGAGCGCGGGGCCGACTGCATCCTCAATACCGTCAACGGCGCCGGCAACATCGCGCTGTTTGCGAGCTTGGCGGAGGCCGGGATCGAGCCGGCGAAGCTTCCCGTGGTATCGACGAGCCTCTCGGAGGACGACCTGCGGAGCATGCCGGCCGCCCATGTGGCTGGCCACTGGATCCTGTCGAGTTATTTCCAAACCGTCGACACGCCGGCCAATGCCGCCTGGATGGCCGGCTTCCGCAGTGAGTTCGGCCAGGATCGCGTCTTCGGCGATTCGATGGAGGCCGCCTGGTGTTTGATCAACCTCTGGAAGGTGGCGGTCGAGGAGGCGGGTTCGTTTGCCACCGAAGC
>CAMBFA010000170.1 GCA_945865325.1 Candidatus Kuenenia stuttgartensis
GCCCCACCCAGCCGGCCCGCCGCGAACCCCCTCCGGCCGCGGGCCGGAGGGTATTTTGAGCAGGATTGGCGACCGGTCCGCCGCTGTCAGTGGCAGGCGCTCTCCATCTGGCCGGCGGCGAACGCCCCGGTCTCAACGGCCCCGCCGAAGGGGATGCCCAGAGCGATCGGGAGCCCGTCGTCGACCGGCCGGGATGCCTCGCCCCTTCCCGTCGCCCGGCCGGGAGGAAGAAGCCCGATCCGTTCGAGTTGGCCATCGGCAACGAATCCGGCCAGATGCCGGTTGAAGCCCGGTTGGCGGAGCTTCTCGACTGCCTTGGCCTCGATCTGCCGGACGCGTTCCCGGGTGACGCTGAAGATCGTCCCCACCTCCTCGAGGGTGTAGGCGTAACCGTCGGCGAGGCCGAAGCGGAGGCGGATGATCTCACGCTCTCGGTAGGAGAGGCCGTCGAGGGCCGTGCGGATCGAGTCCTTGAGCGACTGCTGATGAAGGCCGCGGAGCGGATCCTCCTCCCGCTGGTCCTTGAGGAAGTCACCATAGCCGGCCTCGTCGCCGTCGCCGACCGGCTGATCGAGCGAGAGCGGCTGGCGCGACATCCGCCACACGCAGGTGGCCTCCTCGACCGACATGCCGGCCTTTTCGGCCAGCTCGGCCACCGTCGCCTCCCGGCCATGCTGCTGACGGTGCTCACGGGCGATGTTGCGCAGCTTCGTCATCGTGTCGATCATGTGGACAGGGACGCGGATCGTGCGGCTCTGGTCGGCGATGGCACGGGTGATCGCCTGGCGGATCCACCAGGTGGCATAGGTGGAGAACTTGAACCCGCGGGCATGCTCGAACTTGTCGACCGCCCGCATCAGCCCCGAATTGCCCTCCTGGATGAGATCGAGGAACGACATCCCGCGGTTGCGGTATCGTTTCGCGATCGACACCACGAGGCGGAGGTTGCCGGCGGCGAGGTCACGTTTCGCAGCGTCGTACTTCTCCTGGAGATCATCGAGGAGGATCAGCCGCTTCCGCAGCGTCACGCGACTCTCGCGTGCCACGAGGAGGAGGCCACGGCACTGCCGCTGGAGGTCGGCGCGGACCTGTGGATCGCGCCCCATTGGGCCGGTCATCTCGACAGTCGCCTCGTCGATCCGCCGGCCGACAGCCCGCAGCTCGCGGAGCAGGGGCGTGATTTTTTGGATGCGGAGATTCATCTCCTCCACGAGGCGCACCGCCTTGCCGCGGAGACGGACCAGCCGACGCCATGCCGCGCGGCGGATTTCTATCGGCGTCCGCTTCGACATCGCCACTCGGAAGAGCTTCCTCTTCTCCTCCTCGATCCGCCGCAGCGTGACGAGGTTGGGGCCGAGCCGGCGCAGGGCTCGCTTCTTCTCCCGCGTGTTGGTCACCGAGACCTCGATCGTCCGGTCGAGCCGCACCCGCCCGGCCTGGATCTTCTCGAGCAGTTGGATCGCGCCGGCGAGCACGAGGTCGTTGCCCAGCATGGTGTCGCGGAACTTGCGCCGCCACCACTCGATCCGCTGGGCGGAGGAGACCTCGGTGTCCCGGGTGAGGAGTGGAATGCCACCCATCTGGAGGAGATAGAGGCGGACGGGATCGTCGATGGCACCGATCTTCCGGGCGGCGGCAGGTTTCACGGCCGGGCGACGGGGGGAAGCGGCGGGCAGGTTGGGGGAACGGCGCATCGGAGTCCTCTCGGGCAAGGTGCACGGGTCGGGCAAGCTCTTCCGGGAATGCCGTGCATCCGGGGTGCCGGATAGCCACCGGGATCTCGGACTTCGTTCCTTTCCCGGGAAAAACGCCTTTTTTCCCCGATCCGGCCACGGGGATCCCCCCCCGGTCGTGTCGCCACCGGGCGACGCGCGTCGCCGCCGGGTCGACCGGATGCGACGCGGGAGGGCGAATGTGTCAAGAAAGCCGCGGCGGGGGAACGAAACAGACCACGGAGGGAACGAGGGGCAGGGGATATACTCCAGTCCCGCTTCATGTCCGTGGTGCGATGCCCCGGACGGCCGCCGGCCTGGCCCCCTCCACGGGCCCGAGCGACTGGTGACGCATGCTGCTGGTCCCCCTGATCATCCTCGCCCTCCTGTTCCTCGTCGGGGCTATTGCCCTCGGGATCGGCCACAAAGGCTGGAACTGGGGGACGATTGTCGCCGCTTGGCTGATCCTGCTGACGTCGGTAGGGGCCTTCTTCCTCGTCGGCATGCTCGGCCAGCGCGAGCGCCAGTGGCGGAAGGTCGTCGCCGCCTACGAGGCCGCGATCGCCCGCGAGCGGGATGCCCTCGTGCCGGCCGGCGGCAAGCTCCGACCCGACCCGGCCTCCAAGCCCATCGCGACGCTCGAAAACGAGCGTGACCGGTGGGGGCGCGTCCGTGACACGATCAACACCTGGCGCGGACGCCACTGGGACAACGCGGACTTCGTGCCACCGGCCGAGGGGCGCCCCGGCACGATCACGATTGCCGGCCTGGAAAGCTCCACGATCAATCCCGGTGCGGAGCTCTACGTCTTCGACTCCACGCCAATCGAGCAGGGGGGGCGGTTCCTCGGTGCCTACCGCGTCGACGCCGTCGACAAGAACGTCTTCAAGGTGTCGAACATCTCGGTCCCCGATGCCGCCGATCTCAAGGCCCTCGCCCAACCGCGTAACGGGCAGGTGGCGGTGTACGAGGATCTCCCCATCGACCGCTCGATCGCCTTCTACCGCACCGCCGTGCCCGCCCCGCCGGGGGGCGACGCCGCCGGCGATGCCGCAGAGACCTCGACCGAATTGCTCGATGGATCGGCCGGACCGCGGAAGAGCGACCCCGAGGCGATGCTCCGCCATCTCGAGGGGAAGCTCGAGGAACTGCGGCTCCACGACACCGTAATCGCGGGCGCCGAGGCGAACGCCGCCGCCCCGCCGACCGACGGTGAGGATGCAGCGGCGACCGACGGAGAAATCGCTCCGGGGGCGACACGTCCAGTCGCCGACCCGATGGCCTCTCTTACGCCCCCCCTCGGGGTCCGTTGGGCCCGCGTCGTGTTCAACAGAGCGTTCGATTACACCTGGCCCGACGGAACGACCTCGGTCTTCCGGGCAGGGGAGGTGCTCCCCTCAATCCCTGCCGATCAAATCGCGGTGCTCCGCGAGCGGGGTGCCGACTTCACGTCGACCTGGTCGATCCCGCCCGGGCTCTACTGGGCCAATGTCGAGTTCAAACAGCCCCATTCGTTTCTGCGGCCACAGGGCGAACCCCTCGAGTTCGAGCCGGGGCGGACGGTCCAATTCGATCTTGAGACCGCCAAGGGGCTCGAGGCGGAGGGGGTCGCCACGATCACCTCGGTGGTCTTTCGGCGGCCGCTCGCCGACGGCAATGTCGCTCTCCGCGGCGCGGGGCAACTGCAGTCCAACGGGAAGGCGCTGCCGTTCGAGGTTGTCGGGCTGGTGGTGATGCGACGGATCCTCGAGGAGGACAAGCGTTCGATCGACGCCTCGATCGGGCAACTCACCGGGGCCAAGGCGAGCACGGATGAGGAGATCGCCCTCCGCAAGACCGAACAGGCCGAGTTTGACGACGATATCGAGCACTGGAACCTCGATGTCGATGCCGCCGAGCGGACCGCCGCGGCGTTCGAAACGCGGCTCTCCTCCGTCCGCCGGGAGTTGGCAACCGCGGAGAAGGCGATTGGGGCTCTCGGACGTGACCTGACCGCCATGACCGATGCGCTCACCCGGGCGATCGACCAGTCGGCCCCGGCCCCGTCGCGGCCGCCTGTGCCGACCGACATCGGCCGCTGATACGCGGGCCGCCCGGTCAGGGCCGCCGCCCGGCTGCGGGCGACTCGCGGGCCCGCGGCCCCCTCCGCCGCAGGGTCGTTTCGTGGCCGGTCCTCCGCAGCCTAGCCCGGCGTGCGGTACACTCGATTTTCCGCTTGATTCCCTCTTCCCTGCGAGCCCCGATCACCATGGCCCGTTCCGCAGCCCGGCCCGCCTCCACCCAAGCCGATGCGGCCCACGCCGTGACCACGGCCCATCTCCGCAAGGCGGTCCATCACCACAAGGCGACGAGCCGGCGGGGGATGCTCGAGCGGATGTTCACCCTCTGGTTCAAGGGCTTCGTCTACAACCAGATCTGGGAGGATCCGCGCGTCGACGCTCAGGCCCTCCGCATCGGGCCGGGATCGCGGATCATGACGATCTCCAGCGGCGGCTGCAACGTTCTCAACTACCTCATCCACAAGCCGGAGCGGATCGTCGCGGTCGACCTCAACGCGAATCACATGGCGGTGACGCGGCTGAAGCTCGCCGCCCTCGAGCACCTCCCCGACTACGAGGCGTTCTACAAGTTCTTCGGCTACGGCAAGCACCCGGAAAACGTCACCAACTACCAGCGTTACCTGCGAAATCACCTCGACCCGATGACCCGGTCATTCTGGGAGACAACCGACTGGCCCGGGCGGGCGGTGGGTCCGAAGCGGATCAGTTATTTCCGCCGCGGCTACTACGAACAGTCGAAGCTCGGGCAGTTCTTCCGGGTCGTCCACGGGCTCGCCAAGACCCTCGGCCGCGACCCAGCGAAACTCCTCACCGCCAAGAGCGTCGCGGAGCAGGAAAAAATCTTCGACGGGCTCTTCGATCCGTTGTTCCAGAATCGGATCGTCCGCTGGTTTGGCCGCCAGCCGGTGGCGGTCTACAGCCTCGGAATCCCCCCGAGCCAGCACGCCGCCATGCTCGCGGAGCAGGAGAACAACGGTTCGAAGCTGTTCGACATGTACCGCGACCGTGTCCGCCGTCTCGCCTGCGGATTCCCGCTGGACGACAACTATTTCGCCTGGCAGGCCTTCGGTAGGCGGTACGACCACGACGGCCGCAAGGCCCTCCCCGACTATCTCAAGCCGGAGAACTACGAGACGATCAAGTCGATGGTTGGCCGCGTCGAGACCCACGTCGCCTCGCTCGCTGACCACCTCCGGACGGAGCAGCAAGGCGCGCTCAACAGCTTCATCTTCCTCGACAGCCAGGACTGGATGCCGCCGGCGGTGATCGAGGAACTGTGGGATCACGTCGCCAAGGTCGGTGCCCCTGGCACGCGGGTGATCTTCAGGACTGCCGGGGAGAAGTCACCGGTGGAAACGTCCCTCGAGCCGGCCACGCGGGCGAAGTTTGTCTATGAGCAGGAGGAGGCCCGCCGGCTCCATCTCCAGGACCGCTCGGCGATCTACGGGATGTTCCATCTCTATCGCTTTGCCGATGCCGCCGAGGACGGAAAACCGGGGGTGGCATGAGCTGGGCGGGTCGTGACGGCTCCCGTCCCGATCCGCCGCCTGGGGGCTGGCCGAGATCGTCGTCGAATAATCTGGGCCCGTGGATCGCGGCGCAGGCCCTGGCCATGGACCGCAAGTACCGGTACGGCCGCCATGTCTACGACGTCATCCGGCGCTTCACGCTCCTCGGATGCGACAAACTCCTCGACCGGGTGATCACCGGTCCGTCGACCGCCACCCTCGAGGTCGGTTGCGGCACCGCCCGCAACCTGCTCCGACTCGCGGCGCGGCGGGAGCCGGGACGGCTCTACGGGCTCGACGCCTCCCACGCGATGCTGACCACGGCCGAGCGGAGCATGCGGCGCGTGGCCGGCCGCGAACCAGGGCGAGCCGGGGTCGTCCTCCGTCAGGGGCTGGCCGAGGACCTCGATGCCCGGCGGATGTTCGGACGCGAGGAACGATTCGACACCATCTTCTTTTCCTACTGCCTGTCGATGGTGCCCGCCTGGCAGCAGGCCCTCCGGGCCGCGATGGCCAACCTCAGCCCCGGGGGCGTGATCCTCATCGTCGACCACTGGGATCAGCGCGATCTGCCGACGGCGTTCTCCGCCGGCCTCAGGGCTTGGTTGTTCGGGCGTCAGGCCGCCGAGTGGCCGGAGGTCCACCAGACCCTCGTCGAGCTCGGCCGGTCGGGCAGGGCCGATGTCCGGATCGAATCGGTTGCCCGCCGGTACGCGTACCTGGCCACCATACGAACCGGTCCTTAGGGCCCACCGCCGTGGCCGCCTCTGCGACGACGAACGCCGCCGTCAGGGGAGAAGGAAGATCAAGCCGGTGACCGTGGCCGCCTGAACCGCGAATCCACGTGGGCTGTAGGGCACCCCCGGGACTGTCCAAGGAGCGCAGCTGCCGGGGCGGTAGTAGCCGAGCGGATAAACGCATTCCCACGGTGCCTGCATCCCGGCCTTGTAGGGGAGGATCGGCAGCGTCACGAAGAAGTGCGCTCCGGCGATGAAAGGATCGAGAAACATGCCACGGGAGTGGCCGTAGCGCTCCAGTTCCCAATCCTCGAAGTAGAGCGGCTTGTGGCAGTACCCGGCCGCTTTCCAGGTCATCGTCATGGAGGCGAAGCGGCGCTGTTGGAAGGTTTCGCCCTCAAGACGACACTCGCATGGGTAGTCGTTCCCGGGCGTGCCGCCGACGCGGATGTCGAGGTCGATCGATGCAATGTCATCGTCACGGATGAACTGGAGGGCATCGCGGCAGGCCTTTGAGGCCTCGCCGCAGGGATCCTTCCGGGCAGCATCCCGCCGCGCCGTCCCGGCATCGCGGGAACGGAGCCGGCTGCCGGCCTGCCCCCGATCGCGGTCGCGGAGGGGATTGGAGGCAGCCGGTTCGTCGGCCAGCGCGATCAGCGGCACCTCGGAAAGGTCGATCGCCGGCTCGATCACCGCGTCGGCCTCCGTGGACCCGGCGGAGACGAGGATGATCCCGTAGTCGTTGTCGTCGACTCCCTCCAGGCTCGTGCCGGCGGCGAGGACGATCTCGGCCGCCGGTGCCGCGGCGGCCGAGTTGGATGCCCCGGAGACGAGGAGGATCCCGGCCGTGAGGAGCTCCGCAGGGACCTCGATCTCCGGCCGCTCGGGAAACAGCACGAGTTCGGATTCCTCGGAAGGCTGTGGAGCCGGGGACAAAGCAGAGGATGGGGCAGGGGACAAAGCAGAGGATGGGGCAGGGGTGGCGGGCCCGTTGCCGCGCCCGGAAAGGAGCAGCCCGGCGCCGGCCACGAGGGCGGCACAAAGACCGCCGACGGCGAGCCGTCCGGGGCGCCGCTTACTCCTGCTTGGATTGAGCGCTGTAATTTGGGGCTTCTTGGGTGATGACAATGTCATGTGGATGACTTTCCCGCACGGCGGCCGCCGACACCTGAATGAACCGGGCATCGCGCCGCAGTTCATCGATCGTCCGCGTGCCGCAATAGCCCATCCCGGCCCGCAGGCCGCCGACGAGCTGATAGACGAACACGCTCAAGGGGCCCTTGAAGGGCACGCGCCCCTCGACCCCTTCCGGAACCAACTTGTCACCGTCGCGCCCGCTCGACCGCTGCCGGTAGCGTTCACTCGACCCCTGGACCATCGCCCCGAGCGATCCCATGCCGCGGTAAGCCTTGAACGTGCGCCCCTGGAAGAGCACCGTCTGGCCCGGGCTTTCCGCCACACCCGCCAGCAACCCGCCGAGCATGCAGCAATGGGCCCCAGCGGCGATCGCCTTGGTGATATCTCCCGAGTAGCGAATCCCTCCGTCCGCGATCACCGGCACGCCGGCACTGGCAGCCTCCTGCGCCGCTTCCCAGACCGCCGTGATCTGGGGAACGCCGACACCGGAGATAACCCGTGTGGTACAGATCGACCCGGGACCTATCCCAACTTTGACTCCATCCGCGCCAGCCTTGATGAGATCGCGACAGCCTTCCCGGGTTGCCACGTTCCCCGCAACCACCTCGATTGCCCAGCGTTTCTTGATTGCCGCGACGGTCTCGATGACGTTGTCGGAATGGCCATGGGCACTGTCGACGATGAGGACGTCGACCCCCTTGGCAATCAGGCTCTCGGCCCGCTCGAAATCGAAGACACCAATCGCCGCCCCGACCCGCAGCCGCCCCTGCGGATCTTTGCAGGCGTGGGGGAAGCGTTTCATCATGTCGATGTCTTTGATCGTGATCAGCCCGGTGAGATGCCCCCTGGCATCGACGAGAAGGAGCTTCTCCACTTTTTTGGCCATCAGCACCTTCTCGGCCTCGTCGAGCGTGACATTGCCGGTGGCCGTCACCAAGCCGCTCGCGGTCATGATGTCGGCGATCGGGGTGTCGCCGCTCTCGAGGAACCGCAGATCGCGGCGGGTGATGATGCCGACGAGCTTCCGCCCGTCGGAGGTGATCGGCACCCCGGAAATGTTGTGCTGATCCATCACGTCGCGGGCTCGGGCCACCGTCGCGGTGGGGGGGAGGGTGACGGGGTCGACGATGATCCCGTTGGCGCTCCGCTTGACCTTGTCGACCTCCTCCGCCTGGCGCTCGACGGAGAGATTCTTATGGATCACCCCCAGCCCCCCCTCCTGGGCCAAGGCGATCGCCATCTCGCTCTCCGTCACCGTGTCCATCGGTGAGCTGACGATCGGGATCTTGAGGGCGATCCCGCGCGTCAGGCGGGTGGCGACATCGACCTCGGCGGGGACGACGCTGGAGTGCCGGGGCACCAGCAGCACGTCGTCGAAGGTGATCCCGGTGGCGACGATTTTCCCGTCCATGAGGCGTCTCCTGGTGGTGGCGAAGCGCGGATTATGCGGGTCGTGCGGCCGGAGGGCAACGACCGCCGCCGGGCCACGGGGAATCCGCGGCCGTGGGGGGACCGCCGGCGCACGGCGGGCCAGCGTGTCCTAGGGTTGTGCGAACCGCCGAGGGAAGTCCCTGACGGTCCTGCCATCACCGCACTTCTCCTCTGCACCCCCATCATGCGCTTCCTCGACGACTACCTCGCCGCCACCCAGTCTGGCTGCCGTGCCCCGACCATCGCCGATGTGTCGCCCCCCGACCGCGCGACGCTCGAGGCCCATCTCGCCCGCCGTCGTTACGGCCGCTTCACCCTCACCGACGCCGTCCGCCCCAGC
>CAMBFA010000171.1 GCA_945865325.1 Candidatus Kuenenia stuttgartensis
TGGCATCGGCGGCGGTGACCTTCGACACGGCCGTGGCGAGAGCCGTCGCCTTGGCGGCCGCTTCGCTCGCATCGGCTGTTCTCCCCCCGAGGAATCGTTTCGTTTCGGGAGCGACCCCCGGGCCCACCCGTGGCGCGGCGTCCACCGCCCCCACAGGACGGTGCCGCTCCCTCTTTCCGGAGTGTGGGAAATCCTTGCAAAGCCGTCAAGGATTCTGCGCGGAGGAGAGGGGCAGATTCGCGCGTCAATCACGGCCTCGGGGCCATGCGGCGAGCGTGACGCAAGGCAGCTGGCAACGGCATCGCCCCATCCGGGCTGGCCGAAGTCGGGCAAAAAGCAGCCAGAAAACGAGCCAGCCGCAAGGCCGCGGGACTGATTCAGGGTAGATTCGAAGGCCGGGAGATTGCCCGCCCCTTCCCGGTTTTGCCCAGATTTGGTGGCTGGCACCTTTTTCGCCTTTTTCGCTCCTTTTTTACCCCTTCCCGGAAAGTCGTCTTGCCATGGACCTCCCCCGCCATTTTCGTTGGGCGATCCTTCTACTTCTGCCTGCAATCGCGAGCCTCCACGGTGGCTTCTCGATCCGGGCAGAGGAGCCCACCGCTGTGGAGGAGGGGAAGCGGGCCGAGCCACTCTTTCACGACAGCCACTTCCATCTCTCGAACTATGTCCACGAGGGAATCGACACGTCGAGGCTCCTGGAATTGATGGATGACGAGGTGGGGCGTGTGGCGCTGTTCGGTATCCCGCTCATGCAGAAGTGGGATTACTTCGTCAATGGCCGCCGTCGTCCGGGCTACTACCTCGAGTCGGACGCCGAGATGTACTACTACAGTTTCATCGACGCCCTCATCGCCCGGCAGTACCTCCGCCTCCCGGAGAAGGAGCGGCAGCGGTTCGATCCGTTCATCGTTGGCTTTAATCCGACCGACATGAACGGCAAGCAGCACATCGAGAATGTTCTCAAGACCTTCCCGGGCGTGTTCGTGGGGATCGGTGAGTTTTCGATCCACAAGGAGCTCGTGTCGTCGAAGGTGGCGGGTCACGTCGCGAGCGTGAAGAACCCGGCTGTCGACGAGATCCTCGATCTCGCCGGCGACACCGGCCTGCTCGTGATCCTCCACTGCGACATCAATGAGATGCGGGCCGTCGGCGAGGAGCCCGCCCATGCCGCCGACCTCCGCGAGCTCTTCGCGCGCCACCCGCGGACGAGCATCATCCACGCCCACACCGGGCTGGGCCGGTTCGTCGGCCCGACGGCCAGTCATGTCGCCCTCCTCGACGAGATGTGCCGCGATCACGCCCTCGACCATGTCGCGTTTGACATCTCCTGGGACGAGGTGGCGAAGTGGGTCGTCAAGGACGGGGAGACGGTGAAGGCCTGGGCCGACCTCATCAACAGGCATTCGACCCGGTTCCTCTTCGGCACCGACGCGGTCGCACCGAAGAGCCAAGAGGCCTATCTCAAGACCTATCACGACTACGATCCCCTCTGGAAGCTCCTCACACCGGAGGCCTCCCGGGCGGTGCGGCTGGGCAACTACGAGCGCCTCGTCGACGCGGCGCGGAGAAAGGTTCGGGCCTGGGAAGCCGAGAATCTCGGCGACGAGAACGCCGACGCGGCCCCTGCCACGATCCCGATCCGTCCGGCCGAGCCGGCCGAGCCGGCCCGCAAGGCAGCTGACAACGGCATCGCCCCATCCGGGCTCGCCGAAGCGGGGCGATAGGCCGTAAAAGGTGCGAGTCGGCCGTCCCGACACCAATTCAGGGTAGATTCGGCGGTTGGCCGATCATCCACACCCGTGGATACCGCCCAGATTTGGTGGCTGGCACCTTTTTCGGATCGCACATGCTCGTCAGCATCTTCAACGACGTCATCGGGCCGGTCATGCGCGGCCCTTCGAGCTCGCACTGCGCTGCCGCCCTGCGGATCGGTAGGCTCGCACGCGATCTGATGGAGGGGGAGTTTGACGACTGCCTCGTCGAGTTCGACCGAGGCGGATCGCTCCCCACCACCCACGATAGCCAGGGCTCCGACATGGGGCTGTTCGGCGGCCTGCTCGGCTGGGAGGCGACCGATGAGCGCCTCCCCGGCTCGATGCAGACCCTCGCCGACAGCGGCGTGCGGATCCGCATCGAAACCGTCGATGCCGGCGACCCTCATCCCAGTACCTATCGCCTCACGCTTACTGGGAAGCAGGGCTCGATCTCCCTCCACGCCATCTCCACCGGCGGTGGAATGATCGAGGTCATCCGGCTCGATGGCTTTGCAGTGGCCCTGGGGGGCGATGCGTTTACGACGCTCCTCTGGGTAGACGCTCCGGCGACGCGGCTGCGCGACGAGCTCGCCCTGCGCGAGGAGATCGACGCTGTCCTCGTGCATGAGCGCCCCGCGGCCACCACCACGCTTGTCGAGATCCGCTCGGTCGCTCCTCTTCCGCCGCCGCTCGTCGCGGCCCTCGGCGGCCGCGTTGGCGTCACGCGCGTCCGCGAACTGGCGCCCGTCCTTCCCGTCCTCTCCCGGCACGACACGGCTGTGCCCTTCTCGACGGCCGCCGACCTACTCGCCCGCGATGGCGCTGCCGGGAGGGCGCTGTGGCAGCTGGCCATTGAGTATGAAATGGCCCGCGGCGGCCTCGATGAGGCGACGGTGGAACGAATGATGGTGGAGATCGTCCGCATTCTGCGGCGCTCGATCGCTGCAGGGATCGCCGGCACGACCTATGCCGATCGGGTCCTTGGCTGGCAGTCGGGGGGGTTCGACGCGGCCCTCCGGCAGGGAAAACTCCTCGACGGTGGGGCGCTCAACCGGGCGATCCTCTATGTGACGGCGCTGATGGAGGTGAAAAGCTCGATGGGGGTGATCGTCGCCATGCCAACGGCGGGAGCGTGCGCGGCGCTCCCCGGCGTCGTCATCGCGTTGGCCGAGGGGATGGAGCTTGGCGAGCTGGAGATGGCCCGGGCGTTTCTCGCCGCCGGGCTCGTCGGGGCGTTCATCGCCACCGCCTGGACGTTCGCGGCCGAGGTGGGGGGCTGCCAGGCCGAAGGGGGCGCCGCCTCGGCGATGGCCGCCGCGGCGCTGGTGGGGCTGGCCGGCGGGTCGGCCGAGCGGAGCCTGGCCGCGGCGTCGATGGCCCTTCAAAACATGATCGGGCTGATCTGCGACCCGATCGCCAATCGAGTCGAGGCCCCCTGCCTGGGGAAGAACGTCTCTGCGGCGGCCAATGCCCTGTCGAGCGCTAACATGGCGCTGGCCGGCTTCGATCCGGTCATCCCGCTCGATGAAGTGATCGCGACCGCCCGTCGCGTCGCCGCACAGATGCCCCGGGAGCTGCGCTGCACGGCGCTTGGCGGCCTCTCGATCACGCCCACCTCGCTGGCGATTGAAGCCCGCCTCGCTGCCGCCCGCACCGGGTGTGGCAGCGGCGGCTGCGGCTGCCACTGAACATCGCCACGCCCCGAGTCTTGCTCCTGACACCGTTCTCCGACCGACCACGCCCTCTGGAAGCTCACGATGAAGAAGCCTGCCCGCGGCCCATCCTCTTCGCCCCCCCCGCACACCCCGCGGCCTGGGTCGCGGCCGCCGTATCGGAAGCGGCCAGCGGTAGCTGGGGAGGCTGGGGCTGCCGCTGGCGCGCCGCGACCGGCACCAGCTGGCGCGCCGCGACCGGCTAGCGCAGGCCCAAAGCGGGAAGGGAAGGGGAGGCCGGCGGCAGAGCGAGACGAAGCGGCCGACGGGGCCGACGGGGCCGAGACGCGGCGCCATGCGTCGAAGTCGGAGCAGAAGGTCCATGGACTACGCGCTTGCACGGCGCTGTTTGCCAAGCGCCCCGGCGACATCATCCGGGTTTATCTGTCGGCGAACCGCCGGCCGACGTTCAAGACGCTCCTCGAGTACTGTGTCTCCCACAGGCTCGGATTTCAGTTTGTCGACGACGAGAATCTCCACAAGCTGTCCGGCGGGATCCATCACGAGGGGATCGTGATCCTCGCCCGTGAAGCACCGCGGATCAGCGCTGACCAATGGCTTGCCGGGATCGCGGCCAAGACGATCAGCGGGCCGTTCCTCCTGCTCGATGGGGTGCAAAATCCACACAACCTCGGTTCGATCCTCCGCTCGGCGGCCCACTTCGGCTGTGGCGGGGTGATCGGTGAGGCGGCCCAACTACCGCCGCTTTCGGCGGCGGCCTTGCGCGTGGCGGAGGGGGGAGCGGAGAGTGTGCCTCTGGTCGCGGTGGAAGATCCCTTCGCCACGCTCGGAGCCCTCAAGAAACTCGGGGTCAGGGTCGTGTCGACGACGAGCCGAGCCGAGACGCCGATCGCGGCGGCGGGGCTGTCGCCGGATGTCGTGCTCATCCTCGGGAGCGAAGCGGAAGGGGTCTCGCCCCGGCTCGCTCGGCTGGCCGACCTGCAGGTGCGGATTCCGGGGTGCGGGGCGGTGCAGAGCCTCAATGTGGCGGTCGCCTGCGGGATCGTCCTCGCCGAAGCCTGTCGGGCAACGGGGGAGCCGGCCAAGAATCTGCGGAAATGAAACGTGGCGGTAGCGGGGTGGGCGTGGTAGGATCTCCCCCAAGCGAAGTGACAAAGGTGCGATCGGCCACCGCGCGACAGATCGAGGAAGGCTCCAGGGCGAGGCAGTTCAGTGCCCGCCAATCCCAGTTTTTGGGGGAGTTCTCCGGCAAGTTGATCTGTCGGCCTGCGGTTCGATCGATGATTCTTCTGACACACACGCCGTGGCCGGCACGAGTTGCCTGGCGGGTTCCCGTGGAAACACCGGACGCCGTCGGCACGAAACAGCCGTTCGACCGCGGTTGAACATCACCCCCTTCGCTACCCGCGGCCTGTTTCGTGCCGCGGGAACCGCTCCCTCCGGGAGTCGGTGGGCTTTTGTGTGTCGGCGTTTGCGGATCACCACAGCGTGTTTCCGTCGCTGCATTCTTTGAGCCTGCACTTATCGGTCGCGATCGACCGATCCCGGCAAGCGGAGATTCCAGCATCCAGCACAGGACCGCTTCTATGCAGAAAGACCATTCCAGGATGACGACGACCAAAGACCACGCTTCCGCCCCAGCCACGGCCAACCACCAGGCCGATCACCATGCCCAGCCGCGCCCAGAGCGGGCCCCCCACGACCGGCGCGAGTCGCACGACAAGCACGACCAGGAAGCGAGTCGCGACGGGGGGGATGTTTCGGCCTTCGCCGCGCTTGGCCTCTCCGAGCCGCTGCTGAAGGCCCTCGCCCACGAGGGCTACACGACGCCGACGCCGATCCAGACCAAGGCGATGCCGCATGTCCTCGCCGGGCGCGATCTGTTCGGCTGTGCGCAGACCGGCACCGGCAAGACGGCGGCCTTCGCGCTGCCGCTCATCGAGCGGCTCATGAAGGACCGGCGGCCGGCCGCGCCGAAGCACTGTCGGATCCTCGTGCTCGCGCCGACGCGCGAGCTCGCCGGGCAGATCCACGACAGCTTCAAAGCCTACGGCCGCCATGCCCATCTCAAGAGCGCGGTGATCTACGGCGGCGTGAACCAGAATCCCCAGGCCAGCGCCGTGGCCCGTGGCGTCGATGTTCTCGTGGCGACGCCGGGGCGGCTTCTCGATCTCATCGGGCAGCGGCTCGTCGAGATCAGAACGGTCGAGTATCTCGTCCTCGACGAGGCCGATCGGATGCTCGACATGGGATTCATCCATGACGTCCGCCGGATCGTGGGGATGCTGCCCCGCCAGCGGCAGACGCTGTTCTTCTCGGCGACGCTGCCGGCGGAGGTCCGCGACCTGGCCGACACGATGCTCCGCGATCCGCTCGAGGTGAAGACGACCCCGCAGGCGACCACCGCCGAGACGGTCGCCCAGTCGGTCTTCCACGTCCCCCAGAAGCAGAAGCGATCGCTTCTCGTCCATCTCCTCCAGACCGGCGGAATGGGGCGGGTGATCGTGTTCACGCGGACGAAGCGCGGTGCCAACAAGCTCGCCCAGGATCTCGACAAGGCGGGCGTGCGGGCGGCAGCAATCCATGGCAACAAGAGCCAAAACCAGCGTGAGAAGGCCCTCGCCGATTTCAAGTCGCCGCGGCCGCCGGTGCTCATCGCCACCGACATCGCGGCCCGCGGCATCGACGTCGACGAGGTGAGCCACGTTGTCAACTTCGAGCTGCCCCACGAGCCCGAGACCTACGTCCACCGCATCGGCCGCACCGGCCGGGCGGGACTGACCGGCGAGGCGGTGAGCTTTTGTGACCGCGAGGAGGAGGATCGCCTCGAGGCGATCGAGCGGCTCTTGCGCCGCCGGATTCCGGTCCGCAACGATATACCGGCCGATCTGCCGAAGGTGGAGAGCTCGTCGAGCGGGCGTGATTCCGATGAGCGGTCGGGTGGCGGCGGCCGGGGCCGTGGTCGGCCCGGGCAGCGCCGCAGTTCCGAGGGGAGTGCTAGCTCGGGAGGTGCTCGCTCGGGAGGCGCTCGTTCCGGTGGCGCTCGGTCTTCCGGTGGGCGCTCGGGCGGGGCACGCTCCGGCGGCGGTCGCTCGGGCGCTGGTGGCAGCGGTGGCGCTGGCCAGGCAGCCGCAGGCCCGGCGCCGGCGTTCCGCGAAGTGGCCGGCGGCGATGGCGGTCCCACGACCCCGCGGCCGGCTCCGACAGGGGGCGCGGCGAAGGTCAACCGCCGCTACCGCCGGGCGCTGTGACGAGACGCTCAAAGAAAACTGCGAAGTGAGTCGATGACGCGACTCGACTGATCCAGAGCGGCCCGCGGGATGTTTCCCGCGGGCCGCTCGTTTTTTCTGGCACCTCTTGCGGAGAAAGTCTCGTCGCCAGCGCCTCCGCTCGGCTTTCGTCCGAGCGCGGGGCCAAGGTAGACTTTTACAGGAGAGTCGCCCGGCCGGGATTCGGTCCATCTCCCCGGAGGATCGTTTACCGTGGCCATCGAGCTCAAGCCCTTCTCCTGGCAAAGGATGATCGAGGCCGTGCAAGCCGTTCGCGATCGGGCGCTGCGGGCCACCGCCGCCCTGGAGAAAGCCGGGATCCCCTATGCCGTCGCCGGCGGCAATGCGGTCGCCGCGTGGGTCGCGCGTGTCGATCGGGCCGCCGTCCGCAACACGCAGGATGTCGACATCCTCGTCCGTCGCAGCGACCTGCCCGCCATCGCAACGGCACTTGAAGAAGTGGGCTTCGTGCACGCTAGCGAGATGGGGGTGGAGTGTTTCCTCGACGGCCCGCAGGGGAGCCCGCGCGACGCGATTCATCTCCTCTTTGCCAATGAAAAAGTCCGCGACAGCTATCCGCTCCCCACGGCCGATGTCACCGAGCAGGTGGCGGCGGATGACTATAAAATAGTGACGCTTGAGGCGCTGGTGCGGATGAAGCTGAACTCGTATCGAGACAAGGATCGCACCCACCTTCGCGACCTGGTCACGCTCGGCCTCATCGACGCCTCGTGGCTCCCTAGGCTCGTTCCCGAGCACGCCGCCCGGCTTCAGCAGCTCCTCGACGACCCTGACGGGTGAGCGGCTGGTGGCTGGTGCCGCCCGGCGCCTCGTGAGCCGAGGGAATCACCCTGTGCCGAGGGAGCGCACGTCTTGAAGGCCACGGAAGTCGGCGACGGTCCAGACCGTGGCGCCGTGCTCGCGGGCCGCCGCGAGGATGATGCTGTCGGCCATCGGGAGCTCAAGGCGGCGGCGTCGAGGACCCGCTGCACCGTGAGATCGACGACACGGCCGCGTTGCATCGCTGCCACTCCCTGAATCGCGGCCTCCTCGCCGGCCTCGCGGAGAAGCACTTAGCAGGCTGTGGATAAAGTGCCGGCACGACCGCAGGAGGCGGTCGCGAGTGCGTAGCACTCGAGAAAACCGGAGGTTTTCCAAGTGGAAAAAGGTCATGGATGACTTTTTCCACGGGCTGTTGAACACCTCGGAGACCGAGATGGCTGGCAGGGATGATCTCCTTGCGGAAGAGTAGCCGCACTCAAGCGGACCGGGATTGCGGGCTAAAGTCCTTCTTTGGCCATGATCGCGGTCGGACCTTGTGTTTGATGGGGGAGTGGCGCAAGCTGTTGGCCCTGGGGGTTTCTTTATCTCTGTCCGGATCTCTGTCCGGATCTCTGTCCGGATCTCTGTCTGAAGCTCTGTCTGAAGCTCTGTCCGTATGCGTTGCATGAAAGGCAATGAAATATGTCCCCGACCAATCGCACCCAGTCGCGGTTCTCTTCTCCCTGCCCGCTCGATCAGCGGCTGTTGGCTTACGCTCTCGGCGGCGGGGCACTCGCGCTCGTGGCCGTGCCTGCCGAGGCCACGCCGATCTCCAGCGGCATCCAGAACATCACCTTTGCCAGTTCAGGACCGACAAACACGACTGAAACCACCCAAGCGGTGAACCTCGTCCCGGGCGATGCTACCAGTCCGGTGTTCAACCTGACCTGGTTTACCCTGCAGAGCGGAGCAGACGGGGCGGCAGCCGGGGTGGGAACGGTCGTACAAAACGGCCCGGGAGCATTTTACTTCTACACCTCTTCCATCTTTGCCAACAATAATTTTGCTCCCGGGGCAACGGTCGATGCGACCCCGGGGATTAATAAGTATCCGAAGTATTATACGTTTGGTATCAATGCCTCGTACGACGCGAACGGCGATTGGATGGCTACATACCTCACCAGCCCTACCCTGATCTCGAACTGGACGGCCGGTGGCTCCGGGTACGTCGGATTCTCGTTTGTGGATACTAACCAAAGTCCTCACTATGGCTGGATGGAAATGAGCGTGCCGACCACCTCGGCCGCTGGCCAAAACATGACGCTCGTGCAGTGGGCCTGGGAGTCGGACGCCAACACGGCGATCACGATTCCGGGAGGCGCTGCTGTCCCCGAGATCGATCCCGCCTCCGG
>CAMBFA010000172.1 GCA_945865325.1 Candidatus Kuenenia stuttgartensis
TCCATCCTCGGTTTGCGGAGAACGGCGAGTTCTTCGTCCACTACTCCACGAAGACGACGCCCCTCACGATGGTCCTCGAGCGCTACCGCGTATCGAAAGACGATCCCGACTCCGCCGATCCGACGAGCGGCGAGGAGATCCTCCGCGTCGAGCACCCAGCCTGGAACCACAAAGGGGGCACGATCTGCTTCGGCCCCGATGGCTATCTCTATGTCGCCTACGGCGACGGCGGAAAGCAGAACGATCCGTTCGGCAACGGGCAGAACCTCCAAAACCTCCTCGGCAAGGTGCTGCGGATCGACGTCGACTCCAAGGGGGACAAGACGGCCTACGGAATCCCTGACGACAATCCCTTCGTCGCCGTGATGGCAGAGAACGGTGGCAAGCCGCCGCGCCCCTCCGGCGTGCGCCGGGAGATCTGGGCCTACGGGCTGCGCAACCCATGGCGGATGTCGTTCGATCGGCGCACCGGCCGATTGTGGATCGCCGATGTTGGCCAGGATCTCTGGGAGGAGATCAATCTCGGCGCGAAGGGGGCGAACTACGGCTGGAGCCTGCGCGAGGGGAACCAGCCCTACGCACCGACCAACACGGCCACCGGCCCGGGATTCGTCGATCCTGTCTGGCAATACGCCCACGACATCGGCAAGTCGATCACCGGCGGCAACGTTTATCGCGGGAAGAAGCTCCCCGAGCTCGACGGCTGCTATCTTTATGCCGACTACGTCTCGGGGAGGCTGTGGGCGCTGACCGTAGACGATGCCACGAAGCGCGCCACCGCCACCCGGCCGATCCCCCACGACCGTGAAGGGCTCCCCGTCCTGAGCTTCGGCGAGGACGAGGCGGGGAGGTGTATTTCACGACCCTCTCCCCCGATGGCCGCGGGATCTACACCTTCCGCCGCCGCGAGGAGGCCGCGTCGAGCCCTCACACGAGCGCTAGCCGCGCGATCGCGGCGGCGAGTTCCCCCTCAGCATCGGAGCCGTCGACCACCTCGAGCCCGAGCCAGCCGCGGTAGCCCCGCTCCTCGAGCGCGCCGAGCGTGGCGGCGATGTCGACATCCCCGCGCCCGAGGACCATCGCGCGACCATGACCGGCAAATGTCCCGGGCACGGCGTCGGTCAGCCAGACATGGCGCACGATCCCCGCCAGCTCGGCGGCGGCGACGGCTGGGTCGTGGCCATGAACGACCAGCGCCCCGGTGACGAGCGTGCAGCCGAGCCCCCCCTCGGGCAGTGCGGCGACGAGCCGGAGTAGATCGACAGGCGACGCCCTCCCCGCCTCGGCACAGAGCGTGGCGCCGGCGCGTTCGCTCCATCCCGCCAGGTCGCGCAGCGCTCCCAGCATCACGCCCCAATCCGGGGAATCCTCCGCCGGGATCGCGCCGACATGATTGGTGACCACAGCCGTGCCGAGGCCGTGGGCGAGGTCGAGGGCCCGCTTTGTCCCCTCGATCCGCGCTTCGAGCCGATCGCTGTCGGCATAGCCGCCTCGGGTGGGAAAGCGGAGGGCCGCCACCACGAGCCCCTCGTCGGCGAGCCACTTTCGCAGTTGCCGCACGCCGGTGGCGGAGATCTGCCCCCCGTCGAGGTCGGCGCGGAGATCGAGCTCCACCCCCTTCACACCGAGTGTCCGCGCGCGACGAAAGGCGGTCCGCAGGTCGGAGGCGAGGGCACCGGCCGGGACACAGACACTGACTCGATCCATGGAGTGGCACCGGGGGCGGAAAGAGGGATTGGCGCAAAAACAGATTGTATGATCGGTGGGATGCCGACGCTTGACACCGTGACCGCTTCACTTGAACACCTCGCCCCGCTGCGGCTGGCGGCGGAGTGGGATTCCGTCGGCCTCCTCGTCGGCAGCCGGCGCGGGCGGATCGATCGTGTGCTCACGTGTCTGACGCTGTCGGCCGCCGTCGTCGCGGAGGCGATCGGCGCGGATTTCGACCTCATCGTCACCCACCATCCACTCCCCTTCCGCCCCGTCGCTCGACTCACCGATGCCACCCCGACAGGCGGCCTCCTCCTCGATCTCGCGCGGGCCGGGATCGCGGTCTGGAGCAGCCATACCGCCTGGGATTCAGCGGCCGGCGGGATCAACGACCTCCTCGCCGCCGCCGCCGGCCTTTCTGCCGTCACGCCGCTCATTCCCGATTCGGTCGCGCCGCGGGCCGGTTTCGGCAGGATGGGGCTGGCAGCGGCGGGGCTCTCCGTCGTCGACTTTGCCCGCCAACTCGCCACCCACCTGGGGGCGCCAGGGACGCATCTGGCCGGGGCGACCGACCGGGAGGTGGGGCGCGTGGGGATCGTCTGCGGGAGCGGTGCCGAAGGGATCCCGATCGCCCGCCAGGCCGGGTGCGACACCTTTGTGACGGGCGAATTGAAACTCCACGACGCCCTCCACGCTACCAGCTTGGGAATGCAGGTGGTCGTCCTCGGGCATCACGCCAGCGAGCGGTTCTCGATGCCGGTACTAGCCGATCAACTCGCCGCCGCGGTGCCAGGGCTCGAATGCCGCTCCAGCGAAGCCGAGCGTGATCCGCTGATTCCCCTTTGCAGCTTGTGACACCTGTACCGGCGCGTTGCCCGGCACTTTCCCGGCGCTACAATTCAAGGAACGTCTGGGCCCGGGTGACCTGACGTCTTCCGGCCAGACACTGCCCAGCCTGTTCCTGCCAAGCCTGCCAAGAAGGATCCGTGATGCCTTCCCCCTCTCGATCCTCCCGCCGTCCAGAAGTGTCCGACGCTGCCGGGAGCGGCGCGGTGCCCCGGCAGCCGAAGTTCCTCACGGCCCTGCCGGTCTTCAACGAGGTCCGGCAGGTCGAGGAGGTCCTCGACGAGGTTCTCCGTTTCACGCCCCACGTCCTCGTGGTCGACGATGGCTCGACCGACGGCACGTCGCGGCTCCTCGCCGACCGCCTCGAGCGGCAAGGGGACATCCGGGTGGTGCGCCATCCGCAAAACCGCGGCTACGGTGCCGCCCTGGCGACGGCCTTCCGCGAAACGCTCTCCGGCGACTTCGACGGCCTGGTGACGATCGACTGCGACGGCCAGCACCAGCCGCGGCTCATCCCCGCCTTCATCGACGCCGCCACGATCGTCGGGCTCGCAACGCATCCCGGGGCACCGCTCCCCGACATCGTCTCCGGCAGCCGCTATCTGAAGGTCTTCGACGGCGACAGCCGCCCCCCCGAGTCGCGGCGGCGGATCAACGAGACGATCACCGCCGAGATCAACGCCCGCCTCGGCCTCTCCCTCACCGACGCCTTCTGCGGCTTCAAGGCCTACACCCGCCGGGCGCTCGAGGCGCTCCATGTGACCGAGCTCGGCTATGCGATGCCGCTCGAGGTCTGGGTGCAGGCTTCGGTGGCCGGCCTGCAGGTCGTGGAGCTCCCCGTTCCCCTCCTCTACCTCGATCTGGCGCGGAGTTTCGGGGGGGCTCTGGACGACGCCGAGACCCGTCTGGCCTACTACCGCGGCGTTCTCGACCGGGCCGAAGCCGCCGTGGCGGTGTCGGTGCATGACGTTGTTGCGTCGACACACGGGGCCGGCTGAACCTCCGGACGTGATACCCTCCGGCCAGCCCATCGCACCCCCATGACATCATCGTGGCCCTCCGCGACCCGGAGGTTTCGAGCCCCGGCCCTGTCGGGCGACCGGCTGATCCACCCGCCACTTGTGGCGAAGGCCGACGCGCCGGCCGACGCTGTCGAGACGCTCCTCGACAACAACCGCCTCCTCCGGGCCGCCTTCGACACGCGCATCGGTGACATGCGGCTGTGGGAACTCGTGGCTGCGACGCGGCGTGAGGTGCTGACGGTCGCCGCCGAATACACCGGCAGCTACCGCGACATCGAACGGCCGCGGGACGTCGCCGACTGGATCGCGCGCCCGATCATCATGGGGGGGCATCAACCGGAGCTCTTCCACCCAGGCGTATGGCTGAAGAACTCCGCCCTCGACGCCTATGCCCGCCGGGTCGGCGGCACCGCGGTGAATCTGATCGTCGACACCGACCGCTGCAACCACACGGGGGTCGCTGTCCCGGTGGGGACGCCGCAGGAGGCAAAGCTCGAGCACGTTTCGTTCGATGGCCCGGGCCCCGACATGGCCTGGGAGGAGCGGGGGATCCTCGACGACCACGCGTTCGCCTCCTTCGGCGACCGCTGCTGCGACCTCCTCCTCCCGCTCGAGCCGGCGCCGATTCTGCGGCGCTGGTGGCCGCTGGTGATGGAGCGGGCGGCGGAGACGCGCCGGCTCGGGATCGCGCTGGCCCAGGCCCGCCATCTCGTCGAGGCCCGCTTCGGCCTGGAGACGCTCGAACTGCCGGTCAGCGAACTGGTGCGGCTGCCGACGGTGCTTGTCTTCACAGGCTGGCTCCTGGCGCGCGCCCGGGAGCTCCATGAGGCCTACAACGCCGCCCTCGCCGAACACCGCCGCGTCTGGCGGATCCGTGGCCAAGGCCGGCCGATGCCCGATCTGGCGGTGCGCACCGACACCACGGCTGATGGGCCGTGGTTCGAGGTGCCGTGGTGGATCTGGTCGCGCGACGATCCCCGCCGGCGGCGCGTGTTCGCCAACGTCGGCACGGCCGGCACGCTCCTCCTTTCCGACATGGAGACGCTGCGCGTCGAGCTCCCGATCACGCCCGACACCTCGACGTCGACGTGGGTCGACGCGCTCCAGCGGCTCGAGGGACACGGTTTCCGGCTCCGTCCCCGGGCCCTGCTCACCACGCTCATCGCCAGGCTCCTCGTCGCCGATGTCTTCGTCCACGGCATCGGCGGCGCCGCCTATGACCGGATCACCGACGGGATCGTGCGCCGCCTCACCGGCTGCGATCCGCCGCGCTACGCCGTCGTCACCGGTACGCTGCGCCTTCCGATCGACGAGATCTTCCCCGCCGAGGCCGGTCGCGATCCGGAGGCGGAGCTCGCGGCCCTTCACCACACCCTCCGCGATCTCCACTACCACCCCGAGCGGCATCTCCCTCCGAACGACACCCTCGCCCCCGAGGTCAGCGACTTGGTGATGCAGAAGACGCGCTGGATCGACACCTTCCCCACGCCGACGCTCGCGCGCCGACGCTGCCGGGAGATCCGCACGACCAACGACCGGCTCGCCTTCCACACCCAGGCACAGCGGCAGCGATTGCTCGCTCTGTCCGGCCCGCTCACCGGCCGGATCCGCGCCGCCAAGGCGCTCTCATCCCGGGAACATCCCTGGTGTTTTTTCCAGGAAAAGTCGTTGCGCCGCTTCCTGCTACTTGAGATCGACTGACAATCCGCCTATCCTTGCGACCAACGGATTGTCGATGTCGCTCCAGGGATGAGGAGGCACCATGCCAGCGGAGGGTATGCGAAGGGGGATTCGTTCCCAGGTTCACGCCGGCCGGCGCTCGAGCCATGATGGGGCCGCACCCCAGATCGCTGTCGGCACGATCGCCGACGACCGAGCCTCGGACGCCGCCGCTGATGCGACGGCTGCCGATGGAGAGATGGAATCTTCCACGCACGCCGACAGCCTCCGTCTCGCGGTCGTTGCCGAGCCGCGGACCGCGGCGCGGCGCCGGAGTGAGCGGAGGCCGGCGATCATTCACCTTCCGATCCATCCGGTGGCGCCACATCGTCCCCCGTCGTGGATGCTCGAGCAGTGTCAGATCGCCCCCGCACGGGCCGGCGACCAAAGCGAGATCCTCCAACTCCTCTCCGGGCTGCCGGTGGCGCCGACGAGGGCGGAGTTCCACGCGTCGGTCGATCATCCCGAGCACGATCCCGGCAACCGGCTCGTGGCCAGGCTGGCCGGTCGGATCGTCGGCCATGTCGAGGTGATGCCGCGTGCGATGATGCTCGGCGCCGGTTCGGTCAGCGCCGCGGTCATCGACCGGGTGGCGGTGCTGCCGGAATGCCGCGGAGCTGGTCACGGACAGCGCCTCGTGCAGGCCGCCGAGGACAGAATGCGGATGATCGGTGCCGCCGTCGCCTTCTCGCGCACGCGGATCGCACCGTCGTTCCACGAGATGGGCTGGGCGGTCCTCGGTCGTGATTGCGCCACCCCCGGCCGCCCCACCGACATTCTCGCCCGTCTCCTCGAACGCCCGGCCCCGCTGGCCCGTTCGTCGGCCAGCGCGACGCCAATGGTAGGCCTGTCGACCGAAGGGGTGACGATGCGGCAGTGGCGCCACGTCGAGCTCCCCGCCATTCTTCGGATCTACAACCAGAACGCGGCCCGCTTCGTCGGCCCGCTCGATCGCGGCGAGGCCTACTCGCGTTGGTTGGTCAGCCGCGGGGCCTTCGATTCGATCCTCGTCGCCCTTGTCGGCCAAGACCGCTACGACCTCCACGAGACCTCCGCCCGGATCGTCGGCTACTGCATCCAGGCGGGCCATCGGATCCTCGAGCTGCTTGCCGATCCTGAGTTCCCCGGCCTCGAGCGCGAGATTCTCGCCCGGGTGTGTGCCGAGGCGATTGAAAACGACCGTCAGGAGATCCTCTACGAGTCGAGCGCCGCCGATCCGCTCCACGCCGCGGTGGCGGGGGGCGAGAGCCTCGTGCAAGCCCACGATCGGATGGTCGTCGCCAAGTTGATCCGTCCGCTCGAGGTCCTCCAGGCCGTCGCTCCGGCCACGGTGGCCCGGGCCGCGGCAGCGGGGATCCGCGAAGCCCTCGAACTGGGGATCGAATCGCCCGGCTTCCGCGGCTCTGTGGTCGTCGCCGATGGGAAAGCCACGGTGCAGCAGGGGCGCGTCGGCCGCAGTTGGCTGCGGATGGCAGACGACGAGCTCGCCCGCCTCCTCCTCGGCCAGTGCGATCCGGTCGAGGCAGTGGCCCGGGGGACGATGGAGCCTTCGACACAGATGGCCCAGCGGCTTGCGGGGATTCTCTTCCCCCGTCAGCCCCGCTGGTGCCCGGTGTGGGACGACGTGCCCGCCTGACCCTAGCGGCTCCGAGCCGGAGCCCTCCCGCAGAGTCGCTCGCTTCCCGCTCATGAGTGACTGCTACGATTTTCGGCGTTTGTGTCTCGGCACCATGCGACACCAGCCCCGGGGACGTTTTCATGACTTTGTGCTGCCGTATTCTTCTTGTGATCATGCTCGGCTGGGTAGCCAGCGGGCTCCCCTCCTCCGCCGCCGAGCCACCTCCAACGGCGACCGTCCCGGCGGTGTCGCTGCGCCCCACCGATCGCTTCGCCCGGCTCCAGTGGGATGCCACCCATACCGGCACCGCCCCGTGGGGCCACTGGGGAGATCAGCCGGGGCACTACATTTCCTGGTCGAACCACTCCAACCGGCTCGTGCCGGTCTACACCTTCGGCATCGGCCTGGAGGGGGTGGCGGGGGAACAGAGCCCCTACCGCAGCGAGGATCGGCTCCGGGCGATCTACGGCCAACTCCCGCAGCACACGCACAACCCTGCCGCCGACTACTTCGACCAGACCGATGTCCATGCCCTCCAGGTGGCGGCGGCCGCCGCCGGCAAGCGGCGGATCATCCTCATGATCTTCGATGGGCTCGACTGGACGACGACGCGCACCGCCGCGATCGCACTGTCGGGAAACGTCGCCTACGATTCCGGCCGCGGCACGGGGCTCTCCTTCCAAGATTACGCCGGCGCCCAGACCGCCTTCGGATTTTGCTGCACAAGCCCCGCCAACGACGGCACGAAGGTCGACGTCGACGCCCAGGCCCTCGAGAACCCCGGTGGCGACAAGACCGGCGGCTACGACGTCTCGATGGGAGGCGCAACGCCGTGGGACCCGATCGCCCAGGCCACGTATCTGATGGGCCGGGATCGCTACCGTCCCCATGCGGTCTGTGATTCGGCCGCCTCGGCCACCGCCTTCTGCTCCGGCCGCAAGACCTACAACGACGCGATCAACGTCGATCCCGCGGGGGGCCAAGTCGAGCCGATCGCGCGCACGCTCCAGAAGCAGGGGTGGGCCGTCGGAACGGTGACGAGCGTGCCGATCCCCCATGCCACGCCGGCCTGCGGCTACGCCAACAACGTCAGCCGCGACGACTACCAGGACATCACCCGCGACATGGTCGGCCTCCGCTCGGTGTCGCACCGCGGGGAGCCGCTGCCCGGCCTCGACGTCGTCATCGGCTGCGGGTTCGGCGGCGACGCCCCCGACGATTCGAAGCAACAGGGGGTCAACTACGAACCGGGGAACAAGTACGTCGCCCCTTCGACGCTCGCCGCGATCGATGCCGGGAAGGGGGGGCGTTACCGAATCGCCCAGCGAACGGCAGGGCGGAAGGGGGCGGAGGTGCTCGCCGAAGGGGCGGCCGCCGCGATCGCTGGCGGGGAGCGTCTGTTCGGCATCTTCGGCACCAAGCCCGGCAATCTTCCCTTCGCCACGGCCGACGGCGGCTACGACCCGGTGCTCGTCTCCGAAGAGGGGCGGAAGAAGCTCTTTGCCCTCGGCGAACAATCGGGCCTAGGGCTGAAGTACAGCCAGCCGATCCACTACACCCTGGCCGATATCGACGAGAATCCGACGCTTGCCGAGATGACGGTGGCGGCGCTCGACGTCCTTGCCGCGAAAGAAAAGCCCTTCTGGCTGATGGTGGAGGCGGGGGATGTCGACTGGGCGAGCCATGGCAACGACATCGATGCGGCGATCGGTGCGGTGGCAAGCGGCGACGCCCCCGACGATTCGAAGCAACAGGGGGTCAACTACGAACCGGGGAACAAGTACGTCGCCCCTTCGACGCTCGCCGCGATCGATGCCGGGA
>CAMBFA010000173.1 GCA_945865325.1 Candidatus Kuenenia stuttgartensis
GTCGCCACCGGAGAGATGTGTCACAACCGGATCATGTTCAAGCAGTTCATGCAGTCGGGCGCGATGCAGGTCTGCCAGCTCGACAGCTGCCGGCTCGGCGGGGTCAACGAAGTGATGGCGGTGCTGTTACTCGCCGAGCGGTTTTCGATCCCCGTCTGCCCGCATGCCGGCGGCGTCGGCCTGTGTGAATATGTCCAGCATCTGAGCATGATCGACTATGTCTGTGTCTCGGGCTCACTCGACGGCCGCGTCGCCGAGTATTCCGATCATCTCCACGAGCACCTCCACGATCCGGTGGTGATGCGGGCCGGCTCGTACATGCCGCCGGAGATGCCGGGCTATGGCGTCCGCTTCACCGACACGGCGATCGAGCACTTCTCGTTTCCCCGCCCAGGGGCGTGAGCTTGCGCGCGTCGTCACTTTGGCACGTTTTTTTGCGGCAGTGCCGTCGTGAATGAAGACATCCCTGCGTTCCCGGGGCTCGGTGGGGTAACGGGACGATTTGCCAAATCCAATCGTGTCACGCCGGCCCTTGATCAACTTCGCCAACTCGTGGCGACTGCCGTTACGCGGTACAACAAGTCGGGGACACGAGCCCAAGCCTTCAACCCCAAGCCTTCAACCTTGTGAGGAATCTCACCAAATCGACCGAATCAAAGGAGGTGGTGGTGTATCTCCAGAATGACTTTCGGCGCGATATCGAGGTTGCCAAGCTCAACACCCCGGAGGAGCAGTGGTGGACTGCCCCGGTGAACGTGATCGAGTCGCTTCTAGGGGAGCCGGGGAAAGTCCCGTTCGCGTCAATCCAGAGCAATGCACAGAACCTCAGCCCTATCATCGGCAAGTCCAATCCGAGGTTTTCGTCAGGCATTGGCAGGCTGGTCCCGCCAAACAACCTATCGACGATGCCTACGATCCTCTCGGAACAGTAACGCACATGGCAGCGGCCGCCACCGGTCTGACTGCCAGCCAGCTCCGTTGCCCCAGGACGACACAGACAACGCGACCCGCTCTCTAAAAGGAACCCATGATGCTCGTGCTCTCGTGCCGCAACCGTTTCGGTGTGTCGTCTTTCATCATGCTTGCCGTGGTCATGTCCCCGGCCGGTGCGCCAGCCATTTCAGTCGCCGATGAACCGCAGGCCGATGCTGCACCGCTGCAGGCTACGGAGAAGGAGGCGCTGCGTGGCGTGCTCACGCGGGAACAGCAGGCTGCCTACACGCCCCAGAAGGCGCTCGACGATCTGTTGGCGGGCAATCGTCGCTTCGTGGCGGACGATCTCACGCAGCGGAACCACTCGCAGCGGGTCCGCGAGGCCTACGAGGGCCAGTTTCCGAAAGCGGTGATTCTTTCCTGCCTCGACAGTCGCATTCCCGTGGAGGACGTCTTCGATCTCGGCATCGGCGACATCTTCGTGGCCCGTGTCGCCGGAAACTTCGTCAACGAAGACATCCTCGGCAGCATGGAGTTTGGCTGCCGTGTCGCGGGGGCGAAAGTGATCATGGTGATCGGTCACACCAGTTGCGGTGCCGTGAGGGCCGCGATCGATGACGTGAAGCTCGGTAACATCACTCCCATGCTCGCCAAGATTCGGCCGGCTATCGAGAAGGGAAGTCCGTTCGACGGCAAGAAGGGGAGCGACAACCCCGCCTACGTGGCCCACGTCTGCCGTGAGAACGTGCGGCTGGCCGTCGAGACCATCCGTGAACGCAGTGAGATCCTCCGGACGATGGAGGCCGAAGGCTCGATCAAGATCGTCGGTGCCTACTACGATCTACGCTCCGGCGAAGTGACGCCGCTGCCATGACGCGTGCCGCCGCCCGCTGCATGGCTGGCAAACGCCGCCAGGCGTCTCTCGCGAGTACGACTACGGTGGCTGATCGTGTGCCAGATCGGTTTTTTCTTCAGGAGACACGAACCCTGCTGAAGCTGAAGAGGGATCTCGAGGTGTACGTGTCCGACATCGCGTCGTGTCTCGCCAATTCACCGGATCTCTCCACGCAAGACCTCGCGGGAAGCGGGCGCGTGATCTGATCGGACGGGAGATCGTCGCCGACCGCGGGCCACTCTCCGTCGAAGGCTCAAGTTGGAGACGGCGATGCGGATGTACGGCTCCGATTCCGTTTCCCACAAACTCATCCAGCAGATGCTCGACGGTGTCCCGCTCGGGGGATCAAAGCTCCCCTGCGCGGATCACGATTCGCGCGACCGGCCCGTGGGCTCTGGAAAGCGGATCTCGTCGACCGCGATGGCGTAGACCGGATCGACGAAGATCCTGCCGCCGAAGGGGAAGTCGCGCTCGCCAATCTGGCAAAAACCACGGGCTTCGTAGAAGCGGATAGCGCGGGCGTTCCTGTGATAGACGCCGAGCCACAGCGTCAGGGCGCCGAGCCGGCGGGCCTCGGCCTGGACGGCGCGGAGCAACCGGGTTCCCTCTCCCCGGCCGATCGCGGCCTCGGCGAGATAGAAGCGCTCCAGTTGGAGCGGCTTCTCGCCGGTCACACAGGAGGGCGTTGATCCGGCCCGGAGGACGGCGTAGCCGGCCAGCTCCGCGCCTGATGCCGCCAGGAGCGTGGTGGCCTGCGGATCGGCAAGGAGCGCGGCGACGGCCGGCACCCGAAAATGCTTGGCGACGTAGTCGGTGTTGTCCTGCACCTCCTCGAAGTCGCGGTAGGTCTCGAGGAACGTTTGGGCGGCAAGAAGGGCGAGAGCCTCGGCATCGTCAGCCGATCCCCGGCGGAAGGTGAGCGGCGGCGTCATGGCATGCCTCGGCGAGACCAGGGAACCGATTTATCGAAGCACACCGGCGCTGCGACGGGCGCTGCCGAATCGGGCCAGCGACAGCGTAGCGTCGAACAAACCCGACGGAATGACAACGCCCCCGGAAGACTGGGCAGCCCTGGCAATTCGGGCACCCCGAGCGCGACGAGCGGCCTTGTCTGCAGCGGGGCAGCTTTGGTACCTCCCCACGACGCGGCCGCGATTCAGGTTCGACCGCGCGCCGCTGCAGCCGCCACCAATCCCCATCGAAGCCCGCCGCATGGCCAGACGCCCCGCACCCAGCCGCCGCCCCTCGGCCGTCGTGCCGTTCTTCGTGGCCATCGCCGTCGGCGGCCTGACGTGGGGGGCGCTCTCCGCCTGCCAGGATGCCCACGTCTGGCACCGGCTCACCCATCACACGCTCTCCTTCCTCACTCCCATCGCCGCCTGCGTCGCCGACATCCTCTCGCTGTCGCCGTCGGTGCTCCTGGAAGAGGGGATCGGCGAGCACCATGACGGGGCCGCGCCCGATCCGGCCCCCGTCGCTACGGGGACCAAGCCCGCGGTCGCCCTCTCTGTGGCGGTCACGTCAGCGCCAGCGCAGGCCCCGCCGCCAGCGGCACCTCCAGCACCAGCACGAGCTGCCGCGAATGAACCGGCCGAGATCGCTGCTGTCACGCCGGCCCCGGTTCCCGTTGTAACGCCGGCCCACGAGGCCAGCGACGTCACGCCCGTGGCGCTCAACATGCCCCCTCCCGACGACGCCCACGCGACGCTCACCGCGGCCACGTCGCCCCTGGCGCCCCTCGACACCTCGAGCCCGCGGGCCACGCTCCGCAGTTTCCGCGACACGATCGACCATGTTTACCGCAACATGCGTGGCGGGCTGACCGTCGACACGCGGATCGAGAACGCCCATCTCATCGCCCAGGCGCTGAAGTGCCTCGACCTCTCCGAGTTCGCCCCGACGCTCGCCGCGCCGAGGGGGCGCGAGGCCGCCACCTGCCTCAAGGAGGTGTTTGACCGGATCCCGATGCCGGCAGATTCGGCGATTCCCGATGCCGCCGCCGTGAAGGCCGACTCGATCACGCGCTGGCGGATCCCCGGCACCGAGATCATGCTCGTGCGGATCGACGCCGGCCCGCGCCAGGGGGATTTCATCTTCACCCCCGAATCGGTCGAGCGGGCCGAGAGTTACTTCGCGCGGGTCCGCAGCAGACCCTACAAGTCCGATGCCGGCAGCCCCGGCCTCTACGAGGCCTATGTGACGGTCGGCGGCACGCTCTTCCCCGAGTCGTTCATCCGCAGCCTCCCTCCCTGGGCCCACACGATCATCCTCGGCGAGACGGTCTGGCAGTGGTGCGCCGCCGTCCTCCTCGCTGCGGCCTTCGGCCTGGTGGCGTTCCTCGCCTCGTCGCTCCCGCGGATCTTCCATCCTGGCTGGGCGCGGTCGATCACGAGCTTTCTCCTCCCGGTCGTCCTCGCCGGCGGCAGCCTCCTCGCCGACTGGCTGCTGACGTTCCAGGTGCGGCTCACCGGCGACTCGCTCATCGCCGCCAAGCTCACACTGCGGCTCACGCTCTACGCCGGCGCCATCGCCGCGGTGATGGCGATCATGGCGTGGGTCACCGAGCTCCTCGTCCGAGCCCGGGCACGGCGCGGCGATGGGGTCGATGTCCAGCTCGTCCGCCTCGCGGCCAGAGTTTGCACGTTCGTGATCGTCGCCTGGATCGGGATCCAGGCCGCCGATTCCCTCGGCATCCCGGTGGCGCCGCTTCTGGCCGGGCTCGGGGCCGGCGGCCTGGCAGTGGCCCTGGCCGCGCAGTATTCGATCGAAAATCTCATCGCCGGCGTCGTCCTCTTCACCGACAAACCGGTACGGATTGGCGATGAATGCCAGTATGGCGAGATCCGCGGGCGCGTCGAGCAGATCGGGCTGCGGTCGACGCGGATCCGCGGGCTCGATCGCTCACTGATCACGATCCCCAACGCCGAGTTTGCCAAGGTTCAGCTCGTCAACTACACGCGCCGCGACCGGATCCCGATCAAGCTCCCGGTGGAGATCCGCCCCGATGCCAGCCCCGGCCAGGTCCGCGATCTGCTCTCGCGTTTCCGCGATCTCCTCGGCGACCACGCCCGTCTCGATCCCGGCTCGCCGCGGGTCCGGCTCACGGGGCAATCGTCGGCGGCCTACACGATCGAGATCTCGGCCCTCGCCCTGACGGCCGACGAAGGCGAGATGCAGACGATCCGCGAGGAGATCCTCCTAGCGATCATGGACGAGATCGAGCACCGCCAGTGCAGCATGCCGGGCGACGACACCGGCTCGCCACTCCTCCGCGCCGCGTGAGGGTATGTCACGATCGTGATCCGCCGCGCCTGGATAGCCTGCGGTTGCGGATGAGTACCCAGCCTGCCAGCGCTCCGATCAGAGCCACGTTTCCCCACAGCAGCACGCTCCGCCAAGATCGCCGCAGAACCGGTTTCCCGGGCTCTTCGCCCAGCCGTGTCTCGGCGGCGATTCTCTCGGCGAACGATCGGGCCTCGGTCGTCAGGCCGCCGTCGTTCGGGTAGAGATCGAGATAGAAACGATTCGTGGCCACCGCCTTCTCAAGGTCGCCAGCCTCCGCCTCGATATCTCGGAGTGTGCGGAGCACGAGCGAGAATGTGCCGCCTTTCCCTTGCTCCAGAGAATTCGGCTCGATGGCATCGAACGCCTCGAACGAATGGTCGCGGAGATCTTCGAGGATCGAGCGGGCTTGCGCCTTGTCGCCCTGGAGCAGAAGCGCTTCGGCGAGGAAAGAGCGCACGAGACAGGTCCCCTGGTCTTCGGGAGCCGATCGCAGCGAGCTTTCGAGAAACTTCACGTACCCCGCCACGTTCTCGCGCGCCATCAACGTTCGCCGGTAGGCCGCGATGATGATGCAATGGGAGGGGTTGAGGGTGGCATCTTTGGCCTTCGCTATCTGCTCAATCGCCTCGGTAGCCTCGTCGTACTGCTCGTTGACGAGAGCCTCCGTCGCCTCCTGCTCGGCGATTTTAAGGGGCGTCCAGCCCGCGACGGCGAGGCGGTGCCGTGGCTCCCCGCGCGAGGCCCGATAGCGTTCGACCCCCTCCCTCAAGGACCGAAACGACGCCGCTGCGGCCATCCTGTCGGCCGGCGACTGACTCTCGGCAAACAACTGCGCTATCCACGCCCTGTTGAGGAGCATCGCCTCCTGGACTGCGCCATCCTCATCGCCATCACTCGGAAGATCGGCATAGATGGCGTTGGCCTCCTCGAAGGCCAGCCTGGCCGCGCTTCGATCCGCATCGAGCCTGGTCTTCGCGGCGATTTGCTTGCGGATCTCACCGAGCTCCGTGAGAAGCTGGGCGCGGACCTCATTCCGATCGGGCTCGAGGGCCAGCAGCCGCTCGAGGATCCGTGCTGAATCCTCCCATCTCCCGAGAACGTTTGCATGGAGCCGAGCGTAGCCGAGAACACGGGCCTCGAGCGCGTCGCCCCGATGGCGATCCGCCGCGTCGAGGAGTGTCTGGAGCCACGTCGCATCGTCGCGAGGAGGGGTGTCGCCATGGCCGTCGGCGTTCGCAGCAGCCTCGTTGTACGCGGCGATGACGGACTCGAGCGACTCGGCCCGCAATGCACTGGCGGTCACCGCCCCGGCAACAGCAACGATCAGACCGACCAGAATCGGGCAAACGGAACGCATGATCACGCCCTGCGGACATTCGAGCAATTTTGTACCCCCCTTGCGACGCGCAGTCGTTCCGTTTCATCCACATGCTCTGTGGGGGGGAAAGTCGTTTACTTTTGGCGGCCTCGGCCGAGCCGCAGCCGAGTGTGCTCAGCGCTCCCAGCCTTGAGTGCCGTAATCGCTGGCGGAACGGGAATGTTTTCTTAGAGCACATCGTCACCAAGTCAAGCGTCCAGCGATCCCCCCGCACCCCCAGATCAGCCGTGGTACTTCGGGCCGGGCCAATCGGGGAGCGTGTCGAGCAGCTGCGACGAGACGCCGCCGATCCAGGCGTAGCGGTCGTCGATCTGCTTGGCCGTCACCACCCGGACGGCGTAGATCCCGATGATCCCGGCAGTGAGGAAGCCCACGACGGCAAGGCCCATGAGCGCAGCCATCGTTCCATCGGCCAGACGCGCTGTCATGCCGAACGACAGCAGACCGATCGCCGCAAGGACGAGCGACCAAGCCAGCGCAATCCACCATCGCCGCCGGCTGCGGTGGGTGTCGCACAGGCCGACACGAAGGTCGACTTTTCTCCGCACGATCATCGCCGCAATGACATAGACGAGGAGATTGAAAAGCACGAGGAGATACCACCACGGCGAATGCCAGGAGAGCTTGCGGCGGAGCGGTCGCCCTGTGGCCGGGGCATCGCAGACGATGCACCGATCGACCGGCAGCGTGGCTGTCTTGTCCATCACCAGGAGGAAGCGTTCCCTCCACAGCCCGCCTCGGTCGTCAGATTCGCCCCACTGGCGGCCGCTGTCGAGCGTGTCGGCGGCGGGAGGGGCGTAGGGATTGAAGGCGGACATGAAAGTGACTCCATGAAAACGGCCAGGGATGCCACGACGCTCCGGAGAGGCCCTCCGCCCTCCGTACGAGGGGAGAGCCTCAACCGCCCGCGCTACGGTCGTCCAGCAGATCTGCTGGAGGCTCATGATCACTTTCCACAGCCGCAGGCGAAGCCGGGAATGTCGGCAGGCCCGATCGCGTCGACCAGGAGAGTCGCTTCGGGGAAGGGGGGGTGACGTTGGGCCTTAGCCTGACACGGCTGGCCGATCACCCGGGCCGCAGATTGACAAAGGGGTTATCGAGTCCCCGGAGAAACTCAACGACGCCCGCCGCGGCTGGCACCGGCGCCACCACGGCCACCGGCCGCTCCACCGGTCTTGCCTGTGCCCGGCCCGGGGGCGCCGACTCCGGCACCAGGACGGGCTCCGGCGCCCGCTGCACCGACGCCCGGCTTACCGCCGACGCCGACACCGGGCGCACCAACACCCGCACCCGGCCGCACGCCGGCTCCCGCTGCCCCCGCGCCGGCAGCACCGACACCGGGCCGCGTCTCGACAGCGACACCCGCCCGCGGCGCTGCGGCCTCCTCGACGACACCCGCTCTCGGCGTGACGACGGTGCCTGGTGTCGCAACGACCACGCCCCCCCGCGGGGCACCTTCCGTCACCACCGCGCCACCAGCCCCCGGCCTGACGACCGCACCAGATGCACCAGCCCCGACACCCGGAACGACGCCGACACCAGCGGCGCCTGCCCCAGCGCCAGGCCGCACACCGACACCCGCGGCACCGGCCCCGGGCGTGCCGACGCCGACCCCGGGCTTGCCCCCAGCCCCGGGTGCTCCGACTCCAGCGCCCGCTCTTGCACCAGCCCCAGGCGCTCCGACGCCGGCGCCCGGCTTGACGCCAGCGCCCGGCGCTCCCGCACCGGGAGCCCCACCGCCGGGACGTCCTCGACCGCCCCCCTTCGGATCAGCCGCGTAGCTGGTCGAAAGGCTCACCAGGGCGATCGCGGCGACGACCAGGAACGACAGCGGCGACGACACCGAGCGAAACTGAAAAACGTTCATGGGGATCTTTCAGAGTGGGGCTCTTGGAGAGTCGAGCCCGTGGGGGAACGAGCCCGTAGCGAGATCGGCTCCTTGAGATTGGCTCACTTCTGGCGGTGATCTCTACGAATCATTCTACGGGACGGTTCGAGAAGAGTGCTGCAAGGCTCCGCTTCCCCCCCTGGCCTCGACCGGCCACCGATTCCCGACGTACGATGGTTCTTCCACGTGCCACTCCCGAGAGCCGCCCCCATGCCCTCCATCCAGCTTCCCACTGCCGGCCTCGGTCGCCGCGAGTTGCT
>CAMBFA010000174.1 GCA_945865325.1 Candidatus Kuenenia stuttgartensis
ATGGCCCGGTGGGGCGCCGGGAAGGATCGCGGGGAGGATCTTCGAAAGGAACAGCCAGCCGGTGGTCACCAGCCAAAAGACGACCACGAGAGGGGCGTACCACGGACGGTTCATCGGCTGCCGCTCGGCAGGAACGGATTGGAAGGACCTTCGTAATGTAATCGATCGGCACAGATGCGGGCGAGCTTTCCCGCGCTGGGGCGATCTTGGTGTTGGCGGGCGTCGCCGGTAAACTTGTCCCGTGGGGGTTGAGGCATATCGTTCCTGCGAGCGCACGCGTGTGCGGAGGAGCTTTCCCGTGCATTTCTTCCAGTCCTGTCCAATCTGCGGCCGGTCGCTTCGCATCCGGGTCACGCTCCTCGGCAAGAAGGTCTTCTGCCGCCATTGCGGCGGAGGATTTCCTGCCCGCCACGGGGCTGCCGGGGTGCGGGCGGCTACTCACGGCACGAGCCTCTCCAAGCCCGCCGCGGAGCCCTCCTTGGAGGAGCGTGTCGATCTGCTCCTCGCTCGGGCCTCACTCGTTCTCGCCCGATCGGGCGTGGAGGGCACCGCCGGCTGCGACGGCGCTTTCGGCTCGGACTGACGCCTCGCTACGACGGGTCGTCAGGATCGCAGCGCCTCGGGCCACCCCCGCGTGTCGAGGGCGGCCAGCGTTGCCAACTCCTGCCAATACCCCGGAAATGTCTTCCCGGTGCAGAGTGGATCGAGGATCCGGACGCCGGGGACGACGAGCCCGGCGAGGGCCAGGCTCATCGCCATCCGATGGTCGTCGTAGGTCGCCAGCTCCACTGGCATAAGCGCACCGGGATGGACCGTCAGCCCGTCGGGCCGCTCCTCGATCCGAGCGCCGAGACGAGAGAGCTCGCGGGCCAGATCGCCAATCCGGTCGGTCTCCTTGTCGCGGATGTGGGCGACATGGCTGATCGTCGTCGGCCCGTCGGCAAACAGCGCGACGACGCCGAGCGTCGGCACCGTATCGCTGATGGCATTCATGTCGATGTCGATGCCGCGCGTGGCCCGGCCCGAGACGGTCACGGCATCGTCGGCCGGATGATCCCCCGATTCGTGCCACTCAAGCTTACACCCCATCCGCTCGAGTGCCGCGGCGAAGGCCACGTCCCCCTGCATGCTCCGCCGCGACAGCCCCTCGACGGTCACGCTCCCGCCGGTGATCGCCGCAGCGGCGAGGAAGTAGCTCGCGGCCGACGCGTCGGGCTCGATGGCGTACGTCTTGCCCAGATACCAGCCAGCCGGAATCGACCAGCGCGTCGGGGTGTCGACCCGACAGGCGGCGCCGAAATCGGCCATCACGCGCCGGGTCATCTCGAGGTAGGGGAGCGAGACAAGGCGCCCCTCGAAGTCGATCGTCATCCCCGCCGGGGTGCAGGGGGCGACCATCGCCAGGGCACTGGCGAACTGGCTCGACGTCGCGCCGCGGACGGTGGTGGCGCCCCCCGGCATGCCGGGGGATCGGATCACCACCGGCGGGCAGCCGCCAGGGCTTTCGGCGCTTGCCTCGACCCCAAGGGCGCGGAGGGCGTCGAGGAGATCACCGATCGGCCGCTTCCGCATCCGCGCTGTGCCGTCAAGCCGGTAGGTACCCTGGCCCAGGCCACAGACCGCGGCGAGGAACCGGATCGTCGTGCCGCTGGCGGCGCAGTCGAGCGTGGCGGCCGTGGCGGGGATCCGGCCGCCCGAGCCGTGGACGACGATCTGGCCGGCCGGCCAGTCGGGCTCGACACCGATGCCGAGGGACCGCAGTCCGTCTACCATCACCCGGGTATCCTGACTGTCGAGGGCGCCGAAGAGCGTCGAGGTTCCCCGGGCCAGCGCCGCACAGACGAGGGCTCGGTTGGTGATGCTCTTGGAACCAGGGGGACGGATCGATCCCACCACCGGCCGGCGGCAGGGGGGGATCTCCAGGGCGTCGATCGTCATCCTCGTGGCAGCGTCCTCAGGAAGCGGTTTTGGAACGAGAGCGGAGCAGGAAAGGATCGGCGGGGCATGCAAGACCACGGCTCCAGTGTAATCGACGGCGCGGCGATCGATCCCGGGGCGTGGGACTTCGTGGCGCCGCCGGTGATCCGGTTCGGGGCCGGACGGATCGCCGAATTGGGGGAGGTGGCGGCGCTCCTCGGGAGGCACGTGTGGCTCGTCGGGGGGCGTCGGAGCCTCGTCGACGGGCCCCATCGCTCCGCGATCGAGGCCAGCCTCGGGCGCGCCGGCCTTGCCACCGAGCTTGTCGCCGTTAGCACTGGCGAGCCGACCGTGGCCGACGTCGCCCGGGCCCTCGCCTCGCTCCCGCTGGGGGGGCGAGAAGGGGTCGTCGTCGTCGCCGTCGGAGGGGGATCGGCGATCGATCTGGCCAAGGCCGTCGCGGCCCTCGCCACGAATCTCCCCGCCGGTCTCAGCGCCGAGGCCTACGATTCGCTCGTCGTTGACCGGCTCGAGGGGGTGGGGCGGGGGATCCCGATCGAGGTCGCGCCGCTGCCGCTGCTCGCCGTGCCGACGACGGCCGGCACTGGCGCCGAGGCGACGCGGAATGCCGTCATCTCCTGCCCGCGGCGGCGCTTCAAGAAGAGCCTCCGCAGCCCCCTCATGGTGCCCCGCGCCGTCGTCATCGATCCCGACCTGACCGCCGGCTGCGACCGGGCGACGGTGGCGGCCGCCGGGCTCGACTGCCTCACGCAACTCATCGAGTCGTTCATCTGCCGCGTCCGCCGGCCGCTCCCGCGGGCGCTGGTGCTCGAGGCGCTGCCGCGGGCCGTGCGCGCCCTGCCGCGGGTGCTCGCGGATCCCACCGATGGAGCGGCGCGGAGCGCGATGAGCCATGCGGCGTTCATTTCAGGGATGGCCCTGACCAACTCCGGCCTCGGCATGGCCCACGGCGTGGCGGCAGCACTCGGGGTGGAGTGCAACACGCCGCACGGCCTGGCCTGCGGGCTCCTCCTCCCGGTGGCGCTGGCGGTCAACGCGTCGGTCGCGGCGGCGGATTACGCCCGGCTCGAGCGGGCGATCGACCCGGGGGCCTCCCCCGCCGATGCGACCGCGGCGACGGCGTTCATCGCCAGGATCGAAGGCCTGTGTGCCCTGGCCGGCCTCCCGCGCCGGCTGTCGGAGGTGGGGCTTCGCCAGGAGCGGATCGGCTGGCTCGCTGACAACTCCGGCGGCGCGAGCCTGCGGGGCAATCCGCTCGAGCTCGATCAGGGGGCGCTGGTCGACATCCTCACGCAGATCTGGTGAGGCGAAGGCCGGTCATTCGTCGGTCGGCTCGGAGGCCTTCGCCCCCTCCTGGAGCGCGGGGTCGTCGAGGAGCCGCAGGAGCGGTTCGGCGCTGATCCCCCCCTTTTCGGCCCGTTCCCAGTGGTCGCGCGCCTTGGCCGGATCGGGCTCCGGCTTCGTGGCGTGATAGGCCCCAAGAAAGAGATGGTTGTCCGGGCGCTCGTCGAACCAGGTCGTCACGATCGCCATGGTGATGCCGGAGGGGATCTTGTTGCGGGGAGTCGTCTTGTTGCGCCCCTGGAAGCGGTAGATGAACTTCTTGTCGTCGATCTCGACGACGGCCACCTTCTTGCCGTTGACGTCGTACTCGTTCCCCGACTCGACCGCCGCGATCGCCTTCTCACGGAAGCCGGCAAACTCCCGGGCATACTGGGCGAGTGTCTGCCAATCAGAGACGCGCCGCTTGGCCGGAAGATTCCGCCCCCCTTCGAGGGCCGAGGCGAGGAGGGCATCGGCTGTGTCGAAGTCTCCCTGCCGGAGGGCGGCCAGCGCCCCGGTCACCGCGCCTTCGATCTCACTCTCCCCCTCGGCATCCTCGGCCGGACGGTCTGCGGCCGCCAGATCGTCTGCTGTCGCATCGTCTGCTGTCGCATCGTCTGCCATCGCATCGTCTGCCATCGCATCGTCTGTCATCGCATCGTCTGTCATCGCATCGGCGCCGGCTTCCCCGGCGGCGACGTCATCGGTGGGGGGCTCGGATTCAGGGCCCACTTCGTCGTCCATGGGGGCCGAAGTCGGGGCAGTCGGGGCGCGATCGTCGCCCATGCCGGTGTCGGCCGGCGTACCTGATTCGACGGCGGCCACCGTTGTCGGGCTGGGGGACTTGGCTGGCATCGACGGCTTGGGGGGCGGTGAGGCGACCGGCTTTCTCATCGGCGGCGGGGGGGCGCTCGACGAGATCGCGGCATCCGCCGGGAGCGGCTTGGCCCCAGCGCCACGGCGATCGTCGGTCGCTTCCTCGTCCTCCGGGGAGCGTTTGGCCATCTGTTGCCGTGCGGCCTGGCGGAGCGCCTCCTGATTCGACTGCCACCAAATAAATCCAGTTCCGAGGGCGACGCTTGCCAGGATCGCCAGGAGCGACAGCCAGATCGCGGCGTTGCCCTGCCGTCGGATGGGGCGGCGGGGGCGGATGCGGACGATCGGCGTGGCGTCGGTCGCGAGGCGGGCGTGCCCGGGATCCTCCGCATGGGCCGGGGAAGGGAAGAGGACCGTGGCCGGGTCGTCGGGCTCCGGTGTGTCGGGCCGGCGGGGCGGGGGGGGCATCGCGTATCCGCCACCGGCAGTTGCCGGCTTGCGCGGGCCTTCGGCTCCCCTCGCCGCGGCGATCTGCGAGAGGACCTTCTCTCGGGCCTGCTCCACCTGGAGGATCAAGCCTTCGCGGGCGGCGTGATGCTGACCGGCGGCAAGACCTTTCAGGGCCTTGAGCCTGGTTTCGGCCGCCTTGAGGACGACGATCGGGTCGGTCTCGCCGGGAACGAGCCCCAGCACCCGCCGCGGATCGGCGAGGTCGGCACGGTCGATCCCGAGCCAGGCTCGGCAGGGATCGAAGCGGTCGGGGGGGGTAGTTGCCACGGTCGGCGTGTCCGGAGGGAACAGAGATTTTAGCCGATCGCCGTGGTCCCTGTCACCCGGAATGGTTCGGAGGGGGGGGCCGTCAGTTGGCCCCGCGCCTCCGCCAGGCCGTCAGATCGGCGATCGAGTGCTGGTGTTTGCGGGCGGTCTCCCGGATCACCAGCGGCACGTCGGACCGGTGGATCAATTCGAAATCGGCCTCCAACGCCCGGCCGATCCCCGTGAAGGTCGTGAGGGCTTCGCCATGCTCGCGCCGCCCCCCGAGCCACTTTGCTTTCGGCGTGTATTCTTCGAGCCAGGTGTAGGGGGAGGTGATGACGAGCAGGCCGCCGGGGAGCACGCGCCCGGCGATCAGATCGAGGAACATCCCCGGGTCGTAGAGCCGATCGACAAGGTTGCCGGCGAAGACGAGGTCGTAGCCGGTGTAGAGGCTCTTCAGGTTGCAGGCATCCCCCTGCATGAACGCCACCTTCCCACGCAAATCGCCGAGGCCGAGGCGCTCCAGCGACACGCTCCGGGCGATGGTCAATTCCCCCTCGATCGGCACCTCGTAGTGCAGTTCGCCCCCCTCCTGGAGCCGAACGCCCGACTGGATGAAGCGGGCCGAGAAGTCGATGGCATCAACATGCTCGAAGGCCCGGGCGAGCTCGAAGGCCGACCGCCCCACCGAGCAACCGATGTCGAGACAGCGCCGGCGCCGATCTACGGGAACGAGTCGGAGGGTTTCCTCCGCACAAGCCCGGGGGAAGTTCGGCACGCCGAGGGCCTCGGGGCCAAAGTGAAACTCCAGATACTGCGTCACGAGCACGTCGGTCTCGTAGAGCTTCGAGCCCTCCGTGACGCAGTCGTGGCCGGGGGCGTCGATGATCGGCCGGAAGCCGGCGTGCTGGTAGAAATGCCGGCGGAAGGCGTAGCGGGCGCTGGCCAGCGCCTCGTTCCCGGTCGAGATCCACGCGCCCCCCTTGATGAGGTTGTGGCGGCCGTCGAAGGTCGGCACGGAGAAGTCGTCGTAGAGCGGATGGACCTCGAAGCCCTTGAAGGGCATGATCGGCGTCCGCGTCCACTGCCAGACGTTGCCGATGACGTCGCAGAACTCCCCTTCGGTGCCACGTGACCCTTGCGACCCTTGCGGAAACATCGTCACCGGGCAGCTTGACGCGAACCACTCGAGGTTCACATTGCCGGGGGCCTTCTCCCAGTGCGGTTGGTCGGTGTCGATCCCCGCCCGCAGCGCCTGCCAGTGGGCCTCGGTGGGGAGTTGGATGTTGAGCCCGGTCTCCTGCCGCTTCCAGGCGCACCACGCCTGGGCCTCGAGGCAATTGACCTCCACCGGCCAGTCGAGCGGCAAGGGGATCTCGTCGAGGAGGTTGCGCTGCTTCCACGTGCCCCCATCATGCCGCCAGAAGCGCGGATGCTCCGCCTTCGTGTAGCGCAGCCAGCCGCGCCCCTCGTCGGTCCAAAACGATTCGTCCCGGTAGCCCCCGGCCGCAACGAACTCGAGGAACTCACCATTCGAGATGAGCTGCCGGGCGGCGCTGAAGGAAGGGAGATGGACCTCTTCGGTGCCGTATTCGTTGTCCCAGCCGTAGGTCTGGTCGTCGTCGCGCTTGCCGAGGGGCACCGTCCGCGCCGGCACTTCCACCCACGGGTTCTCCGGCGTTGGCCCCTGCTCGCGGCAGGTGCGCCACAGCCGCCGCTCATCGGCGCTGAGCTCCTCTTCGCGCCGCAGATCGGCCAGCGGCATCTGGCGGAGAATCGCCGACGAGGTCTCCAGATGAATCCGCTCGTGTTCGATCCCCATCAAAATCATCCACGCCGGCGAATCCTGGCGGATCGGCAGTTCCAGCGGCATCGAACGGATGAAGGCGTCGACGCGGCGGCGGACCTCGCGCCGGTAGGAGCGGACGGCAGCGACGCTCGGCCAGTCGTAGTGGGCAGCATTGAGATCGTCCCAGGACATCTCGTCGACCCCCACCGCCATCATCGCTTCCATGCGGGGATCGACGCGGGTCTTGAAGAGCCGGGCGACGTACAGCTTGTTGACGTAGAACGTCGCCGGATGGGCGAGGTAGAAGATCGGCGGGTGCCGCAGCGGTTCGTGGCGGACGAAAAACGCCGCCTCGTGGCGGATCAGGTCGAAGAGCCGCTCGTCGAGCTCGCAGGTGCGGTGGAAGTAGGCGAGGATCTCCGCGCGCTTCGCGGCCACCGGATCAGCCGCCGCCGGATCGGCCGTGAGGAGGATGGTCTTGGTGGGGACGAGGCCGTCGATCGCGGCGAACGGCAGGGGGGCGTCGTCTCGGAGCGGTTCATGACGGGAACCGGCGGACGTGGCCACGGAGCTCATGCGGACTCACCCTGGGGGGATCGGCTGAAGATATCCCCAACTGTAGCACCGGCCCGCAGTCCTTCCAGGAACCGGCGGGGGATCGGATTGGCGGCCCCCAGCAGGGCCCCGACGACCGCCCCGCGATGGCAGTTGTCGCCGCCGCACAGCGCGTTGGCGAGGACCCCGGCGGCGAAATTGTCGTGGTGCCGCCAAGCGAGGACGAGGGCGGCGGGGAAGGCGTCGGGAATGTAGCAGGCGGTGGAGAGGCGGGTGCCGACGACCGTACGATCGGGAAGATCGGCCCAACCGGCAAGCTTGGCCGCCGAGATCCAGTCGGTCGCCTCCTCGAGGATCGCCTCCCGCAGGTGGCCGCCCCGGCAGACGCGGACGAGGATCCGCACGAGGGCATCGGCGGCGGCGAGAACGTCGCGGTCTTTGTGCGTCAGGTTCACATGCTCGCGGACGATTGCCCGCAGGTCGGGGTGGCGGTCGCCGAGGGCCGCCACGAGCGCCGCCACCGGCACGAGCCCGCCGATGTGTTCGTCGCGGACGCCGCAGTTGATCGGCTTGCGGCCATGGGCGAGGTTCGTGAAGAAGTGGCGGTGGTATTCCTCGACGTAGGTATCGCGATGGCTCCCCGGGCGGCGCATGAAGGCGACGTATTCCCCCAGCCAGCGTTCAGCGTCCCAGTGCCGGTTGCGCTTCACAAGTGCCGCCAACTCCACCGCGAGTTTGGAGTTGAGCGTGTTCTCCCCGGCCTCGAGGAACTGGTGGTAATGAATCCCACGCTGCCCCCAGTACTGCGCCTGGTCGTGGAGGATCTCCCCCTCGGGGCCCGCCGGTTCGTAGCGGCTCCGCCACAGGATGCTGTCGGGATGAACCTGCTTCGGCGCGGCGTAGCCCGACAGCCCGGGATGGTCGCGGTCGAGGGCCGCCCGGTCGTAATACCAATGGACCGGCATCGCGACCGCATCGGCGACGAGTGCCCCGACGAAGGCCCGCACGGCTGGATCGTCGGCCCAGGCGAAACGGTCGGTGTCGTTCGGGCGATCGAGGGGGAGCGGCGCGGGCGGGGAGGCACCACGATCGGTCATGGGAGAATCCTCGCGAAGAACTCGCGAACGCGGGGCTCGGGGCAATGCTCGAACATCCTAGCCGCCGGGCCGCTGGCGACGACCTTGCCGCCGCCGACAAACGCCACCTCGTCGGCCACCCGGCGGGCAAAGCCCATCTCGTGGGTCACGAGAATGAAACGGGTCCCCAGGTCCTTCAGCTCGCCGATCATCTCGAGGACTTCGGCAGTCATCTCCGGATCGAGGGCGGAGGTCGGCTCGTCGAGGAACAGCCGCTCCGGCTGGGTGGCGAGGGCGCGAACGATGGCGATCCGCTGCTTCTGCCCACCGGAGAGTTGGGAGGGGCG
>CAMBFA010000175.1 GCA_945865325.1 Candidatus Kuenenia stuttgartensis
CGGAGCCGTCCCCCGAACGTTCAGCGTGCTGGCCGATTGCTTCTTCCGCGGCACCGCCGACCATCACCGGGAAACCCTCTCCGCCGCCGAGGCCCGCCGGCTGGCTGCCAATCCGTTCGGGATCTCGCTGCGGCGCCTGAGCACGCTCGATGTCGCGGCAGCCCGTGAGCTCGCCGCCTGCCGGGGCTTCCTCAACTTCCCCCTCCTTCTGATGCTCACCCCCGCGGCCGCAGCAGAACTCGCCGGCCACGCCGAGGATCTCCGGCTCGATAGCCTGGAGACGCTCCCCGCCGACACAGCGAGGGCCCTCGCCGGGCATGTCGGCGCGCTCCACTTGAACGGCCTGCGGTCGATCGACCTGGCCACGGCCGAGGCGCTGGCCGACCACGAGGGGCTGCTGGCACTCAATGGCCTCGAGGCGCCGGAGGAGGGGGTGATCGTGGCCCTCGCCCGGCACCGTGGCCATCTCTGCCTCAACGGCCTGGCGACCTTGTCACCCACGGCCGCGGACACCCTCGCCACACGCCGCCGGAAGGCAAGCCTCCACGGGCTGACGTCCCTGAATTACCAGTCCCTGCAAAGCCTACTTCGCCTTGGCGACCAAACGAGGGTCGATCTTCCCGACTGGATTCCGACTGGTCGGCGCAGCGGTCTGGCCCCGGAGCCGGCCCATGGTCGCGGGGAAGGGAGGGTCATGACGCCTCTTCTCCCCCCCGGCTTCGCGCTGGTAACCATCGATTGACCGCGCCCCTCGGCCAGGCAGCGGAGGCCGTTTAGACGTGCAGCGCTGCGGTCGCCGCGCGGGCCGGATTGCGCCCCAGGGCCTCACGGACCGGCCCGGTGAGAAACTCGTCGACCTGCGCCGACGCCCGCCCCGCGAGCCCCTGCGATTCCATCGCGGCCCCGAGGTCAACCGCCACGAAGAGCGGATCGGCGGCAAGCCTTTGGGCGAGGTCGTTCGGCTTTCCCTCGCGGATTGCCGCCGTCGTCGCGTGGCTATGAACGCGGAAAGCCTCGTGGAGCGCCTGGCGGTCGCCACCGGCTTTCGTCCCCGCCATCAGGATCCGTTCCGCGGCGAGGAAGGGGAGATAGTTCTCCAGATTCCGGCGGATCGCGCCGGGGATGACGACGAGCCCGCGGGCGATGTTCGCGTAGAGAACAAGCTGGGCGTCGGTGGCGAGGAAGGCCTGCGGGAGCACGAGCCGACGCGGGGCCGAATCGTCGAGCGTCCGCTCGAACCACTGCGTCGCTGCGGTCTGCCCGGCCGTCACGGCCAGGCCCATCACGAACCGGCCGAGGCCGCACATCCGCTCGGCACGCATCGGATTGCGTTTGTAGGGCATCGCCGAGGAGCCGACCTGATCCTGCTCGAAGGGCTCCTCCAGCTCCCCCGAGGCGGCCGCCAGCCGGAGATCGTTGCCCGCCTTGTGGGTCGATTCGGCGATCCCGGCAAGGCCGGCCACGATTTGCGAGTCGATCTTCCGGGTGTAGGTCTGACCGGTGACGTCGTAGGAGGCGCTGAATCCGAGCTTCCGCGACACCACCTCGTCAAGCGCGCGGACTCGGGCATGATCGCCGTCGAAGAGCTCGAGGAAGCTCGCCTGGGTGCCGGTCGTTCCCTTCGCCCCGCGGGCCCGGAGGAGCTGGCGACGGTGGACGATCTCCTCGAGATCGATGAGCAGATCGTGGATCCATAGGCAGATTCGCTTGCCGATCGTCGTCGGCTGCGCCGGCTGGAGGTGGGTCAGCCCGAGGCAGACGATGTCCTTCGTCTCGGCCGCCTTGGCTGCGAGCGCCTCGATCACCCCGGCGAGGCGGGCGGCGATCAGATCGAGCGAATCGCGCATCAGCATCAAGTCGGTGTTGTCGGTGACGAAGGCGCTCGTGGCCCCGAGATGGAGGATCGGGCGGGCCAGCGGCGCCGCATCGCCGTAGGTGTGGAGGTGGGCGAAGACGTCATGCCGCATCTGCTTCTCGTAGGCCGCCGCCTTGGCGAAGTCGACCGGCTCGAGATTGGCGCGCAGTTGCGCCAGCTGCGCCGGCGTGATCGGCAGACCGAGCTCGGCCTCGGCCTCCGCCAGGGCCAGCCACACCTGCCGCCAGGTGCGGTAGCGGTTGCGGTCACTCCACAGCCTCGCCATCTCAGCGGAGGCGTAGCGGGTCGCCAACGGATTTTCCCACACGTCTCGGGGCGCATCCTGGTGTCGATCCACGTTCACGTTCACGTCCGCGTTCTCCTTGTCCCGGGGTTTGTCGCGGTGGCCGACCGGGCTCCCGATCCGCCCGTCGCCGCGGCCCTGCCGGCCGGGGTGTCGATCCCCGGCGCCTGTCGGGCCATCATGCAGATCAGGCGTTCCAGGGCCAGCCGCGCTCGCAGGCCGCGGGAAGCATCCCCCTTGAGCGATCGGTCGAGATCGGCCAGCCGCTGCGGAAGCTGGCGGGCGCGACGGCCGCCGAGTTGCTGGAGCGCCTCGCGGGCCTGTCCAAGCGCCTTGGGCCACGCCGCCACGCCGGCCGACTTCAGCGCCTCGTCGAAGCTGCCGGGGCGCCCCGCGCCGGGGGGCAGGCCAAGGAGCCGGGCGGCGGAGGCGAGGCGCCGCAGGCTCGTCGCGGCTTGCGCAAACAGCGCGATCGGGTTCTCGCCGCTGGCGAGGAGATCGGCCAGCGCCGCCAGGGCCTCCGGGGCATTCCCGGCCGCGGCGGCATCGATCATCCCCCACGCCGATCGCTCCTGGGGGCTCCCCACGAGGTCGTCGACGGCCTCGGGGGGAATCGGCTTCCCCCCCTTGCCCTGGGCTCCGGCGAGCCGCTGCACCGCCTGATCGATCTGACCGAGCTCATTATTAAGGCGCTCGAGCAGGCGCTGCGCAGTGGCGGCCTCGAGGGCGCAGCCGTGACGGGATTTGGCCCAGTGGCGCACCCAGGCGGCGAGATCGACCTTCGCCGGCACGGCCAGGTCGATGACCGCGCCCTGGGCAGCGAGCGACTTCGCCAGCCGGGTCGTGGCGGGAAAGGTCTTGACGTCGAGGATCACCAGCCCGCGGTGGCCGCGGGGGGCGGCGACGATGGTCTCGAGCATCGCCCGGCACTTGGTCACGAACGGATCGGCCGAGCGCACGACCGCCACGCGCGTCGCTCCGGCAAACATCGGTACCGTGGCCGCTTCATCGAAGATGTCGCGCGGATCCTCGATCGCCTCCCCATCGAACTCGCGCCAAGCCCAGGATCGGTCGGCCTCGTCGGGCACCATGTGCCGTCGAATCAGCCCGAGGAGCTCACCGGCGAGGAACGGCTCGTCGCCGACCAGCGCGATGACGGCCGCCGGCGGTGGCGACCAGTCGTCGGGGGCGCGGAGGATTTCCAGGGCGGAGCGAGATTCGGCCACAAAGGAGCGCCTCGGAGGACGCCGGACCGGGAGACACAAGCGTGCGCACCCCGGGCACCGGCAGAGGTCAGTCTAACTTTTCGTGGAAAAAGTCGTTTCCGGGTAGGTTCGCGACAGGATCCATTCCCTGCGCCATGCTTGCGATCCCGCGCTGGCTGTCGGCAGAACCCGATCCGACGTGCCGGCAACCGGGGAAGGGGTGGGTTCAAGCAGAGCGATGCCCGACTCCTCACCGGCTGATCTTCACGAGCAAGCCTTGCGGGCCCACGCTTCCGGCGATCGCCCGTTGGCGGCGGCCCTCTGCCGCGAGTTGCTCGCCCACGATCCGGGGCACGCCGATGCCGCGGTGCTGCTGGCCGCGATCACCATCGCAGAGGGCCGCCCCGCCGAGGCGCTGGCGGCGCTCGACGGCGTGCTGGCCAGGCGGCCGGCGGATGCCCGCCTTCTCCACACCCAAGGCGAGGTGTACCGCGCTTTGCACCGGCTGGAGGAGGCCGCCGAATCGCTCCGCGCGGCGGTGCGGATCGACCCCACGCTCGCAGCCGCCCACAACACACTCGGTGTGATGGCCCTCGACGCGGACGACACCGCCGGTGCGATTGCCCTGCTTTCGGCCGGGATTGCCGGGCGCGCAGACTCCCCCCGCCTCCATCTCAACCTCGGCCGGGCCCGGCAACTGGGGGGCGACCCTGAGGGGGCGATCGCCTCCTATGGTGAGGCGATCCGGCTCGACCCCCGCTACGCGATCGCCCACAACAACCTTGGTGCCGCCCTCCACGCGCAGGGGAGGTATGCGGAGGCCGCCGTGCCGCTGCGGCGGGCGCTCGAGATCGAGCCGGCCTACCCCGAGGCCCACTTCAACCTCGGCAACGGGCTCATGGCGGCGGACGATCCAGCGGCGGGGCTGGCCCGGTATCGCGAAGCGATCCGGCTGCGCCCCGATTATTTCAAGGCCCGCCTGCAGATGGGCGTGGCCCTGGAGTCGCTCGGCCAGCGGCCCGAAGCGCTGGCGATCTACGAGGCGCTCGTGCGGGAAGCGCCCGGCTCCCGCGAGGCAAGGGAGCGGATGTCGCTGTTGCTGATGGTCAGCAACCAGTGGGACCAGGCGCGGGACATGCTCGAGCATCTCGCCGCCATGCCTCCCTCCGCCATGCCTCCCTCCGCCGATCCCCCGGGCACGAACCTCCTCTTCGCGAAACAGATGCTCTGCGACTGGTCGGCTCGGGAGACCGATCTGGAGTCGCTCGGGGCAAGCGTCGATTCCCGCCTGGACGGCGGGGAGCCCGGCGGTGCGACGCCCTTTCAGTCGATCGTGTTCGCCTGGCCGGCGGCGCGGCAGCTGGCGATCGCGCGGGCCGAGTCGCGACGACTCGCCGCGAACCAGGAGCCGCTGCGGCGGGAGCTCGAGGCCGGGCGCGGCCTGCGCGGGCCGGGCCGACTGCGGATCGGCTATCTGTCGGGGGATTTTTACGACCATGCCGTCAGCCATCTCACCGAGGGGATATTCGCCCTCCACGACCGAGCGACGTTTGAGGTTTTCGCCTACTCCTTCGGCCCCGACGACGGCAGCGCCTACCGCCGGCGGATCGAGCGCGAGTGCGAGCACTTCGTCGACGGGCGCGCCCTGCGCACCGCCGAGCTCGCCCGCCGCATCGCCGCCGACGGCATCGACATCCTCGTCGACATGATGGGATTCTCGGGCTACACGCGCTTGGAGGTGATGGCGGCCCGGCCGGCTCCGCTGCAGATGAGCTGGCTGGCCTATCCAGGCACGACTGGCGCGGATTTCATCGACCATCTGCTCGGCGACCGGCTGATCACACCGGCGGAGGCGGCGGCCGACTTCAGCGAGCGGATCGTGCGGCTGCCGCACTGCTATCTCCCCACCAACCGCGAGCAGCCGATCGCCGCCTCGGCTGGCACCCGTCGCGACCACGGCCTGCCCGACGGCGGCTTCGTGTTCGCCTCCATCAACAACAGCTACAAGTTCGAGCCGGTGATCTACGCGGTGTGGATGCGGATCCTGGCGCAGGTGCCAGGGAGCGTGCTGTGGCTGAAAAGTGGCGGAGCAACGATGGAGGCCAATCTCCGCCGTGAGGCCCAAGCCAGGGGCGTTTCACCTGAAAGGATCCTGTTTGCGCGCGATCATCTGCCGAAGCCCGCTCACCTGGCGCGCCTGACGCTCGCCGATCTGTTTCTCGACACCCACTTCTACAACGCCCACACCACCGCCGCCGACGCCCTCTGGGCGGGGCTCCCGGTGCTGACATGCCCCGGCCCGACGTTTGCCGGCCGCGTGGGGGCGAGCCTGCTTTCGGCGGTGAACCTGCCGGAGCTGATCGCGCCCGATCTGGAGCGGTATGACGAGATAGCCATCGAACTGGCAGGGGATCGAGCGCTGCTCGGAGACCTCCGCCAACGACTCCGGGAAGGCCGCGCCCGCGCACCCCTCTTCGACACGCCGCGGTTTGTCCGCAACCTCGAGCAGGCTTTCAAGGCCGCGTGGACGATCCACGAGGGGGGCGAAAAGCCCCGCGCGATCGACCTCGTCGACTGACATCCCCCGGACACGCGCGGGACATGGGCGGCGCGATGTGACGCCTCGACGTGCGCTCCCGTCAACACCTCCCGGCGTCAGAATCCGGCACGACGTGGTGACTCGTCCCCTTTTTCCAACTGCGTAATCTCGACGGTGCTCGCGTCGTCGCCAGTGCGCGATCGGATGGGATCGGTGACCATTCGTCCTTGATCGTGACCATTCGTCCTCGATCGTGACCATTCGTCCTTGGCCGTGACCATTCGTCCTCGATCGTGACCATTCGTCCCACGTCGTGACCACATTCGTAAATGACGGGCAACGATTCGTTGACACAGCGGAGGGAGGGGTTAGAACGCATCCGACGGGGGAAACACCTGAGCGGAAACCAGGCTCGCGCGAGTGCAGCCCACTCGCACCGACACCACAGGCTCCATCACCCTCGCGCATAGCCCCGTCGGATCCCACACTCGAGCTCCTTGTTCATTTACAGACCGATCGCAGAGGACTGACCCATGATTCTCCGCTCCCCATTCCGTCGTCTCCTCATGGCCTTGTCGGGGCCGTCGACCCGGTCGACAAAGCGCCGGCCCAGCCGGGCCCGCACATGGCAGATGATGGAGGCCCTCGAGCCGCGAATGGTGCTCAGCGGAACCTCGCTGACATCGATCAACCTCCTCACTTCGACCCCCACCGACGGATTACCAGTGAGCTGGCAGGTGACCTTCAGCCAAGGGGTGACAGGCGTCGACACGGCTGATTTTGCGCTTGCCAAGACAGGCGTGTTGAGTGCAACCATCACTGACGTGGTGCCCGTCAGTACCTCGGTCTACAACGTGACCGCCACCGGTGTCACAGGAAGCGGGACACTCGGCCTCAACCTGCTAACAAGTCGCACCATCAACGACACGACGGGCAGTCCGCTGGTCACCAGCACCTTTACCGGACAGATTTTCACCGTCGACCAGCTCGCCCCATCCGTGCAATCGATTACAGCCAGCGGAGGGTTCTCCAGCACCGCTCTTTTCACGGCGACATTTAGTGAGCCCGTAACCGGCGTTGATGCGACCGATTTCGCGGCTGTGACGACGGGAACGGGTGCAACCCGCACCACCGTGACGGCCGTCAGCCAATCCGTGTACACGGTCGCCGTGAGCGTGAGCGGCGTCACGGCAAGCGGGACGCTCGGCCTGAATCTTGTCGACAACGGCAGCATTCGCGACCTCGCAAGCAATCCGCTGGCCAGTTCGACCGTGAGTTTCGCAACTCAGCCGACCTTTTCGGTTGGCGCAGATGGCCCTACATCGGTGGCCCAGGGAGATATCAACGGCGATGGACAACTTGATCTTGCCATAAGTTTTTACTGCAATACTGTATGGACCCAGATGGGGAACGGAAACGGTGCCTTTACTAAAACCTCCTCATTTCCGCCCGGTGGAGCAGCCTCTTTCGCGGCGATCGGAGATCTCAATGGGGACGGAAAGCCCGACCTCGTTGCCACACTGACACGTCCACCCGGCACCACAGGCGGCCCATCCGGACAGAGAAATGTTGTCATCGTCGCGCTGCAAACCGGCAACGGCCTATTTCAAAGTGTGGCAGCATTCGCCACGGGAACCCAACCCACGAGTGTTGCGCTGGGAGATGTGAATGGCGACGGCAAACCTGATCTCGCTGTCACCAACCAAATTGACAATACCTTGAGCCTCCTGCTGGGAAATGGAGATGGCACGTTCCAGCCCCAACAGACCTTTGACGCAGGATACTCCCCATGGAGCGTTGCGATGGGAGACGTGAATGGCGACGGAAAGATCGACCTCGCCATCACAGGGAGCAACGTGAGCATCTATCTCGGGAACGGGAATGGCACCTTTCAACCCCGACAAGCTTTTGAGACGGGATCCAACCCACGGTCCGTAGCGATTGGCGATCTGAATGGGGATGGCAAACCTGATCTCGCCGTGACAAACATCACCAGCAACACCGTGAGCGTCCTGCTGGGGAACGGAGACGGAACGTTTCAAGCCCAGACCCACTACGCCACTGGATCCGAACCATGGTCCGTGGCCATTGGTGATCTCAACGGCGACGGCAAACCTGATCTCGCCGTGGCGAATTACGCCGGTAACTCCGTGAGCATCATGCTGGGGAATGGGGATGGAACGTTTCAATCCACTATGAACATGGCGGTGGCAAACGGCCCGAGATCCGTGACGCTGGGAGACTTCAACGGCGACGGCAAAGCCGATATCGTCGCCGCGGGTTACTCGAGTCCTCAGAGCGGAAGCCTGTTGCTGAATACCAGAAACGGAAACTTCACCGGCCCGATTTTAACGGCCGATTCGGTCGATCCATCTGTTCAATCGATCAATCTCTCGACGCCGACCAGCGCCACGACCACCGCTGCTAGCGTCGGCTTCACGGCCACCTTCAGCGAGGCTGTGACGGGCGTCGACCTCGCCGATTTTATTCTCGCGATCACGGGGACGACCGCCGCGACGATCACCCAAGTAACGGCCGTCAGTTCCTCGGTCTACACCGTGACCGTCAGCGGGATCACAGGAGCCGGGACGCTCGGCCTGAATCTGGTCGACAACGGCACCATCCGCGACCTCGCGGCGAATCCGCTCGTCAACCCTAGCGCCGCGGCCAG
>CAMBFA010000176.1 GCA_945865325.1 Candidatus Kuenenia stuttgartensis
CGCCGTCAACGGCGGTCGACGTGGTGGTTGTGAAGACGCTGAATGTGATCGTGTCGTTGCCGCCCTGGCCGTGGATTGTGAGGGCATCGGACGTGAACAGGGTTTCGGTGGGGGCATTGACGCGGGTCAGCGTCGTGGCGTTAGTGATCGTGAACACGTCGGCGCCGGCCGTCCCCGAAATCAGCCGCGGCGCCAAAAGACCGTCGAAGGCCACGGGAATCGACGACGCCGCGATCGGCCCCGACGCCGCTTCGAGCGTCCAGTTGCCGCCCAGCGACGGGCTGCCGGTCGGATCGGTCGACGCGGCGACGTCGGCGCCAGTCAGCGCCGCGATGTCGGTGAGAAACAGAGCCCCGGCGTCGCCCGCGGCGACATCGCATCCATAGAGGAGGATGTCGGCATCGGGCGTGAGCGCGCTGGCCCACCCGCGGATCTGGCTGGCATGGAGGGAAAGGGAGCCCACATCGAGCCGGGTGCTGCCGAGTTGCAGCCCGCCGGCGAAGCCGTGCGAATAGAGATGGACGGCGGCAACGTCGCTTTGGCCGCGGAGCGCTTCTGTGATCTGCGAGAGCTCATCCCGGCCGGCATCGAGCACCACCGAATGGAAGCCGGGCGTGGAAGGGAGCGAGGCGACGATCGCCGCCTCATCCCCAAGCGCCCTGTCGATAAAGGCAAATGTCTGCGGGGTGCGGCCGTCGCTGGCCGAGAGCATCGTTCGCGCTTCAAGCATGGCCATCTGCGGCGCAAACCAGAGGGCATGATGCGACTTTCGCCGCCGCGCCCTCTGGGCGCGCGTGAGCATCACGCCGCGACGCTTCCCCTCCACCTTCCCCGTCGCCGACGCGGCTTCCGCCCCGCCATGCCGGCGACGGCGGAAACAGCCGCGAATGGTGGCAAAGGCCGAACGGGATCGGAACGGCCGGAGGAAGCGGGGGATAAAACCCCCCGATCGAAAGCGGCGGACCATCGCCAGAAACCAGCTCTTGAGATGCATCGACATTCCCCCTGATCAAGCCCGCTCCGACTGGCGGAGCCACTTCCGAAACCAAAGGCCTATTGCGTTCACCGACAAGCCAAATCCCCGCCGACGACCTCAAACAACCGCCACCCGAGACGCGGACCCGCAAAACACCGCCACTCGAAGCGCACGTTCAGCGCAAGCCACGGGCCCAACAGACCCATCCAAGTCAAACAATTCCCAAACGGCCCCAACACGGGGACGCACCAGTTTCAATGGCTCCCTGCCCATCAAACGAGGGAGCGCTGGCACCGAGAGGCCTCCTCCACGGGAGGCATGGTCGAAAGAAAGAACGCCCTAAGAAGGGCAAACCCGCCAAAACAAACCCTGGCAGGCCCTGCAGACCGCAGGCAGCGGCACAACGGCCGATCCACGGACTCTCACCGTGTAGGAAGATCCGGATTGGTGTTATGGTTTTCCTGTTGGAAATGCAAGGATTTTTTTCAGCAGCGAAAAAACCCCACCCCCCGCCAAAACGCCACCGCCTCGGGCCAGCGGTCGAGCGTGTCGATCGTGACGCGGCTGGCTCCGAGCCCTCTTGCAGAGCCAAGCGCCGCCGCAACAAGGGCCCGGCCCACCCCCAAGCGGCGGCTCTCCGGGCGCACCAGCAGCCAGAGGATCGAGAACCGCGGAGCCCCTGGGCCAGGCGGGATCGATTCGAGCAACAGAATCACGCCGACGGCATGCGCGTGCGGATCGGGCTCCGGAGGGGCTTTTCCGGGGGCCCCCTCGGCACGCGCCACCGCTCCCCAGCCCTGCACCCGGCGCCCCGGCCGGCTGGCACACTCGGCGAGAAAGCCTTCCGGGCGGAGCCCACACGAAGCCGCCACCGCAGCCGCCAGCGCTCGCGATCGCTCCTCCCCCCAGACCAGGGGAATGACCGCGAAGGGGGCGACGCCAGCGCCTGGCTCGATGCCCGGCTGGCACCCCCACTCCGCGACGTCGATCGCCATCCGCACCACACCCATGAGCGGATCGTAAGCGATTTCCGTCACTCGCGGCGATTCTTTCGGCCGCCGCCTGCCGCCGAAATGTGGCCTATTCTTTGACGCACCCGGCACAAACCCCGCTGTCGGCAGATTTGAGCAGATTCAGCGGGGGCTCTTGACGGAAAACAGAACGAAAACCATCATTTGAGATGGTTGCATGATCGTTTCTGGCCCACGTACGAATTGACTTATGGTCGCCTTCAACCATACTACGCCCTCCTCTTGGGAGATTCCGGGCGTGCAGACTCGTCAACGACGCAGCCGTTTGATCGATTTCGTCCGTGTGCGCGGCTTTGCCTCGCTCGACGATCTCGTGCGCGAGTTGGGTGTGTCGGAATCGACGATCCGCCGCGACCTCGACGCCCTCGAGGAGCAGGGCACGGCAAAACGAACTCACGGGGGCGTTCTTTATGCCGGCGGCCACGCCCGATTGCCAGAGTTTGACGAGCGCCAGCCGGCCCACTGGGGCGCCAAACGGGCGATCGCTGCGGCGGCCGCCGAGCGGATCCATGACGGCGAGACCGTCCTCTTGGACGGCGGCACCACCACCTACGAAGTCGCCCGGCTCCTCGTCGGCCGCTCGATCCAGGTTGTCACCAACAGCCTCCCGGTCGCCAATCTTTTTGCGTCGGAATCGCGAGCCGATCTTGTGCTCCTCGGCGGCTATGTCTCGCCGCGGACCGGCGTCTGCTTGGGGCCCTATGCCAATGAGCTCCTCGGCCGGCTCCATGTGACGACGACGGTCTTGTCGGCAGCGGGGATCACGGCCGAAGGGCTCTACAACGCCCATCTTCTCCTGGCGGAAACCGAGCAGGCGATGCTCCGGGCCGCCGGGCAGGTGTTTGTCGTGGCGGATAGCTCGAAGTTTGGCCGCAAGAGCCTGACGTTTGTCTCCGGGCTCGATTCGATCGATCTCCTCGTCTCCGACACCGGCCTGTCGGAGGAGTGGCGGCAGCAGATCGCGGCTGCCGGCGTCGACCTTGTCGTCGTCGAGCCGGCCCCCAACGAGCCCCTCGACGGCGACCACCATCCCCACCGCGACGACCGCAGCAAGCCTTCACGGGAGCACCACACATGATCACTTCTGCCTTTCCGGGGATCCCCGCCGGCCTCGACCGCGACGCTGTCGAACGGATCGTCCGCGAGATCGTTCTGCGGGGCCGCGGCGCCCCGCCGTCGCAGATCGCCGCCGAAGCGGCCCGGGCTCTGATCACTGGCCAGGCGCACGCGCGGAGCGAACCAAAGCTCGTGGTCAGCATCTCCGCTCGCCACTGTCATCTCACCGACGACCATGTCGAGCGGCTGTTCGGCAAGGGGCGAACGCTCACCCCCCACAAAAACCTCTATCAAGATGGCTTCTACGCCGCGGAAGAGACGGTGATGATCGTCGGCCCGAAGCGAAAAATGCTCCCCACCGTGCGCGTGCTCGGGCCAACCCGGAAAGCCTCGCAGCTGGAGCTTGCCTTCACCGATGGGATCTCCCTCGGCATCGATCTCCCCGTCCGGGCCAGCGGCAAAATCACAGGGACGCCGGGGTGTGTCCTCGTCGGCCCCGCCGGCGCCGTCGAGCTTGGCGAAGGGGTGATCCGGGCCGAGCGGCATGTCCATATGAACCATGCCGACGCCGCATTCTTCGGCGTCAAGGATGGGGATCGGATGAGCCTGGCGATCGACGGCGGCTGTGGGGTGATCCTCCGCGATCTGCTCGTGCGGGCCGATGCGACAAGCAAGCTCGAGGTTCACATCGACACCGACGAAGGCAATGCCGCCGACCTCGACCACGCCAGCGGCGTGCGGCTCCTCAAGCAGACCTGACACGGAGCCCGAACGTGGCCAAACAGCCAGCCAAGAAATCGACCAAGAAGGCAGCGCGAACGGTGACGCAACAGCGCCTCCCGATCACGCCTGCCGCCACAACTCAACCGATCGTTCAGCCGGCGCGTGCCGGCGCGATCGACGGGGATAGCCCCGGGATGATGGAACGCGACTCCGGGCCGAGTGCCCGGATCAGGACAGGAGCAGTGCTCACGATGGCGAAGAAAATCGAAGCCCTCGGCATGATCGAGACGAAGGGGTTCGTCACGCTCGTCGAGGCGGTGGACGCGATGATGAAGGCGGCGGATGTCACCTTCCTCGGTTGGGAAAAGATCGGTAGTGGGCTGGTGACGGCCTTCGTCTCCGGCGACGTGGCGGCGGTGAAAGCGGCGATCGACGCCGGTGCGGCGGCGGGTGGCCGGATCGGTGACGTTGTCGGCGTGCAGGTCATTGCCCGCCCCCACGATGACATCGACATCGTTCTGCCGGCCTCGGCAGCCAGCGCCCGCAGCGGCATCGAGTGATTTTGAATCTCCTCATTTTCTCCCTCTTCTTTTCACAGGAATTTTCGCGATGAACACTGCGATCGGTTTGATCGAGACCAAAGGACTCATCGGCCTCGTCGAGGCCACGGATGCGATGGCCAAGGCGGCCAACGTGAAGATTCTCAAGCGCGTCAGCATCGGTGGCGCCTATGTGGCGACCGTCGTGCAGGGTGACGTCGGCAGCGTTCGCGCTGCTGTCGAGGCCGGTGCCGCTGCCGCCCAGTCGGTCGGGGAGCTCGTGGCCAGCCACATCATCCCGCGCCCGGCCGAGAGCCTGACGACCGCCTTCTTTTCCTGAAGCAGGCGCCGTCTGGCGTTGAGAGGCCAGACAGTCGCCGTTTCAACGGGCTGTCAGCCGGAAGATTTTGGTTCGCTGTCGCGGGCGGGGGCCGCTGGCCCCCGCCTGGACAGGGCGCTGACTCCGTTCGCGGACTCGGTACCAAAGCGAGTGACGGCAGAGCAATCGAAGCAGGAACGCTGGCCACGGATGGCCCGCTTTACGAACGGACCAGGCCAGGGCATCAGCCCGGGCCATACCAAGGGATTGCGAAGGAACGACCGATGATCATCCTCGTCGCCAACCTCGGCTCTACGAGCTTCAAGTACCGGCTCTACGACCTCGCCGATCGCCCCACGATCGGCGGTGAGAAGGAGCTGGCGCGCGGAGGCGTGGAGCGGATCGGAGCCCCCGAAAGCCGGGTTTATGCCCGCACCGGCGGCCAGGACATCGAGACGGTGAGGCCGGTCCCCGATCACGCCGTTGCCCTCCGGGCGGCCCTCGAGCAGCTCACCGGCAACGGCGGCCCGCTCGGGAGCATCGACGAAGTGGCGGCGGTCGGCTTCAAGGCGGTGCATGGCGGGAGAGTGAGCGGCGTCGTCCGCGTCACCCCCGACGTGCTGGCGGCGATGGAGGAGATGCGGGAGGTCGCCCCGGCCCACAATCCTCCCTACGTCAAGGCGATGCGGCTGTTGGGGGAGAAGCTGCCGAGCGTCCCCCTCGTGGCCGCCTTCGAGACCGGCTTCCATGCCACGATTCCCGATCGCAACGGCCTGTATGCGGTGCCGACCGAATGGGTGGAGAAGTTTCGGGTCCGCCGATTTGGCTTCCACGGCGCGAGCCACCGGTATGTCGCCGGCCGGCTCATGGAGCTCCAGGCGAAGCGTCCCCTCCGCGCCGTCTCCTGCCATCTCGGCGGCTCGAGCAGCATCTGTTGGATCCGCGACGGGCTGAGCGTCGGCACCTCGATGGGGATGAGCCCGCAGTCGGGGCTGCCACAAAACAACCGGGCCGGTGACCTCGATCCCTTCGTGCTCCTCCATGTCGCCAAGGCGACCGGCCGGAGCTTTGAGGATCTCCTCGTCGAGCTGTCCGGCAAGGCCGGGCTCGCCGGGATGTCGGGCACCTCCGGCGACATGCGCGACCTCGAAGAGGCGGCCGCGGCCGGCCATGCCCGGGCCCGGACGGCGATCGATGTGTATGTCGGCTCGATCCGCCACTGGATCGGCGCTGGTCTGGTGGAGCTCGGTGGCCTCGATGAGCTCGCCTTCGCCGGCGGCATCGGCGAGAACTCGCCGCTGGTCCGGGCGGAGGTCTGTGCCGGCCTGGAGGATCTCGGGATCAAGCTCGACGCCACCGCCAACGCCCATCCCGGCGACAAGCGCCAGCCCGGCGGCGGGGAACGCACGATCTCCGCCCCCGACGGCAAAGTCACGATCCGGGTGATCCCCACCAACGAAGAGCTGGTCGTGGCCCGTCAGACCCGTGACCTGCTCCTCCAGAAGGAAGGTGCCTGATGTTTGTCGCCCTCGTGACCGGCTCGGTCGTCGCCACGCAAAAGACCGAGTCGATGACCGGCCACAAGCTCCTCGTCGTCGAGCCCTACCGGCTCGACGACAAGGCCCGCGACCGGCTCGTCTCCACCGGCCGGACCTTCATCGCCGTCGACACCCTCGGCGCTGGCGAAGGCCAATTCGTCCTTGTCACCCAGGGCTCCAGTGCCCGCCTCACCCCCGAAACGAAGTCGCTCCCGATCGATGCCGTCGTCATCGGCTTGGTCGACAGCGTCCGCATCGGGGGGAAGAACGTCTTTTCCCGTAACGCCCAGGAAACGTGAGACCCACCATGGCCCAGGCCACTGCCCCCTGCTCCACCGAGATCCAGAGCATCGTTCGTCAGGTGATCGCCGAACTGCGCGCCGCGGCGCCTGCTGCCCATGGCGCAGCCGCTGCCAATGGCGCACCCTCCCCTGCCCCGCTCGCCCCGGCGACCGTTCCCTGGACACCGCCGGCTCCGCCGGCGCCAGTCGCCCCGCAATCATTCGTCGGCCGCCACGGCATCTTCGCAAGCGTCGATGAAGCGGTGCGGGCCGCCCAGGAGGCCTTCCTTCAGCTCGAGCGCCTCGGTGTCGAAGGACGGCGCCGGGCGATCGCCCACATCCGCCGGATCTCGATTGAGGATGCGGTCGAGCTGGGCACGATGGAGTTCAACGAGACGAAGATCGGCCGCCTCCCCCACAAGATCGAAAAACTAAAAATCCTCGGCGAGCGGTCGCCGGGGGTGGAGTTCATGCGGAGCGAAGTCTTCAGTGGCGACCACGGCTTGGCCGTCATCGAGTATGCCCCGTTTGGCGTCATCGGCGCGATCACGCCGGTCACGCACTCTCTCCCCACGATCACCGGCAACGCCGTGAGCATGATCGCCGGTGGCAACACCGTCGTCGTCAATCCCCATCCGAGTGGCAAGCGTGTGGCCGCCGAGGGGGTGCGCCGCTTCAATCAGGCGATCCACCGTGACATCGGCATCGACAACCTCATCGCCCTGATCGCCGAGCCGACGCTCGAAACCGCTGCCGAGCTGTTCAAGCACCGCGGTGTGAAGCTGATCTGCGTCACCGGTGGCCCGGCCGTGGCGAAAGCGGCGCTGGAGTCGAGCAAGCGGGCGATCGTCGCTGGCCCCGGCAATCCGCCGGTCGTCGTCGACGAGACGGCCGATCTCGACCGGGCCGCGCGGTCGATCATCGCCGGCGCTGCCTACGACAACAATCTCCTCTGCATCGCCGAAAAGCAGGTGTTTGTCGTGTCGAGTGTGTTCGACCGGATGATGGAGGCGATGGGGCGGGCTGGCGCCGCCCGGCTCAATCCCACGCAAGTCGACGCGCTGACGGCCAAGGCGATTGTTTGGACCGGCGAAGGGGCCCACCGCCATCAGGTGGCCTGCAAGGACTTCATCGGACAAGACGCCTCCGTGCTCGCTCGGGCGGCCGGAACGGGGGTCGCTAGCGAAGTCGAGCTCCTCTACGGCGAGACGTCGGTCGACAACCCGTTTGTGCCGGTCGAGCAGATGATGCCGTTTGTCCCCTTCATCCGCTGTAAGGACGCCGACGAGGCGATCCACCGGGCCTACGAGAGCGAGCATGGCTTCCGTCACACGGCGATCATCCACTCCCACGACGTCCGCAACATGACAAAGATGGGCCGCCTCCTCGACACCACGCTGTTTGTCAAAAACGGCCCGAGCACCGCTGGCCTGGGGCTCGGCGGCGAAGGCTATATCTCGTTCTCAATCGCCACGCCGACCGGCGAAGGGGTGACGACGCCGCTGACCTTCACCCGCCAGCGCCGCTGCACGCTCGTCGACGATCTGCGGATCCTCGGCGCGGCTGAGTGAGCCCGGGCCCCCGGACACCACACCAAAGCCCCACACCAAAGTTCCTCACCCATGCAACTCGCCAACGTTCTCGGCACGGTCACTGCAACGGTCAAGCATTCGTCGCTGGCCGGCGCGAAGCTGCTTGTTGTTCAGCCGCTCATGGCCGACCGCACGAAGGCCGACGGCGATCCGCAGCTGGCGATCGACACGGTGGCGGCGGGGGTCGGCGATCTTGTCATGATCACCAGCGACGGCCGGCTGCTACGAGACATTCTCAACAGCGACGCCACTCCGGCCCGCTATAGCGTTGTCGCGCTGGTCGACGACGTCACCAATTTCTCGAGCCGGAAGCAGGGCCCGACCCGATGAACGCCCCCACCGTCACCCCCGACCAGATCGCCGCAATCGTCCGCGAAGTGCTGCGGCGGATCCGGGCCGATCTGCGGCCGCTCGGCGCTTTGCCCCCCGCGGCCCCGGCCGCGC
>CAMBFA010000177.1 GCA_945865325.1 Candidatus Kuenenia stuttgartensis
GGTTTTCTCAATTGCCACCGCCGGCACATCCGATACCTCCCGTGGACAGCGGTGGAGCAGGTGGGCCCGTGGCGCGTTGCCGCGAACCCGCACCCGCCGCCCCGTGGGGACCATCCATATGAAACACGCATTCGGTCTGGCTCTGCTGGTGGCATTGCTCGGCACCACGAGCGGCTGCTCAATCATCGACCGGCTGTTCCTGGCCAACTTCGACGGTCCGTACGTCCACAAGGCTGACCACATCAACGGCCACGTCCACGAGGGCGAGGCCGCCGCTGAGGGAGGCTACGACGAGGGGGCCGTCTACGAGGGAGGCTATCCCGAAGAGGGGTATGACCAGGGCGCCTGCCGTGACGGCAACTGCCGCGGCGGCCAGTGCCAGGATGGCAGCTGTGGCCCGGCCGGCAACTGTCGCAATGGGATCTGCCACGGCACGAAGTGCCAGGAAGGGGTCTGCCCCGGCGGCGTCTGCCAGAGCCGTTGCCAGGGAGGCCAGTGTGGCAAGTGTGGCCACTGTCGTCACCTCGGCCGCTACGGTGGCCTCGCCCGTCACCATCTCTCCGAAGCCGAGAAGGCAGCGCTCGCCGAATCGGACTACGGCGCTACCGGTCCTGCCGGGCCGCCGACCGGGGCCGTCGCCTATCCCTACTACACGACCCGCGGCCCGCGCGATTTCCTCGCCCGTTGCCCGCCGTCGGTCGGTCCGTGACTTTCTCCGGCGTGACCCACGCCGACCTCTGACTCCATCTCCGCACGCCCGCGATTCCCGCGGGCGTGCGGCATTTGAGGCCGGCCGGCTTTGTGATGGCCAGCCCGCTCATTACGATGGCCGTCGAAACGAGTGTTGCCCGCTGTGATCTCAGGAGATCTTCGAGCATGGCCCTTCCCGACCAAAAGTTGTCTGCCGCGTCACCCGGTGGGGGCATGTCCGCCTCGGGCAAGCTGACGATGACCGGCTGGCTCGTCTGCGCGATCGCGGCAATCGGCTTCGCATTCGATATCTATGAGCTGCTGATGCTCCCACTGATCATCAAGCCGGCGCTCGCCGCGCTCGGCGGCATGAGCCCTGAAGGGGTGCCGAATCTCGTTCCCGGCTCGCCTGCCTACGTCGGCTGGGCGCGGACGCTGTTCTTCGTTCCGGCGCTCGTCGGCGGCATCTTCGGCCTCCTGGGGGGCTACCTCACCGACCTTCTCGGCCGGCGCTTCGTCCTCACTTTCAGCATTCTCCTCTATGCCTTCTCCGCCCTGGCGGCCGGGTTTGCCACGAGCCTGCCGATGCTGCTGGTCTGCCGCTGTCTTGTATTTATCGGTGTGTGCGTCGAGTTTGTCGCCGCCGTGGCCTGGCTGGCGGAGCTCTTCCCCGATCATGTCCAGCGTGAGAAAGCCCTGGGATGGACGCAGGCGTTTTCATCGTTCGGCGGGCTCCTCGTCGGCGTGGCCAACGTCCTCGCCGCCCAGTACGCCGGCGTGCTCCCCGCGATCCATGGCGGCCACGAGGCCTGGCGCTACACGCTCATCTCCGGCGTCATCCCGGCCCTGCCGCTGATTTTGATCCGGCCTTTTCTCCCCGAGAGCCCGGTGTGGGCGCAGAAGAAGGCCGCTGGCACACTCCGCCGCCCAAGCATCCGCGAGCTTTTCAGCCCCCAGCTTGTCCGGGCGACCGTGATGACGACACTCGTCTTCGCCGCCAGCTACGGGATCGCCTTCGGCGCCATCCAGCAACTGCCGCAGATTCTCGGCGCGCAATTGCTGCCGGCAGACAAAGGCGGGCCCAAGGGGCATGCGGCGGTGATCGCCGCCGCCAAGGAGGCGCAGGCCGAGGCTGTCGCCGCCGCCAAGATTCTGGGCAAAGAGTTGCCGCCGCCACGGCTCAAGGCGATCGCCGGCAACGCCAGCGACGAGGCGGTGGCGAAGGTCACGATCTTTCAGGAGGTGGGAGGGCTTGTCGGCCGTGTCATCCTCGCCTTCCTGGCCCTGCGGATCGCCAGCCGCCGCACGCTCCTGCGGGTCTTCCAGATCCCGGCGCTCCTCTTCGTGCCGCTCCTCTTCTGGTGGATCTCGACGAAGCTCGGCGACGCCGGTTCGCTGGGGGCGATCAAGGCGGGGGTGTTCCTCGCTGGCCTGTTCACCGTCGCCCAGTTCAGCTTCTGGGGCAACTACATTCCGCTCGTCTTCCCCACGCACTTGCGCGGCACCGGCGAGAGTTTCGCCGCCAACATCGGCGGCCGGATCCTCGGCACGCTCGCGGCCTTCCTCACGCTCACCTTCTCGGCTTCCACCCCTCCCGATCCGGTCAAGATCGCGGTGGTGGGGGCGACGGTGGCAGGGATTTACGCGCTGCTGGGCACGATCCTCACGCAGTGGTTGCCCGAGCCCGATACGTCGGTCGAGCACTGACCAAGCTTCGCAGACACTCGCACCCTCTCCTTGCCTCCTTCACCGCACTTCAGCGAGGGGTCGCCCTGATGGTCTCGGGCCTGAAGGTGATACGTCGTCGGGGCCGGCAAAAGTTTCGTCGTTCCTCGGAGGAACCTCGTCACTCCTCAAGCGTTCGCCGATCCCCTCCTCGCCTGCGCTTAGGGTTCAAAGGCCCCCCTCTGACGCTCTTCAGCGAGGGGTCGCCCGTGCTCCGAGAGCCGGCCTCGCCGGTGAGCGCAGCCCGGAGGGCGAAAGCGATAGCGGCGCGGAGAGAGCGGAGGGCATGGATGCCCGTAGCGAACGTCCGGCGACGGGGCACGGGCGACCCCGAAGCCACGCGCGACGCTGCCAGCGCTCTGCCGATACCATGCACCAGCGTCAGGCCGAGCGCGGGGCACGGGGAGTGTCGTCGGGGAGCGTCCGGCACGTGAGGATCACATACAGCCCCACCGACACCCCGGCGAGAACGACGTACTGCATCCACCAGGTAAGGTTGCTGTAAATGAGGGTGCAGGCCACGACCACCGTCACCATAAACAGGGCCCGGTATTTCATGCGCCGGCGCACCCCCCGGTACTGCTGCCAGTCGTCGAGCATCGGGCCGAACCAGGCCGAGCGATGGAGCCAGGCGTGCATCCGGGGGGAACCGCGGTAGAAGCAAAAGCTCGCCAGGATCACAAACGGCGTGCAGGGAAGGACCGGAAGGATCGCGCCTGCAAAGGCAAAAACGAGGCTTGCCCAGCCTCCGGCCACCCAGAGAAAACCGCTGACCGGGTGAGTTGTCGGGCGGAGGTCCATGGACGATTCGCAGGGCGGATAGTGGGGGCCGACCGACCTCATTCTACCACGCGCCGGTTTGGCGTATGATCGGCTTTTTCTGCGTTGGTCCTGCCCGCTTCTCCCCGCCTTCCCCTCCCCTGGAGATTCCTCCATGCCGCTGGTTCCGATGCGCATCCTCCTCGACCACGCCGCCGAGCACGGTTACGGCCTGGCCGCCTTCAACGTCAACGACATGGAGCAGATCCAGGCAATCATGGAGGCGGCGAAGGAGACCGATTCGCCGGTCATCGTCCAGGCATCGCGCGGTGCCCGCAGCTACAGCCAGGACAACTACCTCCGCCATCTCATGCTCGCGGCGGCCGAACTCTATCCCCACATCCCGATGGCGATGCACCAGGATCACGGCAACTCGCCGGCGACGTGCGTCAGCGCGATCGACAACGGGTTCACGAGCGTGATGATGGACGGCTCGCTCAAGGAAGACGGCAAGACGCCGGCCGACTTCGCCTACAATACGAAGGTCACCGCCGAGGTGGTGAAGCTCGCGCATGCCCGCGGCGTGTCGGTCGAGGGGGAGCTGGGCTGTCTCGGGTCGCTCGAGAGTGGCCATGGTGAGGCCGAGGACGGCCACGGGGCCGAGGGAGCGCTGTCGCACGACCAACTGCTGACAGATCCCGACGAGGCCGAGCGGTTTGTGGCGGCGACCGGCGTCGACGCGCTGGCGGTGGCGATCGGCACCAGCCACGGGGCCTACAAGTTCACTCGCAAGCCCGACGGCGATGTCCTCGCCATGGCGCAGATCGAGAAGATCCACAAGCGGCTCCCCAATTGTCATCTCGTCATGCACGGGTCGTCGGCGGTGCCGCAGGATCTCCAGGACATCATCAACGAGTTCGGCGGCAAGATGCCGCAGACGTGGGGAGTGCCGGTTGAGGAGATCCAGCGTGGCATCAAGCATGGCGTGCGGAAGATCAACATCGACACCGACTGCCGGATGGCGATCACCGGCGCGATCCGCAAGGTGCTCTGGCAGCACCCGGAGAAGTTCGACCCGCGCGATTACCTCAAGCCGGCCCGTGAGGCGATGAAGAAGGTGTGCGCGGAGCGGATGGTGCAGTTTGGCCAGGCGGGCAACGCCCGCAAGGTACCGATCGTCTCCATCGAGGAGATGGCGAAGCGTTACGCCAAGGCCTGATCGGCCGTCGTCGCCGCCATCCCCCCCAAGTTCCTGTTCCCGGTCGGCCGGCGGTCTTCCCGCCGGCCGACCGGCTTTTTCAGGGGTGCTCGGGCCCGCATCAGCCGGCAAAAACCGCGTTGCGGGGCTTGCCCACGTGGCCTATCCTCCCGCCCCCCTCGGGCACCAGTGATCCCGGACTCCGTCCGGACGGTGTTGCCGTGGGCCCGCGCGCAGGACGTTTGCCATGTCCTTCCGAGACTCGCTCCGCCTGTTCGAATGTGCTGCCTTCCCCCGGCCCGAGGTCGGTGGTGGAGCGCCTCTGCGTCCGTTGCCGGCGGCCGGGGAACGCTCCGGGATCGACGCCCCGGAGCACCGTGGCAGCGTCGAGCCTTCGCTCGGCGATGAGCAGGGGGTGATCGATCGGGGGCGGGGAATCCTCCACGCCGAGGCCCGGGCGATCGTCGAGGCGGCCGAACGGCTCGACGGCGCGTTTGTCCGTGCCGTTCATCGGCTCGAGGCCTGCAGCGGGAATGTCGTCGTCACCGGCATCGGCAAGGCGGGGCTCGTGGCCCGGAAGATCTCGGCTACCCTCGCCTCGACCGGCACGCCGAGCCATTTCCTCCATCCGACCGAGGCGATGCATGGCGATCTCGGGGTGCTGCGGGGTGACGACCTCCTCCTGACGCTATCCCAGTCGGGCGAGACCGAGGAGATCACCAGGCTCCTCCCCCATGTCCGTGCCCGCGGCATCCCCATCATCGCGATCACCGGTCGGGCCGAGAGCACGCTCGGCCGCGCCGCCGATGTCGTCGTCACGTCCGGCCCGGTGCGGGAGGCGTGCGAGCTCGGGCTCGCGCCGAGCACGAGCACGTCGGTCCTCCTTGCTCTTGGCGACAGCCTGGCGCTGGTTACCAGCGCCCTGCGGGCGTTCACGGCCGAGGACTTCCATGCCCGTCATCCGGGCGGGAGCCTGGGGCGGCAGCTGATGCAGGTCGAGGATCTGATGCGGTCGCTGCCGCAGTGCCGGACGAGCTTGCCGGAGGAGAGCGTGCGGAGCGTCTTCAGCCGGGTGCTGCCGGCACGAAGGACCGGAGCGGTGATGATCCTCGACCATGCCGGCACGCTTGCAGGCATCTTCACCGACAGCGACCTGGCCCGGCTGTTCGAGCGACGCAACGACGCCGCTATCGACGGGCCGATCGGCGACGTGATGACGGCCCGGCCGACGACCGTCGCCGCTGGCACCCGTCTCCGTGACGCGGTCGAAGTGCTCGAGACGAGGCGGTTGAGTGAGCTCCCCGTCGTCGATGCCAGCGGACGCCCCGTCGGCCTCCTCGACGTCGTCGATCTCGTCGGCATGGTGCCACCGGGGCTCCTCGATCTCCCTCTCCAGCGTGTCGCCTGACCCTGTTCCCACCTTCCTTCCCTGGCCGACCCGTGTCGTCATCCCCGCCATCCCGAGCCGAGATCGAGCCCCGTTTGGCACGGGTGCGCTTGCTGCTGCTCGACGTCGACGGCGTGCTCACCGACGGGAGCGTCACTTGGTCGAGCGAGGGGCACGAGCTGAAGACCTTCCATGTCCGCGATGGGCTGGGCTTGCGCCTCTGGCAGCAGGCGGGGAACATGGTGGCGATCATCACCGGCCGGGCGAGCCGGGCGCTCACGCTGCGGACCGATGAGCTCGGCATCGGCATCGTCCGGCAAGGGGTGGGAGATAAGGTCGCCGCCGCTGCCGAGGTGGTGGCGACATGCGGGGTGTCGTGGGAGGAGTCGGCGTTTGTCGGTGACGATCTTCCCGATCTGCCGGTCGTGAGGCGGTGTGGTGTGGGGGTGGCGGTGGCCGATGCCTGCCCGGAGCTGCAGGCCGCCGCGACGTTCGTCACGGAGCGGGCCGGCGGCCGTGGGGCTGTCCGGGAGGTCGTCGAGCGGCTCCTCCGCGCCCGCGGCGGGTGGGAGGCGGCGGTGGCCGGGTATGGCGGCGGGGTCGCCTGAAACAGGCGCAGGATGGCTCACGCATGGAACATCGCCTCGGACGCACCCTGCGGGTGTTTCTCCTCGTGCTCGCGACAGCCGGCCTCTACCGGCTCGCCGTCGTGCCGCTGGTGGAGCCGCGCGTCAAGGGAGCGAGCGTGGGCCAGGAGCTCTCCCCCGCAGCGGTCGCAGCGGCGAAGGCCCGTGCCGATGGCCGGCTCGCCCAGGTGTCGCAGCTCTTCGCCCCCGGTTCGTGGGAGCTCGACGGGCCGAACATGCTCGAGAGCAGGCAGATGCGCCTCCTCTTCAAAGACTATCGCCGCATGAGCCAGGATCCGGACGATACCCGGGTCCAGCTCATCCCCTGCACCCTGATTCTCCTTCCCGACACCAGCGGCGCGGCGGGGGCGACGCCGGGGCGGACCGTCGTCCTCCGTGCGCCACAGGGGGCCGTCCTCGAGTTCGACGAGCCGTTCGATTTGAGCAAGCAGGAGCGGCCGTCGCGACTCGTCGGCGGCAGCCTCCGCGGACAGGTGACGATCCGCGGCACGCCAACGGCCCCCGCGGCTGACGACGAGGTGGAGATCGTCACCCGCGATGTCGAGCTCAAGGAGATGGAGATCACCACCGCCGAGGCGGTGCAGTTTCGCTATGGGCGGTCCTCCGGAAGCGGGCGGGCGATGGAGATCCGCCTCCTCCCCGGCGCGAAGGGGAGTGAACAGGGGCCGAACATTGGCGGAATCGACACGATCCGCCTCGACCGCGACGTGAAATTGAAACTCGAGGGGCTCGCCGGCGGGCTGATCCCAGGGCCTCCCGTCCCCGGGGCAGCTGGGCCCGATGGCTCGGCGCCCGGTGGCGCGGCGGGGTCATCCCTTCCCCCCGATGAGACCGAGGAACCGGTTCCCGTGCTCGTCAGTTGCCGGGGGAGCCTGTGCATGAACGTGTCGGCGAACGTGATCTCACTTGAGGATCATGTCGATGTCGTCCGCACGCTCCCGGGCGGCGCCCATGATCAGCTTGCCTGTGAGCTCCTCGCCGTCGTTCTGGGGCGAGACGAGAAGCAGGGAACGATGACTGCCGGACTGAAGCCGGTGGAGATCCAGGCCAAGGGGACGCCGGTCGTGGCCCGGAGCACGGGGGCCGGCCTTGAAGCGCGGGCGATGCGCCTGGGCTATGAGATCGCCACGCGGCGGATCGTCCTCGATGGTGAGGAGCCGGTGTCGCTGGTCCTCCAGGAGACAGAGATGGAGGCCCGGTCGATCGACTACACCCCCGGCCCGCCGGGTGACCCTGGGACCCTGATGGCCGTCGGCCCAGGGTGGCTGCGGGCGCGGTCGGCCGACACGCCCCCGCTCTCCGCCCGGTGGCAGAAGTGGCTCCGCCTCCGCCCCGACGGTGCGGAGCATGTCGCGTCACTGGCGGGCGAGGCCGATGTCCAGGTGGAGACGCAGGGACGGCTCAAGGCAGGGGAGATCCACCTCTGGCTGGCGCTGACGCCAGGCGCTCCGCCGACCACCGCTCCGTCGCGTCTGCCGACGGGCATGGCCGGGGTGAAGCCCTCGCGGATGCTCGCGCGCTCGATGGTCGAGATCGACGTCCAGCAGCTCACAGCCCGCACCGACAAACTCGAGATGTGGTTCAAGCACGAGGCGCCGCCCCCCGTCGCAGCGGTGCCGGTGGTGCCCGTCGCCCAGGCAGCGGCTCCGCAGGCGGCTGTCGCCGCGACGCCGGCTCCCGCTGTCGCTCCGGCTCCGGCGCCGGTTCCCGCCCAGCCAGCGCCGAGCGAGGCACCGACCGGCCGGCTCATCGTCACCGGTGGGCTCGTCCGTGGATTGGTCACCTTCGCCTCCCAGGGGCCGCAGCTCGACGAGCTCTCGCTCGAGGGGCAGGTGCACCTCATCGAGGAGCCCGAGGCCGCCCGCGTCCCCGGTCAGCCGGCGCCTGAGGTGATCGAGCTCCGTGGCGACCAACTTCAGATCTCGCGGGCCAATCGCTTCGATGCCCGCGCGGTCGTCTCGGGCCGGCCGGCGCAGGT
>CAMBFA010000178.1 GCA_945865325.1 Candidatus Kuenenia stuttgartensis
CCACGATCCCCGCTGGCATCACCGACCGGAGCGGATTCTCCACCGCCGAGATCGCCGTTCATCCGTCGGGGAAGTTCGTCTACGGATCCAACCGCGGCCACGACTCGATTGCGATGTATGCCGTCGATCCCCCCACCGGCCGGCTCACGTTCCTCGGGGCCGAGCCGATCCGCGGCAAAACACCCCGCAACTTCGCCATCGATCCCTCTGGCAAGTGGCTCCTCGCAGCCGGCCAAGATTCCCATGGTGTGAGCCTGTTTGCCATCGACCAGGCCACCGGGAAGCTGTTGTTCACGGGCCGGACGGTGCCGGTGCCCGCCCCGGTCTGCATCACCTTCCGCTGATGGCCAGCCCCAAAGCGTTCCCTCTTTCCCGCCGCCACGCCCACCGCCACGCCCACCCCAATGACCATCTGCCTGCTCAAGTCGAAGATCCACCGTGCCGCTGTCACGGCCGCCTCGCTCGACTACGAGGGGAGCCTGACGATCGCCGCCGACCTAGCCGAAAAGGTCGGCCTGCGGGCTTACGAAAGGATCCTCGTCGGCAACATGGCCAACGGCGCGCGGTTCGAGACGTATGTCATCCTCGGTGCGCCCGGATCGGGGGCGATCGAGCTCAATGGCGCCACGGCCCACCTCGGCAAGCCCGGCGACCGGCTGACGATCATGGCGTTTGGCCAGTACAACGCCGAGGAAGCCCGCCATCACCAGCCGGCCGTGATCGTGCTCGATGCCAGCAACACGATCGTGCGTGATAAAACCGGCCACTGATCGGACGCGCCACTGATCGGTCGGGCCACTGATAGGTCGGCCCGGGCCCCGCCGCGGAAGCCCAGACTGCGAACAACTCCCGCCAGTCGTGGCGCTTCCGACAGCTCCCCACGCCATCCCACAAACTGGCCGTGGCCTCAAAAAAACGCCTTTCCCCCAGCCCGAAGGATGGGCTGAGGGAAAGGCGATTGATGCGTCGCTGGGAAACGCGCGGCCCGGAAAATCAGATGGGCTCCGCCAACGGCACGGTCGGTTTGACAGGAGTCTTGGTCCCCTTCTTCGGCACGTTTACCCGCGGAGCGTTCGCCTTGGGGGCCGCGTCGCCAGCAGCCTGCTCGGGGGCCACAGCCGCAGGGCTGGCAGCAGCAGGAGCACTCTCCGCCGGGACGACCTTGGTCGCTTTCGGAGGAGTTTTCACACCATCAATAGGCCCACCGGGCTGCGGGGTCGAGGGAACAACAGGCGGGGCCGGAGGGGCCTTCGTTTCCGAACAACCGGAGGCCATGACAACAGCGGCGACGGCAAGCGTCAGCCAGCAGGAGTAACAACGAGTGATCATGAATTGGAATCCTTGGGAAAGGCGGGATGGGGGATGATCTACAGATCAGTTCGGGGCCACGCCCCCAGACTTCGTCGGGCCGCCGACCTTTCGGCCGGCGGCCCGACAGGAAGCCTGGTCGGGCTATCGGTCAATCGACCGACGATGAGACTTGGCCGTCAGCCCTCCCGGCCAACGCCAAAATCGCGTCAGGATCGGTGGAGACGTTGAGCGACTTCACCGCGCCATCGGCAAAGGTGTAGTTGATCATGCCGCCGGAGTGGAAGCTCGAGAAGCGGTAGTACGTTCGGTCAGAGGCATCGTAGGGTGTGCCCCCCAACGACTTGGCCATCCAGTGCATCGGCACCGGCCCGGAAGTCCAAGCGAACGAATATTTCCGATTCGTCCCCATCTTGCCGTAGCGTTGACCTGAGGGACTGGCGGCATTGCCTCCCTGGTCATAGAAGCCGCCGGTAACCTCGCCGAAGGCGATGCACTTCGTCGTACCGTCGATAATGTCCTTCATGGCCGAAGCCTCGGCACTGCGGAACAGGCCCTTGTAGGTATCGGCATTGTTGGCATTCGTCCCGGTCAAACCCAGATAGTTCGCATCGTCGTTGAACCGACCGGCAGACCCCAGGTAGTTGGTGCACTGGTGATTGCGGGTGATCGGGTCCGGCGGTTCGTCGGTGACGCCGTAGGCACCATAGATCGACGCCGACTGGATGAAGAACAGCGACACGTCGGTCGAGCCACCCAACTTCCGCGTCGCCTCGGCATTGTCGGTGGGGCAGAGGAGAGCCGAAATCCGAGTGCCGGTCACGGCATTGACCGCGGGGTAGCTCCAGTAGGGAAGCTTCTTCGGGTCGCTGCCGTTCCCAGGTGTGACATAGTCGTTGACGTTCATCTTCATGTTGCTGGGAAACGGCTGGTGGGTCGCCGATTCCTCCATATAGGGCAACAGATAAACCAGCGTGCCGCAGAAGGTGTACTTGTCCCAGGGATTTCCTCCAGAGACGACATTGGGATCCTGCGGCGCGACAACACCGGGGGGAAACTTCTTGGTGGCAGATTCGTAATTCAACAAGGCGAGGCCGAGTTGCTTCATGTTGTTTTGGCAAGCACTACGGCGGCCCGCTTCGCGGGCCGCTTGAACGGCCGGAAGGAGGAGGCCGACGAGCGTGCCGATAATGGCGATGACAACGAGCAGTTCAACCAGCGTGAAACCGTGCCGGTGCTTTCCGACACGGCTCAAACCTGCAAGGACCATGAGCTCACCTCGTGGGATAGAGAAGAAAAATGAGGATGACGAAGAGGTGCCGGGGCGGATCTGCCCGCCACAGCCAAGCGGCGAAAACCATACCCAACTGACTGGATCAGCAAGATGTTGATCAAGAATGAATCACGATTCGAAGCAGGACGGACCTCCTTGGAGGCTGATTCGTCCGCCGCTGGTTCGCAGACCTCCAGCGCAAGCAAGCGTTTGTGCCGCTCCCTCAACCGCCCTTGCCCCTCCCCACAGGTTACTCCCGTCTGTGGTGAGAGGCAATGAAACTGCCGCAGAAATAATCTTTCCGGCAGGGGCTGGCAGACTGACCGTCAGAAACGGCAAGACCGTTCCGACTCAACCCCCGCAACGCCGATCCAAGGCCACGCCGGCAGGCCGTGGAGTTCCCAGCCGGTGGGTTCGGCGGCCGAAAACCCCGGAAACATCGGCTTTTGAGGGGGTTTCCAAATTGGAAAAGGTCAAGAATGACTTTTTCCATGGCCAAGGGAGGCCAGCGGACCCACTTTTGGCGGAGCTTTGGGCTGGCGGGGCTTGGATCAATCCCCCTGGCGCTGACTGCGGCGGGTCAATGATTCTGAAAACCCAGCCCCTGAAAAAAACACTCTCCGGGGGGGAGAGGAGGTGTGGGACGGGAGTGCCCCAGGTCAACCAGTAGACCTGTATCAGCGGTCCACCCAGCCGCGGGTGGGAACATCGCAAGCTTTTTCCACGGACACTGAGCACGAAGGTCCGTCAGAACGGCTCGGCCTGCGGGCTGTTTCCCTGCAGCTTGGCCGGAACCTTCCCCTTCGGGGGCCCCTTCACCGATGGCCCCTTCACCGCGGGAGCGGCCGCGGCGGTTGCCGCTGCAACTGGTGCCGTCGCGGTAGGAACCGGAGTCGCACTCGCTCCGGTGACCGCCTTGCCAGGCTTCGGAACGCCCATCCCTTGGGGTGCCGCTGGGGCTTGCCCGCCATCAGCCACCCCGCCTATCCCACCTGGTGGAACTGCCGCGGGGGCGGGCTTGGCGCCCTCCGAACATCCGGCCAACCCGCTGGCGGCGCCGGCGAGGGCCAGCGCTGTCACCGCACACCACACACATCTCACTGGCATCGGAAAAAACCTCCAAATGGTCGACTTGTTGATTCGATCACAGCCCGCGGGCCCAATGGCGACTTTCCGCGAAGCACGTCCGAGCCGGGATGAGACAGCTGCATCGGCTACACCCCCACCGTCAATCAGCCCTTTCCACCGCCTCATCTGCACCACGTCCAGAGCCAGCCCCGGCCACCAGCACCCAATCGCGTTTACGAATGCGGGTGGCAGCCGGCCCTGATCAGGACCGGCTGCCACCCGAAAAAGAGCCTCAGTCGATCGACGTGCTGAGCGATTGGCCATCTGCCCGGCCAGCGAGCTGGAGGAGCGTCAGCGGATCGGTATCGACCGCGAGATACTTCACCGAGCCGTCAACCATCGAGTAGCCGATCAACCCGCCGGCATGCATGCTGCCGAAGCGATACCAGTTTCGGGCCCGGGGATCGTAGCGGGTGCCGCCGAACGAGGTCGTCATCCAGTGCATCGGCATCGCGCCACACATGTAGGAGAGGCAGGTCTGACGACCGACCCCCTTGACGCCGTCGGTGAAGCTGCCGACGACCTCGCCGAAGCAGATCGTCGTCGAGGTGCCGTCCATGCAGTCCTTGATACCGGCCGCCTCGCTGTTGCGGAACATCCCCTTGTAGGTGTCGGCCGCTGTGATGTAGGCAGCATTCGACGTGAAGTACACCCCGTCGAGCTCACTCCGCCCGGCACAGCCGAGGTAGTTGGTGACCTGGTGATTGGACGTGATCGGATCGGGCGCCTCGTCGTTGAGGTAGTAGCTCGAGCCGGCGGTCGGATCGATCGTGATGAAGGTCGTGAACTCCGCAGACCCGCCCGTCTTCCGGGCCCCCTCGGCATTGTCTGACGGGCAGATCAGGCCAGTCAGCCGGGTGCCGGTGACGGCGTTGACCTGCGGATAGACCCAGTAGTTTTGACGCTTCGGATCAGCGCCGTTGCCATAGGTCGCGAAGTCGCTGGGGTTCATCTTCATATTGGACGGGAACGGCTGATAGACCTGCGTTTGCTCCATGTAGGGAAGCAGATAGATGAGGTGGCCGACGAGCGTGTAGTCGCTCCAGCCCTTGCCAGCGGCAAGATCACCGAAGGCCTTCGGAACGATCTGCGATGGAGGGAGTTTCCTGGTCGCCGACTCATAGTTGAGCAGCGCAAGACTCAACTGCTTCATGTTGTTGGAGCAGGCGCTGCGGCGAGCGGCTTCGCGCGCCGATTGGACGGCCGGAAGAAGCAACCCGACGAGTGTGCCGATGATCGCGATGACAACGAGCAATTCGACCAGCGTGAAACCGTGACGGTGCGTTCCGGCACGGCTCGAACCTTGAAGGACCATGAGCTCACCTCGCGTGAAGAAAGGAAAAAATCGGATGATGATTTGCGCCGCAACGCCGCCGAGAGTCTCGTAGGTAGGCAGCAAACGCTGCGCCAAAAATCTGGATTTCTTCGGTGCCGTGGCAGACCGGGGGGATCCGTAGCCTCGCCTCGGCTCGTGATTGCGATAAAACGGCGGAAAAAGCCACCAGGCGAGAGGAGCAGTGGGTTTTCCGCCCGTCCGGCGGCCGCCTCCCATGGCTGGCGGCGACGGGAAGGGGCCCCGGAACCAAAGCGCGCCTGGCGGGCAGTCGCTGCCCGATGAATCGGCAACCATGCCGTCCGATGGGGGGCCCAGCGGAGCCGGTCAATCGGGTGGGCGGGCAGCGAGGAGCATTTCGAGGTAGCTGCGCCGCTCCGGCTGGCCGAGGCCGATCTCTGCGGCGAGCGATTGGAGGGAGGCGAGGGCCAGCGGAATCTCCGCCGCGCTGGCCAAGATCTCCAATTCGAGAAAGTCGCCGAGCCCCGTCACGGTGTCGATCGCCACCTCGATCGTGCTCCCCTGCCAGGAAACCTCTGACCGCCGCCGCCGCTTCAGCACCTCCCAGACCCGGCGGAAGCCGAGAGCTTCGAGCAGCTCCCCCCAGGCTGCGAGTGTCGCCTCCGCCCCGGCGGCGGCGACGATCCCGGCCAGCGGGAGCTCAATCTCCCGCCGCGTCTTCGCCTCCTGCCCGAGCCGCGGCCCCTTCCAGGTGATCGCGACAGCATCCCCCTCGCGCCGCAGCCGGAGGGCCTCGTCGGTGAGGGCGAAATCCCGGCTGGGATGGGCGAAATAGAGGTCGGCCTGGTCGATCGGTGGCCAGACTCTGGCTGAGAGCCTGCCGAGGGCCTTCTCCACCGCCACCACGTTCACCAGGGGAAACTTCAGTTCGACCTCGTACACTCGGGTTCCTCCCCGGCGCCGCCCCGATCCCATTCCATCGCCCGGTCACTCGTCGCATCGGATCCCCATGATACGCCCGATCCGTCCCCCCTGCCGCGCTGGCGGCCCCCTGGTCACAGCCCTCGTGGCGGCAGTCGCCCTCCTCTTGGTGATCGGCCCGGGCTGCTCCGGCCCGTCGCCGTCGCACCCCGCGGTGGGCAAGCGGATCGGCGGGATCCCGCTGGTGTCGATTGCCGACCCGTCCCGCCCGGCGCCCACGTTCACCGGCCGGGTCACGCTCTTGAACTTCTGGGGCACCTGGTGCCCCCCCTGCCGCCGCGAGTTGCCCGGCCTGGGCCGGATCGCCACAAGACTCGCCGACGACGATCGATTCCAGCTTGTGGCGGTGTCGTGCGGCGCGGGGGGCCCGGACGACCTCGACGAGATCACTGCCGACACGAAGCGATTCCTCGACCGGGAGCGGATCGCGATCGAGCCGTGGTGCGATCCCCGCGGGGTCGTGCGGATGGTCTTCTCCGAAGGCTACGGCTTCGAGGTGTTCCCCACCACCTATCTGGTCGGCACCGACGGTCGGATCCGCCGTGTCTGGGCCGGCTACCGCAACCGCGACGAGGCCGACATCGCCGCCGCCCTGGTCGAAGCGCTCAAGGATGATCCCCGGGAAGATCCCCGGGACTTGCTCCAGGAACAGCCCCCGCGCCCGGCGCCGGCAGCTGCAGCCGCTCGATGAACCGGGCAGCCATGGCGGCCGGATCAGCGGCGCGGGTGATCGCAGCGGCCACGGCCACGCGCCGCCACCCGAGCGCCCGCAGCTCGTCGAGGCGATCGAGTGTCACGCCGCCGATCGCGAACGCCGGCAGCGCGATCGTGGCGGCGACCTGGTTGAGAAACTCCTGCGACGCCTGGCTCCCGAACGATTTCGTGGACGAAGGAAAGCAGGGGCCGACGCCGAGATAGTCGGCTCCCCCGCGGACGGCGGCGAGCGCTGCGCTGATGTCGTGCGCGGTGCACCCCACGACCGCCGTCGGACCGGTGATGCGCCGCACGAGGTCGAGAGGGAGGTCGTCGCTGCCGAGGTGCACTCCACCGGCCCCCACCGCCACGGCGACGTCTGGACGATCATTGACGATGATCAGCGCGTCGGCCCGCGACCGGCGGCGGGCCAGTTCGACCGCCACACGGACGCGATCGACCAGCGCCGCAACGGGAAGCGATTTGTCGCGCACCTGGATCATCCGCACCCCGGCGTCGAGCAAGCCCTCGACGAGGGTGCCGAAACGACCTGCATCCTCCCCGCCATCAACGAGCACACAGAGCGTGATCCCGGCGAGGCGTTCGTTCGCACAGACAAGCACGAGCGCCGCGCGCTCGAGGTCATAAAGGCGGTAGCGGAGCGCCTCGAACCGCGGGGCGAGGGGCGGCCGGAGGAGGAGCGCCCATTCCTGGAGGCTCCGCAGCGCCTGGGCCGCACGGGCCCCATTGGCAGCGACCAGATCGGCCGGCGACCGGCGCGGGAGCGCGTCGACCGGACCGACCCCCGGGCCGACATCCCCGGCGACGTCGCGCAGCCGGATCCGCTCGGGGAGCGGTTGGGTGGCGAGGAGGTCGCCAAGATCGTGGCGGAGGCGTTTGGCAACGGCGGTGAGGTGGGCATCGTCGAGGACGAACCGAAGCACATCCTCGATGACCCGCAGCGCCTCGGCGGCCCGATTGGCGGAGGCATCGAGGGCCCGCCACGCCCCTCCGCTGCCCGGTGGGTCCGCTGCGATCGCGGCTCCGTGGAAACCCGCGCCGGCGGGCTGCTCCGGGGGATCGGGTCGCTGGTGGCCGGGGATGATCGTCATGCTGGTGTTGTACCACCGCGCCCCCCGGCGCGACCGTCCGCCCTGCCGTTGCGGCGGGCGGGAGAGGGGTTTTCGGGCCCCCGGTTCGGCTTGGCCTTCTGTCGCCAGGTCCCTACACTCCTTCCCCCTACCGGCCTTGCCCGTCCCCCGGTTCCATTGCCCGGAGTGGTCGTGATCACCACCCGTTCCCTGACACTCCTCTGGCCGGGATTGCCGTGGCTCTGGCTGCGCGGCAGCGTCGCCGGACTATGCCTCGCCGTCGCGTTCGCCGTCGCCCTCGACGTCGCGATCGTGCTCACGTGGGTCTGGACGGAGCTGGTGGGGAGAGAATTCGCCCTCGGCCTGTGGGCAGCGACGGCCGGCGTGTGGTTCGTGGCGACCCTGTCGGCCGTCACGACGTTCCCCGCGCCGCTGCCGACCGGTCGGAGCGAGGCCGCGGAGGCCCTGTTCGTCGCCGCCCGCGATGCCTATCTGGGGCGCGACTGGCTCGCGGCCGAAACAAAGCTCCGGGGTCTCCTCGTCGTCGCGCCAACCGACGGCGAGGCCCAGCTCCTCCTCGCCACCCTTC
>CAMBFA010000179.1 GCA_945865325.1 Candidatus Kuenenia stuttgartensis
CAGATCGGCCGGTTCGTTGCGGCCGACAACCCCCTGCCGGGCTGGCATTCGCCCGAGCAGGCGTGGGCCCAGACGCAAGGTCAGCGGGAGTGGTATCGGGCGATGGAGGAGGCGGGGGAACTGGTGCACGTTGTCGATCGCAGCGGCCTCGACGCCCATGTGGCGCGTTGGCAGGGTGCGCTTGATGCCGGGGCCGATACGGCGCGGCTGCCGATCGGCTACATCCTCTCGCTCGAGGGGGCCGATTCGATGGTCACCCTTGGGCATCTCGAGCGGGCGTATGCCTATGGCCTACGGGCGCTGGGCCCTGGGCATTACGGGCCGGGGCGGTATGCCCACGGCACCGATGCAAGCGCGCCGCTCAATGCCGCTGGAAAGGACCTGCTCCGCGAAATGGAGAGGCTGGGGATCATCCTCGATGCGACGCACTTGTGCGATGAGGCGTTCTGGACGGCGCTGGAGGTCTACCAGGGGCCGGTGTGGGCAAGCCACAACAACTGCCGGGCGCTGGTCGATCACAACCGGCAGTTTTCCGACGATATGATTCGGGCGCTCGTGGCCCGGGGAGCGGTGATCGGTGGGGCCCTCGATGCCTGGATGATGGTGCCAGGGTGGGTGCGGGGAAAGAGCCTGCCGGAGCCGCTTGGCTGCAACCTCGAGGTGATGCTCGATCATCTCGATCACATCTGCCAGATCGCCGGGAATGCCGATCATGTCGGGATCGGGTCTGATCTCGACGGGGCCTACGGCCGCGAGCAGTCGCCCTACGATCTGGAGACGATCGCCGACCTCGGGCGGCTGCCGACGATGCTCGCCAAGCGCGGGTATTCAGCAGCCGACATCGGGAAGGTGATGCATGGCAACTGGCTGCGGTTTTTGCGGAGTGCCTGGCGGGCGTGAGGGGTGTCACGGACCCGCCGTGGTCTGCCGCTGCTGGAGGAGGAACTCGAGGAGGTGGGGAACGTTCTCCTCGCCGATGAGCTCGGTGACGTTGGCGGGCATCGGCGAGAGCCGGGAGACGCTTGTCTCCTCGATCTCTGCCGCAGGGACGCGGATTTCCTTGCCGAGCGTGTCGGCGAGGATGAGATCTCCGCCTTCGTCGCGGAGCTTGAGCCCCGAGATCGCCCGGCCGTCGGTCGTGACCACGGTCGTGAGCCGGAAGGCTTCGTCGACGTTGCGCGAGGGATCGAGGAGATCCTCCAGAAGCCGCTCGCTCCCGCGCTGGCCGATGCCGTCGAGCTGCGGCCCGATCGCTGGCCCGAAGCCGCCGAGCCGGTGGCATTGGGCACACACCTTGTTGAACAGGCCACGGCCGATGTCGACCGACGCCTTCCCCTGGCCATGGGCCGCGGCAACGCGCTCAATCTGCTGGCGGATCGCCTCGTCGGCGGCCGGGAGATCGCGCGTCAGCTCGGCGAGCCGGGCGTCGAGATCGGCGAGGTTCGAGGCCCGCAGCCGCTCCGACACCGGGCCGTATTGGAGGACGGCGGCCGTGGTCTTGCCGGCGGCGACAAGCTGGAGGAGGCGCTCGGCTCCTGCCGGCCGCGAAGCGAGGGCCCAGGCCGCGGCCTGACGGAGCGACGGGGAGGCATTTGCCACCACCTCGCAGAGCGTCTCCCGATTGGCGTCGACGTCGGTGCCGCCGAGCTGGCGGAAGACCGCCTCGCGGAGTGGCGCCGGCTCCCCCGCATCGAGAGCCACCGCCGCCAGAACGGGGCTGGCCCGATCGGGATCGAGAGCGAGAAGCGTGGCGGCGGCGGCGACGCGGACGTCGGGGGGCAGGGAACGGTCGGTGAGGGCCGCGACGACGTCGCCTGCCGGGGCGGCCGACGGCAGCTGCTCCACTACCTTCAAGCTCACGAGCGTCTCCGCGGCCTGACGCCCCTCGTGCTGGGCGAGGACCCCGGCGGCGAGCTTTCCCCCCCAGTCGGCGAGCGTCGTGCCGGGTGTGAGCCGCTTGCCGGCCTGGCCGAGGCCGTCGAAGAAGGCAGCGAACGACCGCGTCAATGCGCCGGCATCGTCGCCCGAGGCGTCGCGCGTCAGAGTCAGGACCACCGCCTCGGCGATCTGCTCCTCGGGGCAGAGCCGGGCGACGCCCGACGCGGCCCGCTCGAAAAGCGCGCCGCCGGACCGCGCCATCATGAACGCCTGCCACGCCGCCTCGGCGTCGGGCACCGCCAGCAGCACGTCGACGAGCCGCTCGCGGTCGCCGGGGAGGAGATGCCATGTGGCGAGGTCGGCTGGGGCCACGGCCCGCCCACCGGCGGCGGAGCGGAGATGGTTGCGCATGGCGATGCGGAGGGCGTGAACGAGCTGAACGTCGGCGGCGTCGGTGGCGCGGAGGGCTCCGAGCAACGGGGCGAAAGTGGCTCGCGACGGATGGCTGCCGAGGGCCTCGGCGGCAGCGCGGCGCACGATCGCGTCGTCATCGGCGAGCATCCGCGTCACCGTATTCGCCCGCTCGCCGTCGAAGCCCGGCCACCCGGCCGCGGCATCGAGAGCCTTGACGAGATGAACCCTCACCATCCGCTCAGGATCCTGCGAGAGCCGCTCGATGGAGAGGGAATCGAGCCGGTCGAGCCGGGCGAGGATCCAGGTCGCCAGGGCCCTTGCGGCCGAGGGCGCTGCGGTGTCGGAGGCGAGCAGGAGGGAGTCGCGGGGGACGCGCTGGTCGGTCGCACCGAGGGCCAGGAGTTGCTGGAAGGCGAGCTGGCGAAGGGTCTGATTGTCGTCGCCAAGGAGCGACTGGAGCGTCGCCAGCGTGGCCGACTGCAGATCGACCGGTCGCGGCCTGCCGTCGCGTTGCGTCGCCTGTTCCCCCTTCCACACCACGCGCCAGATCCGGCCCCGTTCCCGATCGCGGCGCGGGTGGAGGAGATCGACTTCGTAGTGGCCGATGATGCAGTTGTAGAAGTCAGCGATATAGAGGGCGCCATCGGGGCCCGTCTGCAGGTCGACAGGCCTGAACCACCAATCGTCACAGACGAGAAAATCCTCCGGGGTGTCGACCCACGGCGTCGATCCCTTCCACTGGAGCCGGTCGCGGTGGACGGTGTTGGTGATCACGTTGCCGACGAACAAGTTCCCTTGATACTCGGCGGGGAAGCCCGCGGCATCGTCGTAGACCAGCGCCCCCGCGATCCCGGTGGAGCCATGATCGTGGCCGGTCATCGCCGGCGCGTAACCGAGGCCGTCGTGCGGCTTGCCGAAGCTCTCGTACACGCCCCCCCGCAACAGCATCGTCACTGGCCGCGAGTGGCAATCGGCGGTGAACTGATTGCCGAGGGTGTCGAAGCCCATCCCGAAGGGGTTGACCTGCCCCCAGGTGACCTGCTCGATCGCCGAGCCGTCGGGCTTGAAGCGGTAGGTGTTTCCCGATTGCATCGTGAGGACGACCTCCCCCTCTCCATGGAGCTTGACTTTCGAGTCGTTGCGGAAGCCGTGGCAGGCGTAAACCCAGCCATCGGGGCCCAAGCGGAACGAGTTTTGATCGCCATGGGTGTCGGCGAAGTCGAACGGGCCGTAGAGGATTTCCCGCTGGTCGGCCTTTCCGTCGCCGTCGGTATCGGAGAGCTTCCAGATATTGGGGATCGACCAGACGATCACCTCGTCGCCAAGCCCAAGGGGGAGAACGCCGATCGGAATGTTGAGTTTGTCAGCGAAGCGCACGGTCTTCCGCGCTCGGCCATCGGGGCCGAAATCGGACAGGACCGTCAGCCCGTCACGGTGCGGGGCGCCTTCCTTCGGCGCAAACGGATACTCGATCGAATGGGTCACCCAGAGCCGACCGCGCGCATCGAAGGCGAGGTTCATCGGCTTCTGGATTTCCGGCTCAGCCGCCACCAGCTCAATCGCAAATCCCTCCGGCACCCGGAACTTTTTCAATTCCTCCTCCGGCGACAGGGCCTCGGTGGGGGCGACCGGCGGGCTCGCGGAAGCGGGGAACGGGAGGAGTGTTAAAACCACCGCGAGCAGAGGCCCAACACCCATGGCGACAAGGGAAATTCGGGCGGCAAGCGATGTCATGACGACTCCCAAATCGATGGCGTGGGGAAGAGCCAACCGCAGCCCTCCCGCCGGACTCAAGAGTATGGCTTGGGCCGATATCGACGGGCAACGCCGGCCGGCAGGCTGGGGAAAAAGTATCGGCCGCTGGATGCAGCGACCGAGTGGACCAAGGCCATGGAGGGCTTTGGCCACGGACAGCCAGAAGTCGCCGTGATCTGCGGATCAGGAGAGCTTCCCGCGGGCGTCTATGGGGAGCACCTGGAGACTGCCGTCGGCCTCCCACCACCAGGCGTTGTCGTGGAGGTTTACGACTGGGCAGATGTGGTTGGGGATCACGGTCACGCGCTCTCCCACGCGCGGTCGTGCGGGGCAGCGGCTGACATCGACCTGGGCATGCTCCTCGGTGAGCTTGCCGATGAAGGCCTCAGCGTATTCGACGACGAGACCATGGCCGGAATCGGGCGCGGGGCCGCAGCGGTCCATCGTCAGCGTCTTCGAGCCGCCGTCGAGGATCACCTGGTCGTTGACGGCATCACTGACGACCGTGCAGACGACGCTCGCTGCACAGTCGTCGAGGGAGCCGAAGCCACCGCGGACGATGTTGAGATCGTTGTAGACACAGGTGCCGGGGCGGATCTCGGTGCCGCCGCGGACGAGATGCGACTGGTAGGCCGTCGGCGTCGAGCCCCCCGACACGATCTCCCGGCAGAGGCCCTGGGCGTCGAAGCGGCTGATCGCCTCGGCCAGTTTTTCAGCCACGAGGCCGAGGGGAGCGGCCTGAACGTCGGGGAGGACGGTGACATGCCCCGGGTAATAAAAAATCCCGTCGAGGCGGAGACCGGGGGAGCGGTCGACAGCCGCGGCCAAGCCCACGAGCCTCTCCACCGTGGGGACGCCGGTTCGCCCCGATCCAACATCGAGATCGACGAGGATCCCGATCGTCGTCCCCGCTTCTCGGGCCGCGGCGGAGAGGGCGGCGATCGCCTCGGGGCTGTCGACGGCGACGCGGATCGTGGCCGTACGGGCGAGGGCGGCCAGCCGCACCGTTCTCGCTGGATCGACGGCCGGATAGGCGACGAGAATGTCGGGCTCGCGATCGGCGAAGGCGCGGGCGAGGATCTCCGCTTCCCCGACCTTTGCCACCGTCAGCCCGACGGCGCCGGCGGCGAGTTGGAGGCCGGCGATGGCGACGCTCTTGTGGGTCTTTGTGTGGGGGCGGTTGGCGATGGCGAAGGCCTTCGTGTAGGCCGCCATCCGCGCGATGTTTTGCCGCACCTTCGTGGCATCGAGGACGAGGGCAGGGGTGGGGATCGTGTCGATCGAATGTCCGCGGGCCGCACCTGGCATTTTCAGCGTCCTCCAAGGGGTCTGCCCAAGAGGATGCTACCGCAGGTGGCCGGGTGGGGGCAGATGGGTGTACGCTTGCGGCCCCCAACCCCGTTCCCAGGAGCACGCCCGCGCATGTCCGCCGCCAGCCACACCCCCGCGATCACCGGCATCCTCGTTCCCCACATGGTGCCGCTGGATGCCAAGGGGCGGATCGACGAGGAGGAGCTGTTCCGGTACGTGCAGTGGCTCGTCGACCGGGGCGTCCATGGCCTCTATCCCAACGGCTCGACCGGCGAGTTCCTCCGGTTCACCGTCGAGGAGCGGCGGAAGATCGTCCAGATCGTCTGTAAGGCGGCCGCGGGGCGGGTGCCGGTTGTCGCCGGCGCGGCGGAGGGGACGGCCGCCGAGACGATCCGGGCCTGCGAGCACTGCCTCGAGGCCGGAGCCCGCGCGGTAGCCGTCGTCGCCCCCTACTACTACCGCCTGTCCGCGGAGAGCGTCGAAGCCTATTTCCGCGAGATCGGGGCCCACAGTCCGATTGATGTCACGCTCTACCACATCCCGATGCTCGCCTCCCCGATCGAGATCCCGGTCGTCCGTCGGCTTGCGGAGGAGTTTCCGCGGATCATCGGCATCAAGGATTCCAGCGGCGACATCTCCCACATGCAGCGGTTGATGGCCGCGGTCCGCCCGGTCCGGCCGGGGTTCTCCTTCCTCACCGGGTGGGATCCGGCGCTGACGTCGATGCTCTTGGTCGGCTGCAGTGGCGCTACCGTCGCCACCAGCGGGATCCTGCCCGAGCTGACGCGCGCGGTCTACGATCTGGCGATGGCCGGAGACGTGAAGGGGGCGATGCGACTCCAGCCGCGGATCATCGAGCTGTTCGACATGGCGATGCAGGGGGCCGATTTCCCGGAGGGCTACCGGGTGGCGGCATCGTGCCGCGGATTCCGCATGGGTCCCTCCAGACATCCGGCCTCGGCGCAGCAACTCACCGATCGGGCGGCGCTCGGGGAGCGACTCACGGCGCTCCTCGAAACCTTGGGGATGAACCGGGCCCGTCCCGGCGAGGCGGTCGTGCCGGTGGCGTGAAGCCCGCGCCCCTCAACGCTTGGCGGCGAGCATGCCTTCGAGACGGTTGCCGGCGGCCCGGCAGGCGAGGATCTGCCCGGTCTTCTCGACGATCTGGGCAGCGGCCTCGACGGGGGGAAGGCCAGCGGAATAGATGTTCGAGATCACCGTCACCTCGTGCCTGATGTCGACATTGCCGCTGGCCCGGGCCGCATCGCCGCGCTGTTCGGCCGGCACCCGGTAGACGAGGTACGCCGACAGGCTGCGCGACGCGAGGGCATCCCCCCCGGGCCGCTCGCCGATCAGATGGATGACGAGATCGGCCCCGAGGTGCTCCCCCACCGGCTCGGCCAGCTTCACCCGGCCGTGGCGCGCCACCAGCGGCACGCCGACGCCGATCCCCTTGGCGGAGAGCCCTTCGAGGAGGAGAGGGAGGAGATCGGGGAGGTTGTGATGAACGGCTGCCGCCGACAGGCCGTCGGAGATGAGGACCTGCACCGCAAACGGCTCAGCGTTGAGGCTCGCGAGGGCTGCGCCGGTCGGTCGGGTGCCGAGGCCCGGTGAGGCGAGGTGGGCCTCATGCGTGGCCGCTGCGGTGGCGATTTCACGGACGGGGTGAATCGCCCGCAGGCGCTCGACGTCGAGAGGGAGATGGACGGCGCCCCGTCCCACCGCCTGATGGAAGCGGACGCGGCGGGAGACGGCGTCGGCGGGGCGCGGGCCGGCGGTCTCGAAGCCATGGAGCGCCGGCGTCGCCGCGACGAGCTCGGCGAGCTCCTCCGAGGACTCGCAGAATCGCTCCGGCCGCCCCCACTCCGGGCCGCGGACGACCGCGCCGGCGCCGTCGCGCGCGAGGATCCCGCGGCCAAGGCACCAGGCGAGGAACTCTCCGGCAGGCTCGCGGCCGTGGATCTCGCGGAGCGTCTGGTTGTCGTGGGCGCTGGTGTCGAAGTAGGCGAGCATCCGATCGGTGTTGAGGGCGACGTCCATGAAGTAGGTGGCGCCGGCGGCCGCGAGGAGCTCGGTCGTCGCCTGCTGACCCTCGAGGCCACTGCCGGCATGGAGCGTGTAGCAGCTGCCGATTCCCATCGGCAGGCCGAGGAGCTTGGCGAGGAACAGGTCCTGAAGGCTCGCCACGAGGAGCTCGAAGTTGTCGGCGTGGGTCTCCGGGCCGATGAAGCCGGTGACGTTGTTGATCATGAAGGGGTCGTAGCGCCGCGCCAGGCCGTAGCAGAGGGCCTCGGTCGTCGTCATGTCGATCCCGTCGTGGCGACCGTAGGAGAACTCGCTCCCCTGGCCGGTCTCGAAGTACATGAACTGCGCCGCCGAATCCTTGAGCGGTCCGTGGGCGCGCATCGCCTCCCAGCCGCGGTCGAGGAGCGCGACAGTGACGTCAAACTCGGCCGTCAGCGTCGCCTCAGTGCCAGCGAGGCTTTGAAAAAGAATCTCGACAGGTGCCCCCTCCTCGAGCGCCGCCAGCTGCGTCTTGATGTGCGAGAGGACGCAGATCTGCGTCGGCGCGCCGGCCTGGCGGCGGATACCGTCGAGGAGCCGGAGGACGGCCGATACGTTGGCGACGGTGTCGATCGCCGGGTTGACACCGATGAGCGCGTCGCCGGCGGCCATCGACAGGCCCCACCAGATCAGGAGCGTGATGCCGCGCGGGTCGTCGGTGGGATGATTGGGCTGGAGGCGCGAGGAGAGCGTGCCGCGGGCCCCGAGGAGCGTCCGGGCCCGGGTCGGATGGACGATCCGCCGGGCGACGAGAACGAGCTCGTGGATATCGCAGAGCTTGGCGACCGCGGCGGCGGTGACGCCGGTCAGCCCGCGCCCCAGCCGGAGGGCCTCCTCCCCCGATCCGGCCAAGAGACGGTCCTTCAGCCCCCCGATCGTGAGCCCGGCGATCTCGCC
>CAMBFA010000180.1 GCA_945865325.1 Candidatus Kuenenia stuttgartensis
CAGGGCTACTGCACGCTCTATGGCGACGTCGGCGGGGCGGTGGCGCCGCTCGCCGATCTTTACAAGACGCAGGTCTACGAGCTCGCCCGCCATCTCAATGCCACTCGCGGCGATCCGATCCCCGCCGGGATGCTTGCGGTGAAGCCCTCGGCCGAGCTCTCCGCCGCCCAGAATCCGGAGCAGGGGGGAGGCGATCCTTTTCAGTTTGAGTATCACGACCGGCTCCTCTATCAGATGGTCGAGCTCCGTCGTGATCCTGAGGAGATCCTCGCCGACTTCGCCGCCGGCCGGCTCGAGCAGGTTCTCGGGCTTGCCGCTGGAGAGGCCGTCGTGGGGACGTTTTTCCCCGATGCGGCGGCGTTCATCGCTGACCTCGAGCTCGTCTGGCGGCGCTTCAAGGGAAGCTTCTTCAAGCGTGTCCAGGCGCCGCCAATCGTGGCGGTGAGTAAGCGCGCCTTCGGCTTCGATCTCCGCGAGGCGCAGATCGGGGCCCGGTTCACACGCGGCTATTCCGTGCTCAAAGAGCAGGTGCTCGCCGCGGCCCGCGGGTGAGCCTGGCTATACTCCCGTCAAAAGAGGAGGAGCGATGCGAGCGTTTGCCGTCGGTGGTCTCGTGGCGTGGTTGGCGGTGCTCTGCGTGTCGGTGCCGGTGGCAGCCAGCGAGCCTATCCGTGTGATGAGCTTCAACATCCGCTACGGCACCGCCGACGACGGCGTGAACGCCTGGCCGAAGCGGAAGCAGTTCCTCGCCGACACGATTACCCGTTTTGACCCCGATCTCCTCGGTACGCAGGAGACGCTTGCTTTCCAGCGGGACGAGCTCCTCGGGCTTCTCCACCGCTACGAAGCCGCCGGCGTCGGCCGCGACGACGGCGAGGAAAAGGGGGAGATGGCGGCGCTGTTCTTCAAGCCTGCCCGCTTCGAGAAGATCGCCGGCGGCGACTTCTGGCTGTCGCCACAGCCGGAGACGGTCGGCAGCAAGGGCTGGGATGCCGCCCTGCCGCGGATCGCCACCTGGGTGAAGCTCGCCGACAAGGCGAATCAAGCTGCGGCGCCGATCCTGTTTCTCAACACCCACTTCGACCACCAGGGGGCCGAAGCCCGTCGGGAGTCGGCGGCGCTCATCCGTCGCTGGCTCGACGAGCAGGGGGCCGGCTGTCGGCTCGTCATCACCGGTGACTTCAACGCCGGCGAAGGGACGCCCCCCTACGAAGCCCTGTTCGCTGCGGGCGACGACGGCCCATCGCTCCTCATCGATTCCTTCCGCGTCGCCGTGCCGACGCGCGATTCGGCAGGGCCAGAGGGGACGTTTACCGGGTTTGACGCGCGAGTCACCGGTGGCGAGCGGATCGACTGGATCGGCTGCTCGCGCGGCTTCCGTGTGGCCGAAGCGGGCATAGACCGCAGCGAGCGCGACGGCCGCACCCCGTCGGATCACGCCGCCGTGACGGCCGTCCTTGAGCCCACTGCCGAACCGGCCGGCGCCGTTACGGCCGACGGACGGCTGGAGGCCTTTTTCCGCGACCATCTCGAGGAGAGCTTCCGCCTTCGGCCGCTCGAAGCGAGCGCGCTTGGCGATCACGCCTCCGACCATCTCCTCGATGACATCTCGCCTGAGGCGCGGGCCGGATGGCTCGATCACTGGAAACGCCAGCTTGCGGCGCTGGAGCGGGATTTCGGCGGCGACGCGCTCGAGAAGCTCTCGATCGATGGTCGGATCGACTACGAGATCCTCCGGGACGATCTCCGCCGCAGCATCTGGCTTGCCGAAAACGAGCGACCATTCGAGCAGGATGCGCGGGTCTACGGCGCCTACACGACCGACTCCGTCTACTCGCTCCTCACGCAGTCGACGCTGCCCAGAGAAAAAAACATCGAAAATGCGATCGCGCGGATGAAGCTCATTCCGGCGGTCGTGGAGGCGGCCAAGGTGTCGCTGGTCGACCCGACGCCGACAATGCTCGAGACGGCGATCGGGCAAAACCGCGGCTCGATCGCCTTTTACCAAAAGGACCTCTTCTCGCTCGCCAGCGATTCTCCGCAGCTTCCGAGCTTGCGGGAGGCCGCCAAGCCGGTCGTGGCAGCCCTCGAACGCCATCAGCAGCACCTCGAAAAGGATCTTCTCCCCCGGGCCCGCGGTCAGTGGCGGCTCGGGAAAGAGAAGTTCTCCATGAAGCTCGAGCTCGTCCTCGACATGGGGTGGGATGCCGAGCGTGTCGTCGCCGAGGCCCGGGTGGAGTTCGAACGCGTCCATCGGGATCTCGTCGCCATCTCCCGGCAGCTGTGGCACAAGCACTTCCCCGGCAGGCCGCTGCCAGTGGAAGACGCTGCCGGGCGGCGCGAGCTCGTGCGGCTCGTGATCGGCGCGGTGAACCGCGATCATGGCGCTCCGGAGACGCTCGTCCGCGATGCGCGGGAGACGGTGGCGGGGCTTAAGAGCTTCATCCGCTCCGCCGACATCGTCGGCCTCCCCGAGCCCGACCGCTGCCAGATCCTCGAGATGCCGGAGTTTCGCCGCGGCAATTCCGCCGCCTATCTCGAAAATGCCCTGCCGCTCGATCCCACAGGCCCGAGCACCTACGCAATCAGCCCCCCCCCCGCTTCTTGGGACGAGCGCCGCCGCGACAGCTTCCTCGAGGAATACAACCGACAGATGCTCCGGATCCTCACGATCCACGAAGCCTATCCGGGGCATTACGTGCAGCTGGAGTGGTCGAACCGCTGCCCGTCGCTCATCCGCCGGATCCTCCAGTCAGGGACATTCATCGAGGGCTGGGCGGTCTACACCGAACAGATGATGCTCGACCAGGGCTACGGCGACGGCGATCCAGCGTTACGGTTGATGCAGCTGAAGTTTTACTTGCGGGCCGTCTGCAATACGCTCCTCGACCATGGCATGCACTGCGAGGACTGGAGCGACGAGAAGGCGCTCCAGTTCCTCATCGACGACGCCTTCCAGTCGGAAGGGGAGGCGCGGCTGAAGATTGTTCGCGCTAAACAGAGCTCCGTGCAGCTTTCCACCTACTTCGCCGGCCGCACCGCCCACCACCGGCTCCGGCAGGAGATCCAGCGCGAGCAGGGAGAGGATTTTGAGCTTGGCCGCTACCACGAGGCGGTTCTCTCCTCCGGCTCGGTGCCCGTAAAGCATCTGCCGGTCCTCGTCCGCCAGCGGCTTAAAACCCTACGATGAACTCCGGTTCACGCCTCCGATGCCCGTCCCGAAGGGGGGCGTTACCATGGGTTGAGCTGCCGATTCGGCCGGTCGCTGTGGCATACTGTCGCGGTCAGCCGCGGCAGCATCGACCGGCTCATTTCACTTTGGGGGATTCTCCGTGATCGGCGTTCATCGATCGTTTCGTCTCTTCGTTGTTCTCCTCGCGCTGGCCGTGGGCGCGCCTGCCGTGACGCGAGCCGACGAGCTGGTGCCTGCCGAGAAGCTCTTCCGCCGGGACAATCTCGTCGCCTGGTGCATCGTGCCGTTCGATGACGAGGCCCGATCTCCTGCCGATCGGGCGGCGATGATGAAGCGGCTGGGGATCGTCAAATACGCCTACGACTACCGGGCGGAGCATATTCCGCAGTTCGACGACGAGATGCGGGCTATTTCCGCGGAGGGGATCGAGCTTGTCGCCTGGTGGTTTCCGGGCGAGCTCAACGACGAGGCGAAGCTGATTCTCGGAGTCCTCGAGCGGCACGGCATGACGCCGAGCCTGTGGGTGAGCGGGGGCGGGGGCCCGACGGCCAATGCCGACGAGCAGAAGGCCCGTGTGGCGGCCGAAGCGGCGCGGATCCAGCCGATCGCCGAGGCCGCCCAAAAGATTGGCTGCACCGTCGGCCTCTACAACCATGGCGGTTGGTTCGGTGAGCCGGAGAATCAGATCGAGATCATTGAAGCGCTGCGTGCCGGCGACGCTCCGATCACGAATGTCGGCATTGTCTACAACCAGCATCACGGCCATGTCCATGCCGGGCGATTCCGCGAAATGCTTGCGCGGATGAAGCCCCATCTTCAGGTGCTCAACCTCAACGGGATGTTTGCCGACGGCGAGGCCCGTGGCCTGAAGATCGCCCCGATCGGCTCGGGGGAGCAGGACATGGAGCTGTTGAAGATCGTGCAGGAGAGTGGCTTTGCGGGTCCCTTCGGAATCCTCAACCACACCCAGCTCGACGCCGAGGATCGGCTCCGTGACAACCTCGTCGGGCTTGAGTGGGTGGCCGCGAAGCTCGATGGCAAGGATCCCGGGGCGCTTCCTGGCATGAAGACGTGGGAGGCTCCCGCCGCAGCACCGAAGGGGGCGGCGGCGGGTGTGCCACCGCACGACCCCACGGTCGTGGCGGCGCTGGCGGCCGAGGCCAGGGGAGAGGGGGCGAGTGCCGCCAACGGTGCCCGCGTCTTCACCCGGCACACACTCGCCTGCGTCTCCTGCCACAAGGTGGGGGAGCATGGCGGGAACGTCGGCCCGGCGCTGTCGAAGGTCGGGGTTGAAAAGACCCACGACCAGATCGCCGAGTCGCTGCTCTGGCCGCAGCATGTCGTTCAGCCCGAGTTCCGGACTGTGACGGTGGTCACGGCCGATGGGGCGAGCCGGCGCGGATACAGGGAGCGTGAGGACGACGCATCACTGGTGCTTCGCGACCCGGCATCAGGGGCCCGCGAGACGCTTGCGAAGGCCGACATCGACATCGTCGAGGAGAGTGGCAGCATGATGCCCGACGGGCTGATGCAGTCGCTCCATCCGCGCGACCGGCGCGATCTCGTCCGTTTCCTTGCCGACCTCGGCCGGCATGCCGACCTGCCGGCGGCGACTGTTGCCGCGGTGGTGGCCGCCGCCCACCCCACCCTCCCCGCGGCCTTCGAGCCCGAGCGGGCGCCGCTCTCGGCCGAGGCGTTTCCCGATTGGCAGTTGGCGGTCAACCGCGACCGGCAGTACGACTTCTACGCCAAGGAGGCGCGATGGTTCCGCGCCATCTGCCCCACGCCGCCGCTCCTCCCCCAATATCCAGGCCTCGACGGCGGCACGCTCGGCCACTGGGGGAATCAGAATGAGGAGACCTGGCGCGATGGCCGCTGGAACGACACGGTCCTCGGATCGGTCCAGGCCGGCGTCCTCCACGCCTTCGGGAAGACGATCGTGCGCGGGGTCTGCGTCCAACTCGGGGGTGGTCTCAATGTCTGTTTCGATCCCGATACCTTCACCTACCCCGTCGCCTGGCAGGGAAAGTTCCTCGGTCTCTCTGATACTCGCTACGGCTTTCTCGGCGGCCTCAGCCCGGGGGGCACCCAGCTGCCGCTGCCGGACTCGGCAACCCTTCCGGCCGTACCGGTGGGGAAGTTTGCCTACGAGGGATTCGTCCGCCGGGGGACCGAGATCGGTTTCCTCTACACCGTCGACGGGATGCGCGTACTCGACGTGCCGAGCGTGAAGGATGGCGCGTTCGAGCGCGTCGTCGGCCCCGTCGACACCCATCCGCTCAAAGGGCTCCTCGATGGCGGCTCGCCACAGTGGCCGGAGTCGATCAAGACGAACATCGTCCGTGGCAAGCAAGTGCCGTGGGCCGTCGACACCTTCGAGTTGCCGGTCGAAAACCCCTGGAAGGCGCTTGTGTTCTGCGGCGATCACGACTTTCTCCCCGACGGAGATATCGTCGTCTGCTCGATGCAGGGAGATGTCTGGCGGGCCAAGCCGATCGATCCTGGCGCCGATGGCCAGCCCCGTCGGCTGGCGTGGCGGCGGATCGCGTCCGGGCTCCATCATCCGCTCGGGATGGCGGTCGTCGACGGGGTCATCCATGTCCTCGGGCGTGACCAGATCACGAAGCTCATCGACACCAATGCCGACGGCGAGGCCGATCGCTACGACTGTTTCTCCCGTGCCTACGCGGCATCGGCCGGTGGCCACGACTACACCTGCGGCCTCGTTCGCGATTCGCAAGGCCGCTTCATCACAGCCTGCAGTGCGCAGGGGCTTGTGCGGATCTCGGCTGATGGAAAAACAGCCGAGCTGCTCGCCACCGGGCTACGGAATTCCGACGGCGTCGGTATCTGTCCCGATGGCACGATCACGGCCGGATCGAGCGAAGGAGACTGGGTGCCGGCGAGCCTCGTCGGCGCTGTGCCCCCGGGGCGGCCTAGATCGGGCGAGCCGCCGCTCCACTTCGGCCACGGCGGGCCGCGCGACGGCCATGTGCCCGATCTGCCGCTGGTCTATTTGCCGCGCGGCATCGACAACAACTGCGGCGGCCAGGTGTGGGTGCCGGAAGGGGCGATGGGGCCGCTCGGTGGGCAGCTCGTTCACCTGTCGTTCGGCGCGGGGACGGCGATGGTGCTTCTCCGCGACGAGGTGGCCGGGCAACAGCAGGGGGCGATCGTGCCGCTGCCGGTGTCGTTCCGCTCGGGCTCGCATCGGGGGAAGTTCAACGACCGCGATGGGGCGCTGTATGTCAGTGGTATGGCCGGCTGGGGCACCTACACGCCCGCTGACGGCTGCCTCCAGCGCGTCCGCTACACCGGGAAAAGTCTCCAGCAGCCGATCGGCTTCCATCTCCACGACAACGGCGTACGGGTTGACTTTGCCGAGCCGGTCGATCCGGCGGTGGCAGCGGATCCCACCCGTCACTTCGCTCAAATCTGGAACTACCGCTACGGCGGCGGCTATGGGTCAGACGAATATTCGACGCAGCACGAAGGGCTCCGTGGCCACGACCATCTGCCGATCACCGCCGTCCAGGTGCTCAGCGGCGGGAGGTCGCTGTTCCTCGAGATCCCGGAGATCCAGCCGGTCGACCAGCTCCATCTCCTGGTGGCAACGGGGGCTGGCGTGGAGCATGATCTCGTCATCACCGCCAACCGTCTCGATGGCCCGATGCCGGGGGCGCAGGAGCGGACGCTCCCGCTCCGTCCCCACCCGCTGGTCGGTGACACCGCGCGGGCCCTCAATACGAAGCCCAATCCCTTCGCCGTCCCCTCCAAGGAGGTGACTGCGAAGGTCGAGGTGGCGGTCGGCCCGAATCTCTCCTTCATCCCCCGCCGGCTCGACGTCCGGGCCGGTGATCTCGTGGAGCTCACCTTCACCAACCCCGACACGGTGCCCCACAACTGGGCGCTGCTCAAGCCGGGGACGCTCTCCCGGGTGGGGGCGGCGGTGAATGCGCTGGTGACCGATCCGGAGGCCGCGGCGCGGCAGTATGTGCCGGAGACCGAGGATTGTCTGGCCTGGACCGACATCACCCCTCCGGCCGGAAAGATGGTGATCTGGTTCCGGGTGCCCGAGGAGCCAGGCCGGTATCCCTTTTTGTGCACTTTCCCGGGGCACTGGATGGCGATGCAAGGAGAGTTGATCGCGGCGCCAGCCGGGGCGGGCACGCAGAAGTGATCCTCCGCGGGGCGGGGGGAGGGGCTACAATTGGCCCCATGAATGACCTCCTCCGTCACGGCTTCCGACTCATCGCCCCGCTGGCCATCCTGGCCGCGGCCCTGATGGCATTCTTCTGGATGGGGAGCCAGCCTCCGCCGGAACGAAAGGCCGTCGAGGCGCCTGTGGCCCTCGAAGTGCGGACGGTGGCGGCGACAGCCGTCGACCACGGCTTCGAAATCGAGGCCGATGGGGTGGTCGTGCCGCTCCGGGAGGTAACGCTCGCCGCGGAGGTCGGTGGGCGTATCGCGGAGAAGTCGCCAGCCTGCAAGGCGGGGCAATTCGTCACCAAGGGCACCGTGCTCTTCCGCATCGATCCGCGGGATTACGAGCTCGACGTTTCCCGCCTCGAGCGCGAGCTCCAACAGGCCGTGCTGACGATCGACGAGATCGACGAGGAGCTGACTCAAAACGCCAACTCGGTCGAGCTCGGCAAGCGGCAGTTGGAGATCGCGAAGCGCGAGGCAAATCGGCTCGACACCCTTGCCCAGGGGAGGATCGTCACCGAGTCGGCGGCCGATCAGGCGGCTCGCGAAGAGCTGACCACCACGAACACGCTCTCGAATCTCCAGGGGCAGCGGCGCGTCCTCCAGAAGCGCCGCAACCGCCTCGAGGAGGCTCAGCAGCTCGCGTCGACAATGCTCGAACGAGCAAGTCTCGATCTGGCCCGGACGACGATCACGGCGCCGGTCGATGGCATGGTGGTGGATGACAAGGTGGAGCAGGAGTCGTTCGTCGCCAAGGGAACGCCGCTGGTCGTCCTCGAAGACACGAGTGCCGGTGAGGTGAAGACGAGCCTGCGAATGGACGAAGTGGCGCAGGT
>CAMBFA010000181.1 GCA_945865325.1 Candidatus Kuenenia stuttgartensis
CCCTCACCACCTATGCCGATTCGTCATGGATGGTCTTGAAGCCGAAAGCGTGACGCCCGCGTCGCCGATGAGGCAGGATGGTCTGGGCAGGAGCCGATTCGATGGGGAGTGACTACCAGCGTTTTGACGCCCCGCATCTCGATTACGCCCTCTGGGACTGCCCCTTCGATAAGGCCGTCAAGCTGCGGGGGCCCCCGGTCGACCGGACGCGCCCGTACATCGCATGTCTCGGCGCGGCTCCGACGTTCGGCAGATTTTGCCGGGAGCCTTTTCCGGAGCTGTTGTCGCGGAGGCTGGGGATGCAGGTCCTCAATGCGGGTGTGGCGGGGGCCGGGCCCTCGACCTTCCTGCGCGGAGGATGGCGCGAGTGGCTCGACGGGGCGGAGGCTGTCGTCGTCCAGGTGCTCGCGGCCCGAAGCGAGAGCAATTCGCTCTTCGAGTGCGATCCGACGCGCGGGGCCTTCGGTGTCCGACGCTCCGACGCAAGCCCAATGCGCTTCGAAGAGTTTCTGCGCCTGCTGATGGAATCCAGCGATCCGGCGACGGTGCGGCGTGTCGTCGAAGAGACACGACAAAACTACGTCAGGAACATGAACCGCCTGTTGGAGGGCATCCGCGCGCCGACGATCCTCCTCTGGCTGTCGAAGCGGCCGCCCCGCTACGCCATCAACGACCGGAAGCTCCACGGGATCCTCAACGCCCATCCGCAGCTTGTCGACGACGTCATGCTCGACCAGATCCGGACGCATGCCGAAGCCGTCGTGGAGTGTGTCTCGTCGGCGGGGCTGCCGCAGCGACTCTGGCCGGCGGCGGAGCCTCTCCCCGGCACCGTTCTGGAGGAAGGGGTGCTCACCAACCGGTATTATCCGAGCCCGGAGATGCACGCGCTGGCCGCGGCGCAGCTTGCCGAGACGTGCCGATCGATCCTCCCCTCCGCGCGATGATCCCCCGGGGCTGTGAATGCCCGGGGCGAGTGGGCAACGGGAATGCCGGATGACGGCCGGATGGCCCCTCGTAGGGGCTGGCATGTCCCTCTGGAAACTGGCGCTATGCTGCCCTCCCGTGCAGTCCTGTGGAACTTCCACGGGTGAATATGGTGGACTGACGGATTCGTGTCTTTCTCGCTTGGTGACCAAGACTCCGGTTCGCGTGGCGTCCATGAACGATACGGCCCGTCCCCCCTCGAAGCGAGATGATCTGCCGCGGGGGCGGGTGGTGTTTCTCACCTCCTGCCCGCTCCTCTGGGGCGGGAGCGAGGAACTGTGGAGCGGTGCGGCACTCGCCCTGGAGCGCAGGGGCTTCCATGTCCGCGCGGCCCGCAGCCGCCCGTGGCCCTGGGGACCGCTCCATCCGCGGTGGGAGGCGCTGCGGCGGGCGGGAGTCAGCCTCGGCGGCTTCCGCGTCGGCGGACTCGAGGAGGCGTTGCCCGATGCGGTCTACCGGTTTCTTCCGCGCTTCGCGGGCCCGGCCTTCCATGCGCGCAACCTCTGGCTGTCGCTGAAGCTGCGTTTGTGCCGGGCCGACCTGGCGGTCATTTCCCAGGGAGGCTCCTACGACGGGATCTGCCCGGTCAATCTCCCGGACATCTGTCGGGCAGCGCGGGTGCCGTACGTGATCATCTGTCAGAAGTCGTCGGAGACCGACTGGCCCCACGACAGCCTGCGGAGGGTGTACGCCAACGCCTACCGCGGCGCCCGACGGGTGTACTTCGTCTCGGAGCACAATCGGCGGATCACCGAGCAACAACTCGCGATGGCGCTCGATCGGGCCGAGGTGGTCCGCAATCCCACGCTCGTGACCACCGACGGGCCACTCCCCTGGCCGGACCCGGTCGACGGTCGGCTCCGGCTGGCCTGCGTCGGGCGGATGTGGCCGAGGGAGAAGGGGCAGGATGTTTTGCTCAACGTCCTCGCCTGCGACCAATGGCGTGGCCGCCCGCTCGACGTCGATTTCTACGGCGAAGGGCCGATGGAACAGGGGCTCCGCGACATGGCTCGGTTCCTTGGGCTTGCAAACGTCCGGTTCCACGGGCAGGTCTCTGACATCACTGCCGTTTGGCGGGATCATCACGCCCTCCTGCTCCCATCGCGGTCGGAGGGGCTGTCGCTGGCGCAGGTCGAAGCCATGCGCTGCGGCCGGCCGCCGATTGTCGCTGCCGCCGGAGGGGCGCGGGAACTGGTCGACGACGGGGTGGAGGGCTTTGTCGCCGGCGCGGCCACCGAAGAAGACTTCGACGCGGCCTTCGAACGAGCTTGGCTGCGTCGGCACGAATGGGAGGCAATCGGCAGACGCGCCGCAAAGCGCGTCGCCCGCGACGTGCCTGCCGATGCGTGCGTTTTGTTCGCCGATCGTCTTGAGCGTATTCTGGCGGATGTCGCCGGCGGAGCGGCCCCATGAGATCTCACCTGGCACACCCGGCCCCGGGCCGGGTCAGCGTACGATTGACCGGCGCAAGAGTGTTCTCCCCATGAAGCGTTACCTGCCCTGGATCCTCCTCGTCGCCTGCTTTGGCGCCCTCGCTCTGGTCGTGCCGGTGGTTGTTCGTCGGTGGTCGGCCGGGATGGCCTCCTACGCAGCCACCAAACTCGACGCAGCGAGGCAGGCAGCCGTCGATGGGGACGACGACGGGGCGATCGAGCTTTACTGGGCCTACCTCGATGCCGCTGGGCCGACTCCGAACCCCGATGCCCTCGAGGCGTATGCCCTCCTGCTCCTTCGTCGGGCCGCCCGCCCCAGGCCGAGTGGCGATGATGTGGCGGCGGCCTTCGACGCTGCCGAGGTGGCGGTGCGGCAGCGCCCCGAGAGTGTCGAATTGCGACGCCGGCTCGGCGAACTCAAACTCGCCACGGGGAATCCGATCGAGGCCCGCGAGCACCTCCTCATCGTCCGTGAGGCAATCGAACGTGGGACATCGACCGACGAGGCCGCTGCCATCGATCTCCTCCTCGCGAAGAGCTGGGCGGAGAGTGGTGACTTCGATCGGGCTGCCCCGATCCTCGCCCGACTCATCGGCTTCAATCTCGGAGAGCAAGCGTTCGCTGAGTCCGGGACAGCCCAAGCAGCCGGAGCTCCTCCTCCCGCCGACGCCGAGGCCTTTCTCCTTCTGGCCAACCTCCTCCGCGAGCGGCTCCGCGCCCCGGCAGCGGCCGATGTCGTGCTCGAGCGGGCCCACGAGCTCCATCCGGACAGTGTCAAGGTGTTGCTGGCGTACTCCCGGATGAAGGCCGCGGCCAAGGACATGCCGGCGGCCCGTGCTGCGGCCGCTCGCGCGGCGGAGGTCGATCCGACGGATGCGTCGGCGATCCTCGCCGACGCCCAGATCAAGGCCAGTGGTGGCAGTCCGGCCGCCGCCACCGCCGCCTTCCTGACAGCGCGGACACAGTTTCCCGACCACAAGGGAATCTTCCTCGCCGCCCTGTCGCACTTCCAGCGCCATGGCACGGAGAGCGAGACCCTCGAGCTCCTCGCCAAGGGGTTCTCGAAGTATGCCGATGAACCGCGGTTTTTGTCGTTTGTGTCGGCCATGAAGCTCACCCCCGACTCGCTCGCCCCTTTCAAGCAGGCGCTCGACGACGCCCGGACGCAACGCGCCGCCGATCATCCGGCCCTGGTGCTTCTCGAAGCGCGGCTGCTCGTCGAGCAGCATCAGTGGTATCGGGCGGAGAGCCTCCTCGGCCGGAGCCGGGCGCTGGTGCCAGAAAACTCGAAGCTCCGGATCGACATCCTGCTGGCCATCTGCCACCAGCAGCTTCGCGACAACGACCTCCGCCTGGCTCTGCTCCAGCGGTACGCAAAGCCCGTAGCCACCCCGAACTTCATCCTGGCGGGGATCGCGGCGGCCCAACTCGAGCTCGGCCGAACCGAAGCCGCGCTCGCGTCGGTCCGGATGCTCGAGCGTCGGGTGGGGGAATCAGCCGAGGCGGACGAAGATGGCGACGCTGACGGGGGAGTGGGCGGCGGTGTCGCGAGGTCTCAGCGCAAACGAGCGCTCCTCTTCGCACTCTCCACGATCGTGGCGGTGGAGCGGACGCAGCCCGCGGCGAAGCGTGAATGGAGCGCCGCTGAGACGCTTCTGGCGGAGCTTGAAGCCATGCCCTGGGAAGAACGGTGGCAGCTCGCCCTGCCTCGGGCCGACCTCCTCGCCGCTGGTGGAGATATCGCCGCTGCCCTCGCGATCCTCGATCCCTTTCTGAGTGAGAACGCCGAGCTCCATCAGCTCCAGGCGCGGCGGCTGACGTGGCTTTCCAAGCTCGAAGGGATCGACGGCGTGCGGGAGGCTTTTGCCCGGATGCCGGAGGCCACGCGCGCCCAGCCGATCGTGCTTCTGGCGCTTGCTGATGCCGAGCGTGCCGCTGCGGTCGGAGACGACCGGGTGTGGCTCGAGCAGATCGCCGTGCTGGCCGAGAACATTCCCGATGCCACCGACGCTCTCGAAGTCTTTCAGGCGCTCGCCGGCATGGCCGCCGAAGCCGATTGGCTCGAAGAATCGGGCTCGCTGTGGCGACGTGGGGCGAAGGTGATGCCGGACGACTTCCGTCCGCCGCTCGGCCTGGCCCTGCTGGCAGCCAGGAAAGCGCGTGTCGATGGGCCCTGGGCGGCTGCGGGAGAGACCCCTTCCTCCGCTGAGGCTGCCGCGGCCGCCGCGGAGAAAGCCGCTGTTGTCGCCGAGGCCGCCGCCGCGGCCGCAGAGGTTGCGAAGCTCGATGGCCCCGACACGCCCCGGAGCCGGGTGGCTCGTGCTGTGGCCCTCGTGGCCGAGGCCCGCGCCGGGGAGCCAGGCGCCGTGGTCACTCCGTCGGCCCCTTTTCGGTTGCCGGCGAAGGAAGCCGGTCTGCTGCGGAGTGCCTCGCAGCGACTCGTCGAAGCCGCCAACGATAGATCCACCTGGCAGGCGATTGCTGTCCTTGCCGGCGAGATCGCGCTTGTCGGCAATGACTTCTCCACCGCGATCGATCAGATGAAGCAGGCCCGGGCCTTCGGCCCTGAAAATGCCCCGCTGACGCGCGACCTGATCGAAACGCTCACAAAGGCTGGCCGGTTCGCCGAGGCCAGCCTCCTCCAGGCAACCGTCGCACCGGCCGGGTTGGGCGGGGCGGTGCGGACGAGCATCGAGGCCGAGATGCGGGAAGGGGATCTCGAGGGTGCGGCCGAGCGGTCGCTGCGCGCCATCGACGTGGAAAAAGCCGATGTCGACACGCTCCTTTGGCTGGGGCGGCTGTGTGGTCGCTGCGGCCGGCGCGAACAGGCCGGCGAGCTTTTTCTCCGCGCGACCCAAACGGCGCCGGACTCTCCGGACGCCTGGCTGTGGCTGGCGCGTTTTGAGGTGGCCGGAGGGAATAAGGATGCGGCCGAGGGGGTGATCGCCCGGGGGATCGAGGCGGTGCCGGAGGGGGCAAAAAAGCTCCTCGCAGCGCGCGGAGCGGTGACCGTCGGCAGGCTCGACGACGCCGAGCGAGATTTCCTCGCAGCGGTCGCGGCGAGCGGGGCCGACATCGCCCCGGCGGGGCACACCGTCGACTTCTACCTTCAGCGGGGAAAGGCCAAGCAGGCGGAGGCTTTCCTCGAAACATTGATCGGTCGATTGGCCGGCGATCCCAGCCGCAACGACCTCGAGTCGTGGGGGGTGAGGCGTCTCGACGGCCTGCGGGCCGCCGCCAAGCTCCCCGACGCATCGCGCTGACCGGCAGCGGGGCAGACGCGAAAACCGGTCCACTTGGAAAACCTCCGGTTTTCTCGAGCGCTACGCACTCACGCCCGCCTCGTGCGGTCGGGCCGGCACTTTATCCACAGCCACCAGCGCTGCCGGGGTGGGGCGAGTGTGGCGGGGAGAAGTTGACGCATCGGCCCGGCCAATTCCACGAGCCCTGCCGCGATCTCGGCCGCGCGCTTGGCGTCCCCGTCCCGAATGGCCTGCTCGTGGTCGACGAGATGACGGGTGACAAGCGTCGTGCGGATCACCGCCTCGTCGCCGTCGGCAAAGAGGGCTCGGTTGGCGAGGAACCATGCGAGGCGGCTTGTCGCCGTGCGCAGCATGTGGCCCGGCTCCTGGCTCTGCTGCGGGCCGTGGCGGCGGTAACGGGCGAGCGGCTCAGGTACTCGGAGGAATCTCCCCTGCGACCTGAGGAGGACGAAGAAGATCACGTCCTCGGCGTGGTGGATCGACTCCGGGAAGGGGGTGCGGAGGGCGGCGGCACGGCGGACGACGGCACAATCGATGTGGACGGTGAAGCCGACGAGCATCTCCCGCAGCGGATGGGGGGCATCGTAGCGCGCGGGAGGGGAGCAGCGTCGTTCCTCCTCCCCTTCCCCGAAGAGAAGAAAGTCTCCGGTCACGCAGACGACATCGGCCGGAGCCGAGCGGATCGCCTCTGCTTGAAGCTCGACCTTCGTCGGCAGCCAGAGATCGTCGGCATCGAGAAACGCCACCCACTCTCCCGCTGCCGCCTCGATCCCCCGGTTGCGGGCCGCCGACTCCCCCTGATTGGGCTGGCGGATGACGCGTACCGGCGGCCCGAACGATTCCGCGATCCTGGCGGAATCATCCGTCGAGCCGTCGTCGACGACGATCACCTCGAGGACCGGCTGCGTCTGCCCGAGGATCGATTCGATCGTCGCGCGCAGGAAGGGGGCGGCGTTGGAGCAGGGAATGACGACCGAGATCGAAGGGCCGGAGTCGTCGCGCTCGGCAGGGTTTGTGGGCATGGCAATCCCCGTGAACAGTCTTTTGATGCGTGCTCGACCGGATCCTACGACGGGCCGCCGACGAGCGATGGTCAGCGCCGTGCCGTGGGGACAAGCCTGAGGCCGCTGGCCGAGCCGTTGCCGCCGCGGGCGCCCGCTTCGTGGTATTCGGCATCTTCGTTGACCAACCACGGATCGCACTCCGCGCGGCCGGCGAGGATGTTCCGGGCGACGAGCATCGCGGTCATCATCGAGTGGTCCTGGTTATTGTACTTGTGCATGCCGTTGCGGCCGACGAGGTGGAGGCCCGGAAAACTCCCCGCCAGCCACGCGCGGATCGTCTCTACATGGTCGGCATAGCCGTCGTCATAGACCGGATAAGCCTTCGGCTGCCGGACGACATGGCCGTCGAGGATATCCCCCTCGCAAACGAGCCCGAGGCGCACCAGTTCGCTCGTCGCCAGGCGGACGAGGTCGGCATCGGTCGACGTCCACAGCCCGTCCCCCTCGAAGCAGAAGTATTCGAGGCCGTAGCAGGCCAGGCTCGGATCGGGAACGAGCTCCGGCGACCAGCTGCCGAAGTTCTGCACGCGCCCCACCTTCACGCCGGGGTCGTGGATGTAGATCCAGTTGTCGTCGAAGGGCTTGGTGGGGCGGACAATGAGCGCGACGGTGAGGAAGTCGCGGTAGCGGAGCCCCGCGGCGGCGGTGTGGACGGCCGCAGGTGGCTGGGGCTCGATGGCGCCGACAAGCTCGCGGAGCGGTGCCGACGAGATGACATGATCGGCGTCGATTGTGGAACGGCTCCCGTCGGCAGCGGTGACATGCACTCTGAAAGCGCGCTTGGCGCCCGCGGGAAGCCGCTCGACGGAAGTCGCACGGCGGCCCATGAGGATCGTGCCGCCATCGGCCTTCGTTCTCCGGGCCGCCTCCTCCCACATCATCCCTGGGCCGAGCCGCGGATAGCGGAAGGCGTCGATGAGCGACGTGATCTGGTTGGGGCGGTTGGCGGGCTTCCGCTTCGCCGGGGAGTACGGGATCAGGGCGTTCCAGATCGCCCGGGAGAGCGACAGCCCGCGGATCCGCTGGGCCGCCCAGTCGGCGGAGATCTCCCGGCCCTTCATTCCCCACACCTTCTCGGTGTAGGTCTTGAAGAAGATTTCGTACAGCCGCCGGCCGAAGCGGTTGCAGACCCAGTCCTCGAACGATCGCGGCTCCCGCACCGGGAAGAGGCGGGCGTAGAGGTAGCTG
>CAMBFA010000182.1 GCA_945865325.1 Candidatus Kuenenia stuttgartensis
CTTCCGCGGTTGCATGCCGGCACTCATGACCCCCTGCCGGGCCGATCGCTCGCTCGACCACGAGGAGCTCGTGCGCACCGCGCAGAGGCTCGTCGCCGCGGGGATGAGTGCGGTCGTCTACTGCGGCTCTATGGGGGACTGGCCGCTGCTGACCGACGAGGAGCGGCAGACCGGCGTCCGGCTCCTCGTCGAGGCGGGGGTACCGGTCGTCGTCGGCACCGGCGCCCAGAGCCCGCGGGCCGCTGCTGCCCATGCGGCCCACGCCCGCAAGGTCGGGGCCGCGGGCTTGATGGTCATCCCGCGCCTCCTCTCGCGCGGCAGCGCGCCTGCGGCGCAGAAGGCCCATTTCGAGGAGGTGCTCACGGCCAGCGGCGATCTCCCCGCCGTGATTTACAACAGCCCCTACTACGGCTTCCAGACCCGCGCCGAGCTGTTCGCCGACCTACGAAGGAACCATAAGAACCTCGTCGGATTCAAGGAATTCGGTGGCGCCGAATCGTTGAGCTACGCTGCCGAGTTCATCACCTCCGGTGATCCCGACCTCGCCCTCATGGTCGGTGTCGACACGCAGGTCTTCCACGGCTTCGTCCGCTGCGGCGCTGTCGGCGCGATCACCGGGATCGGCAATGCGCTGCCGGGGCCGGTGCTGCGGCTGGTGGCGCTGTGCCAGCGCGCGGCCGGCGGCGACGTCGAGGCCCGCCGCCTCGCCCTCGAGCTCGACGAGGCCCTCCGCGTCCTCTCCACCTTCGACGAAGGACCCGATCTCGTCCTCCACTATAAGGCGCTGATGGTGCTCGAGGGGCACGCCGCGTACGAGCATCACATCAACCCCAGCGACACCCTCTCCCCGACGCAGCAGGCCCACACGCATGCGCAGTGGAGATTGTTTCGGGAATGGTGGAAGGCCTGGCCGGGAGCACGGGGATGAACGGCCGCCACGAGGCGATTCATGTCGTCGATTCACACACCGAGGGGGAGCCGACGCGCGTTGTCATCGACGGTGGTCCCGATCTCGGCCGCGGACCCCTCGCCGATAGACTCGAGCGCTTCCGCGCAGCGCACGACGACTTCCGCCGCAGCGTGATCCTCGAGCCGCGTGGCTCCGACGCGCTCGTCGGAGCGCTCCTCGTGGAACCTGTCGACCGCACCTCTGCCGCCGCCGTGATCTTCTTCAACAACTCGGGCTACCTCGGGATGTGCGGCCACGGGACGATCGGCGTCGCGGTGACGCTTGCGCATCTGGGGCGGATCGGCCCCGGCCGCCACCGCCTCGAGACCCCCGTCGGCACCGTCGGGATCGAGCTGCTGGATCCCCACGAGGTGGCGATCGACAATGTCCCCTCCTGGCGCCACCGGGCCGGGGTGAGCCTCGACGTCGAGGGGCTCGGGAGCCTCGTCGGCGACGTCGCCTGGGGGGGAAACTGGTTTTTCCTCGTGTCGAGCGCCCCCTGCGAGCTTGTTCCCGGCAACATCGCCCGGCTCACGGCTGCCGCCGAGGCCGTCCGCCGTGGGCTTGTCGGGCAGGGGATCACCGGTGCCGACGGCGCGGAGATCGATCACATCGAGTTTTTCGGGCCGCCGGGGGCCGCCGATGCCGACAGCCGCAATTTCGTTCTCTGCCCCGGGGGGGCCTTTGACCGCTCCCCCTGCGGCACCGGCACGAGCGCCAAAATCGCCTGCCTCGCGGCCGACGGCAAGCTCACACCGGGGGAACCGTGGGTGCAGGAGAGCATCATCGGCAGCCGTTTCACGGCCAGCTACCGGCACGGGTGGGGCGGCGCGATCATCCCCACGATCCGCGGACGCGCCTATGTTTGCAATGAGGCTACCCTCATTCGCCAGCCCGGCGATCCGTTTGCCGCGGGGATCGTCCTCGGGACGACATCATGACTCGCGACGACGCCTCCGCCCCGATGACTGACCGACACGCCCCCTCCCGCCCCGACGTGATCGTCGTCGGGGCTGGCGTGATCGGCGTGGCCTGCGCCCACTACCTCACTGCGGCGGGCTCGAGGGTGACGGTGATCGATCAGGGGACGATCGGCGCCGCCTGCTCCGGCGGCAACTGCGGCTACATCTGCCCGAGCCATGTCCTCCCGCTCACCGAACCAGGCGCCTTCGGTGTGGCGTTCAAGTCGCTGTTCACTCCTAACGCTCCATTCCGGGTCAAGCCGCGGCTCGATCCGGCCCTTTTCAAATGGATGTGGCAGTTCGCCCGTCGCTGCACCCACAAGCAGGTCCTCGAAGTTGGCGTCCACCTCAAGGGGATCCTCGACGCCTCGATCGCCGAGTACCGGCGACTGGTTCGCGATGAGGGGCTCGACTGCCAGTGGCAGGAGACAGGGCTCCTCTATGTCCTGCGGACCGATCGGGGGATGCGTTCCTTCGCGGAGACCGACAAGCTCCTCTCCGACCATTTCGGCGTCCCCGCGGTGCGCCTCGATGGCGCGGCCCTGCCGGCCTTCGATCCGGGCTTGAAATCAGGCCTCGCCGGCGCCTATCACTACCCCGGCGATGCCGCGCTCCGCCCCGATCGGCTGATGGCGAGCTGGTCGCAGCGGCTCGTTACGCACGGCGTCCGCTTTATCGAGCACTGCCGGCTCGAGGGGGTGGAGCGGTCGGGGGGCAAAGTGACGGCGCTTGCCACCTCGCAAGGGTCGCTCGCCGCCGATCGCTACGTGTTTGCCCTCGGCGCCTGGAGCCCGCGGATGGCCAAGGAGCTCGAATGCCCGATCCCGATCGAGCAGGGGAAGGGCTATTCGGTGACGATGCACCGCCCCGATCCCTGCCCGCGCCATCCGATGCTCTTTCCCGAGCACCGCATCGGCGTCTCGCCGTTTGCCGATGGCTACCGGCTCGGCTCGATGATGGAGTTTGCCGGCTACGACACCTCGATCCCCGCCAAACGCATCCGGCAGTTGCACGACTCGGCCAAGCCCTATCTCGTCGCCCCCTCTGGTGCCGGGCCGGAGCAGACCTGGTACGGCTGGCGACCGATGACCTGGGACAGCCTGCCGATCATCGGGCCGACGCCAAGGCTCTCCAACGCCTTCCTCGCCACCGGCCACAACATGCTGGGAATGAGCCTGGCAACGGCGACCGGGAGGCTCGTCGCCGAGCTGATGGAGGGCCTGCCCCCCCACCTCGACCCGGCCCCCTTCTCGCCTCGAAGGTTTCTCTGAAGCAGCGGCCGCCGCAGGATGGTCTGGCCGATCCGGCACCGTTTAGGGTTGGCCGGGAATACCGAGCCCAAGTTCCTGAAACAGCCTCTCGAAAAGAGGTGCCAGACGCTGCCCCCCCGCACCGGAGAGATGGGAGGAGTCCTCGTAGAGGGCTTCGCCGCCGAGTTCTGCCACCCAATTCCCGCTGGAGTCGGTCATGATCTCGCGAGGGTCGAGGATGACGGCCCGGTTCTCGGCAACGCGGCGGATGATGGCGTTGACGAGTCGATTTTGGATCTGGTACTCACGCTCGGATACCACGAGATCGGCGGTTGGGAGACCGAAGATCGCCCTCCTCGCCAGGGCCTCTGGCACGGGCGTGGAGAACGACGGCACATCGAGCATGAGACACACCGGGATTCCTGCCGACGTGATGGCATCGACTGTCTCCCGGAGGCACCGCTCAAAGTCGCTGCGGTCGGCATAGTTCTCCCAATGGGCCCCAATGACGACAAGACGAACGGGCCGATCGAGAATCGTCTTCACGACGGCACGGCTCAAGCGCGGCCCCTCGGCCCCGAGCCCGTACTGGCTGCCGTGGACCACAAAATCGAGCAGGGGTGGGGTGTCGCTGTACGTCGCTTGAATGCCACTTATCCCAAGGGTCCTGGAGGCGGCATCCACTCCCGGAACGATCATCATCGCGTGACTGTCGCCCCACACCATCACGGTGTCGCGCGCTTCGCTCATGCCGAAGCTTGGAAATTCGCCCCGCTCGGCAGCATCGACCGACACCTGATGGCGGAACGGGGCATCGGTTCGGGCTGCGAAGTATCCGAGCGTTCTCGGCGTGAACCGGCCCGGCACACCCCGTGCGGCAACGATCGCGCACGACACCATCAGGACCACAGCTGACGTCGCCACGAACAGCCTCGCCGAGAATCGCTGGGAATTGAACGATGCTCCTCGACGAATCGGCTCTTCGACCCATCGCCAAGACAGCGCCGCTGCCCCCAGACCCATGAGTATCAGTCCAGCGGCGATCGGCCAAGGCAGTCGGATGCCGAGGAGATTTCTGGCCAACGCAAGCAGCGGCCAATGCCAGAGATAAATCGAATAAGAGAGGAGCCCAATCCCCACCATCGGACGCGAAGAGAGGAGGCGACCGATGAGCGTGGTCCCGGAACGACCGCCATGGATGATCAGCGCCGCCCCGACACAGGGGGGCAACGCGTTCAAGCCGGGGAACGGGGTCTGGGCGTCGTAGAGGAGGGCCGGGCCGAGCACCATTGCCGAACCGATCGCCACTTCCACTTCATTCCACCGCGTGAATCGATGGCGGGGAAGCAGGCTGACGATCCCCCCGAGGAGAAGCTCCCAGGCGCGGAACGGAAGGAGATAGTAGACGGCGGAAGCGCGGGTCGTGAGAAAACCCTGGGCCAGCACGAAGGACATGGCAGCGAGAGCGGAGAGCACGAAGAACATCGTGCGGCGGGAATACCTCCCTAGAAAGACGAGGAGAAAGGGATAGACGAGGTAAAATTGCTCCTCGACCGCGAGCGACCACATGTGGAGGAACGGTTTCAATTCCGCTGCGGTGTTGAAATAGTTGATGGTGCGCCAATACCAGACATTGGCCAGCATCGCCGTCTGCGCGAGCGCCGATGCGGCGAGATCGATCCAGGCAGCGGGGGAGAGCCAAAGGCTGCCGAGCACGAGAGTTGCGAGCGTCATCACGCACACCGCAGGGATGATCCTCCGCACCCGCCTCGCAAAGAACTCGACGACGTCGAACCGGCCCGCTGCCTGCTGCTTGAGGATCAACGAGGTGATCAGATAACCGGAGATCACGAAGAACACGTCCACGCCGACGAAGCCCCCGGTCACACCGAGTCCGGCGTGGAAGAGGACGACGACGATGACGGACAGGGCCCGCAGCCCATCGATGTCGGGGCGGTATGCATCGGTGGGCTTCATCGGCGTCACCGTTTCGGGCACGGCTGTCAAGGCGTCGTCCGGCAACCGCGGCCGCGATGATAGCTCGAACCGCCACCCGGACGCCATGGGCTGCCGCGTCCTCCCGGGATCGCACGAGTCACCGGGGGGAGCCAACGTCCGATCTCGCCAGCACTCGATTGGCCCCTTGTCCCCCGCCCGTCGACGGTGCCCCACTGGCCCGTTCACTGAAACACCCCCGGCCGAACCTCCACAGGTCTGCGGCTCACACGTCGTAATAGAGGCAAAACTCGTACGGGTGCGGCCGGAGGCGCATCGGGGCGATCTCCTCCTCGCGCTTGTGCTTTACCCAGTGCTCGAGGACGTCGGGGGTGAAGACATCCCCCCGCAGCAGGAAGTCGTGGTCGGCCTCGAGGGCCGCAAGCGCCTCCTCGAGCGACCCCGGTGCCCGCGGCACCTTCTTGAACTCCTCCGCCGGGAGGTCATAGATGTCGCGGTCGAGCGGCTCCCCCGGATGGAGCTTGTTTTGGATGCCGTCGATCGCTGCCAGGAGGATCGCCGAGAAGGCGAAGTAGGGATTGCAGGTTGGATCGGGGCAACGAAACTCAACCCGCTTCGTCTTCGGGTTGGTCGAGTACATCGGGATCCGGCAGGCGGCGGATCGGTTGCGCTGGGAGTAGGCGAGATTGACCGGCGCTTCGTAGCCGGGGACAAGCCGCTTGTAGCTGTTGGTCGTGGGGTTGGTGAGGGCCAGCAGTGCTGGGGCATGGCGGAGGATGCCGCCGATGGCAAGCAAAGCCATCTCGGAGAGCCCGGCGTAGCCGGTGCCAGCGAACAGCGGCTGACCGTCCCGCCACAGCGAGAGATGAACGTGCATCCCCGAGCCGTTGTCGCCGTGGATCGGCTTCGGCATGAAGGTCGCCGTCTTCCCGTGGCGGCGGGCGACGTTCTTGACGATGTATTTGTAGAGGCAGACCTGATCGGCCATCCGCACCAATTCCTGGTAGTGCATGTCGATCTCGCACTGCCCCGCGGTGGCCACTTCGTGATGCTGGGCCTCGACGTCGATCCCCGACTGGATCATCGCCTGCATCATTTCGTTGCGCAGGTCCATCATCTGGTCGCCTGGTGGCAACGGGCAGTTCCCCCCCTTGAAGCGGAGCTTGCCACCGAGGTTCGGCCCTTCCTTCCGCCCGCGGTTCCATTCCGCCTCGGAGGAATCGACGTGGTAGTAGCCCTCGTGGGCGTTTTGGTCGAAGCGGACATCGTCGAAAACGAAGAACTCCGCCTCCGGCCCGACGAAGCAGGTATCAGCGATCCCGGTGCTCTTGAGATAATTGACCGCCTTGCGGGCGACGTAGCGCGGATCGCGGGAGTAGTCCTCGCGGGTGATCGGATCCTGGATGTTGCAGATCATCGACAGCGTGGGGAGGGCCGTGAAGGGATCGACGACCGCCGTGTCGGGCTGGGGGACAAGGAGCATGTCACTCTCGTCAACACGCTGCCAGCCGCGGAGGCTCGAGCCGTCGAAGCCGAGGCCGTCGCCGAACGTATCCTCCTCGAGCTTCCCGACCGGGATCGTGAGATGCTGCCAGGCACCGAGGAAGTCGGCAAACCGCAGATCGACCGCCTTGACCTCCTTCTCTCGGCACATCGCCAGCACTTCGCGGGGCTTCATGGGGAGGAGGTTCCTGGGGCGGGATGACGGCAGCGGATCGAACCGATCGGGGCTCCCCCGGTCGGGGCATCGGGAAGCCTCATCATACGCCAGCCGGCGGAGGACGATGGAATCGCCTCTTTCCCAGAAAACATGCGGTTCATCGAATCCTGACCGCCGTCTATTATGCTGACGACTTCTGGTTTTCCCATCACTTCGCCTGGAGGTGCCCGTGCCCACCCCCTCCCCTCGCCGTTCCTGGTTCCCGCTCTGCCTCGTGCTGGCAGCCGGACTGCTGTGCCCGCCGACGCGCGGTGACGAGGCCCCCGCCGTCGACCGGCTCGTCGGCACGCGGGTCGGCGACTTCCGCCTCACGAACGTCGTCACCGGCGACGAGACCTGGTTCTACGGGCTCGCCATGGGCAACCGCCTCTTCGGCCAGCTCCTCGGGACGCGGCAGGTGAAGGCCGCGGTCCTCGTCTTCGTCTCTCCCGGCTGTCCCCTCGGCGACAAATACCTCCCCCGCCTCGCCGAGCTCGCAAAGGCCTACGAGGCGAAGGGGGTGCTGTTCTTCGGCGTGGCCTCGGGGGCGGGCGACACGGCGGAGGAACTCAAGGCCTGGGCCACCGAGCGGCAGGTGGCGATCCCGATCCTCCACGACGTGGGCAACAAGCTCGCCGACGCGGTGATGGTGGAGCGATCGAACGAGGCGGTCCTCGTCGATCTCCGCGGCACAATGCGCTACCGCGGCGCCATCGACGACCAGTACGGCTACGATGCCTCCCGCGCCGAACCACGCCACACCTGGCTCGTCGATGCGATCGACGCGGTCCTCGACGGCAACCCGAAGCAGATCGATCCCCGTGCCACGCCCGTGCAGGGCTGCCGACTCACGAAGGTGGCGCCGGAAAAGTCGAAGCTCGCCGACCTCGAGCGGGTGCGGCCGACGAGCTCCGTGATCGCGGCTTGGCTCGACGAGCACGACCCCGCCCCATCGCTCGCCGGGCCAGTCACCTGGACGAGCAACGTGGCCGGGATCCTCCAGGCCAAGTGCCAATCGTGTCACCGGCCCGGCCAAGTCGGCGGCTTCTCGCTCCTCACCTACGATGACGCCTACGCCCACTCGGCGATGCTCGGCGAGGTCGTGGAGAATCG
>CAMBFA010000183.1 GCA_945865325.1 Candidatus Kuenenia stuttgartensis
GGCGGCGAATGCGTCTGCTTGACGTTCCTCGTCATCATCGGAGCCCGAGTTGTCGGCATCGACATGGGGCTTTTTCTTGCCATGGAGAACGACATGGGCCGCTTCGTGGAGAAGCGTGAACCAAAGCTGATCGGTGGTGGAATAGCGATCACTGACGACGATCATTGCCCGATCAGAGGTAAGCCACTCGGTCGCGCCAAAGGCCGAGCAGGCCTTCGGTCGCCGCACGAACACCACGGCTACCCCTGCCCTGGCCCAATCACGCTGAATCTCCTTGAGCGCGCGGATCGGATCCGCGGCCGTGCTCTTCCGGCAAGAGGCATCGAGCGTGGCGAGGAACTGCGACTTGCTCCAAGGGCCCGTCTCGATGGCGGCGGCTCCGATCTGCGCCCGCCGCAGCCAGGCGGCGACAGCGCCCACCTTGGCACCGGGCCCGCGCGTTCCGGCCCGAAAGGCCACGAGCTGAGAGGCGTAGCGGTCACGCCAGCCCTTCACCGACGCCACGCCGAAGAATCGCAGGCAGGCATCGACGGTGACCGTCGCCTCGCCGCCGGCGTCGATCCAGCCGAGGTTCCGCATGTCGGCTAGGGGCAGCTCCTTGAGCCAGGGGCGGTCTGCATCATGGCGTTTCAGCGATTCCCGCTCGGCCAAAGCCGCCTGGTAATTCGCCTCGCGGTTCAACCAGAACTGCGTTGAACCGCCGAGCGTGAGCGAAAGGGCGACGGCTGTCTCGCTCGTGATGCGAGTCTTGTTTTTGACGAGGTCTTGAACGTGCTTCTTCGTCCTGCCCATCCGCTCGGCGAGGTCGGCCTGAGTCCAGCTGAGCTCTTCCAGAGTGTCGAGGATCGTGTCGGCCGGCGGGGATAGCCGGCGTGGCCAGCGCTTCTCGGTCTGTGCTTCAGCCATCGTGATAGTCCTCGATATGTGTGATGATGATTCGGGAGACCCGAGGCCAGTCGATCCGCCCCCGCTCGTCTCGCGGGGCCGGTTCGATCGCCGTGAAAACCAGCCGCCGCCCGCCATCCAGATCGATGGCGTAATGGTCGGCAAGGTCGCGATCGAGCGGGTGAGGCCGGCCGGTATTCGGAAGCTCGCCGAGCGTCGGCGCGGCCTCGAGGTCCTCCATCCGCCGCCGCAGTTTTTTCATCCCCTGGACGTTCAGCTTTCCTTTCGCGTACCGCTCGTCGTGGCAGAGCCTTTCGAGCTCCTTCGAGTCGTATCGGATTTCCTCCACGTCACGCTCCAGAAACGATACACCAATCCGGTGTATAGAATCAATGTTCCCGCGGCAGTCCCCGTTTCGGCCGCTGATTCTGCGTTGGGCTCTCCTGGACGCCCGCGTCCAGGAGATCCAGCATCGCGTGCACCTCGTCTCTCTGTCGCCGGGCCGGGTTCGACGACGCACTCGCCGGGGTCACGGCGGACGAGTGCTACGGGAGGGCTGAAAACAATTCCTCCCGCCCCCACCTCGCTCACGCCGTCGCGGCGCGGATCCCGGCTTCGGTGGCGGCGCAGAGCCGGTCGAGCTCGTCGAGCGTGATCGACAGCGGCGGCCAGATGACGACGACGTCGCCGAGCGGCCGGAGAATCGCGCCGTGCTGCCGCGCGGCCAGGCAGGCCTTCATCCCGCGCTGCTCCTGCCAGGGATAGGCCCGGCGTGGGGCCTTGGCGGCCACCAAGTCGATGCCGCCGACGAGGCCACACTGCCGCACCTCACCGACGGCGGGGAGCTTTGCGATTCGCGCCAGATGCTCCCCGAGCCTGGCAATCTTCGGCGGGAGTGATTCGAGGACGGCCTCGTCGCGGAAGATGTCGAGCGAGGCGAGGCCGACCGCGGCCGCCAGCGGATTGCCGCCGTAGGTGTGGCCATGGAAGAACGTCCGCCGCTGGGCGTAGGTGCCGAGGAACGCTCGCCACACTTCAGTGGTGGTGAGCGTCGCCGCCATCGGCAGATAGCCGGCGGTGAGCCCCTTGGCGAGGCAGAGGAAATCGGGCACGACCCCTTCCTGCTCGGAGGCGAACATCGTGCCGGTGCGGCCGAAGCCGACGGCGACCTCGTCGAGAATCAGCAGCACGCCATGCTTCTTCGTCAGCTCGCGGACGCCGCGGAGATACCCCGCCGGATGGATCCAGATCCCCGCCGCCGCCTGCATCACCGGCTCCATCACCATCGCCGCAATTTTTCCGGCATGCTCGACAAGCACCCGGTCGAGGAGCTCAAGCGACTCACCGAGGGTCGGCGCCGGCCGGCCGGTCGACGGGCAGGCGCCCCCGGGGCTGGGGAGCCGAATCGGCTCGAACGTCAGCGGGGCGAAAACAGACGTGAATCGGTCGACCCCGCCGACGGCAACGGCACCGAGGGTGTCGCCGTGATAGGCCTCGCCGATCGCGATGAACTTCGTCCGCCCCTCGCGCGGCGGATCGGCCTGGAGCCAGTACTGGAAGGCCATCTTCAGGGCCGCTTCGATGGCGCTCGAGCCGTCGCCGGTGAAAAACACCTTCTCCAAGCCCGGCGGCGCTACCTCCACCAGCCGCCTGGCAAACTCGATCGTGGTCGGATTGGAGAGGCCGAGGTTCGTTGTGTGGGCCACCCTGCCGGCCTGGGCGAGCAGCGCCGCATCGAGGCGCGGATGGCCGTGGCCGTGGACGTTGCACCACATGCTCGCCGAGCCGTCGAGATAGCGGCGGCCGTCGCTATCGATGAGCGTGCAGCCCTCGCCCCGCTCGATGAGGAGCGGCTGGTATTCCTGCATCTGCGTGAACGCATGCCAGATATGCTCCCGATCCCACGCGGCCAGGTCGGCAGCGCATGACTCCGGCCCCGACGGACGGAGGTCTGTCGGGGCCGGAGGAGCACAGGATCGCGGATCGTCGCGCAACGTGTCGCGCCCTTCGTGGAGCATGGGAGGGCGTCAGGCCGGGGAGGCGGCCAGATCCGGTTCGTCGGCGGCTTCGGGTGCGGCGGCGGTCGCCATCGCCCCCACGAACCGGTCCTTGACGTCGTTGAAGTTGCGCATCGATGCGAGGTGGAGATAGACGAGCTCGAGCTCGTCGGTCTTTGCCAGCGACTCGAGCTTAACGCCGTCGAGAGCCCGGAGACGCTCCCGCGAGACGCCCAAGAACCCGCGGAGCGGAACCTGCTCGCCGCCGGGGAGGGAGACGATCGCCTCCATCGGCTCGAGGAGCCCGAGCTCTTTCAGATGGCGACCGAAGAGACGCGTTCGCTCGAACTGCGTCTGGTATTCCTTGAGAAAGTCGAGCACCCGCCCGGCGTAGGCTGTCGGCTTGCCGTCGGCATCGAAGAGCCGCTCGCCGCGGCCGTCGGTATTGAAGCCGGGGTGGGTGTCGTCGATGCACAGCGTGAGCGTCTTCTGGTCGGGGCTCGCGGAGAAGACGAACGGATAGCGGCGGACGAAGGCCGGGACATACTTCGCCTGCCATTGGGAATCGGCAGAGACGTAGAGATTCTGGTGCGTGCGGACGCCGAGCACCGCCACCGGCATGACGTCGTCGCCGGAGGCGGTGAACACGATCGCGTATTCCGAGGCCGCGGCGAGGATCTCAACCGCCGTCAGCGGCACGGCGTTGATACCGGAGGCGAAAGCGTAATCGGGCATCGGCTCAAAGGAGAGATCGCGGTGGGCCGCGGAGCTCAAGGGAACGGCCGACTCATAGATCAGCAACTGCTTGGCCATGACAAGGTTCCTCGGAAGAGAATGCGGGGACGCGCGGCCCAGCGGCCGCGTCCGTCAGAGTCTACGTTGCCACCACCCCGGGGGGATGGGGGCATGGGGATGGGCTCTGGTACGGCGGCGGGGCGGGATCGGTTCGGTCGGGGCGAGATGCTCACATCTGGCGAATGAGCTCGAGGCACATCGCCCGCACCTTCCCCGGATTGACGTTCGGGTTTTTCTTTTTCGCCTGGCCGATGAGCCCGGCGGCGGCCTGCTCCTTCCCCCCCTGCACGTCGGCGACGACGCGCGGGTTGGCGGCGAGAAGCTCGCGGCAAAGTGTGATCAGTTCGTCGTCGTCGACTGCAGCGATCCCCATCGAGGCGACGACCTCGTCAACCGTGCGGCCACTGGCGAGCACCTCGGCGAAGATCTCCCGGGCCCGACTCGTGTCGAAATCCCCCTTCGCCACCCGGCCGATGATGTCGGCCACGGCCGCGGGACGGACGGGGAAGTCGTCGATCGAGCCGCCCCGCTCGTTGAGCGTCCGCAGCACATCCTGCTGCATCCAGTTGCTCGCTACTTTCCCCTCACCGACTCTCGCGGCGAGATCCTCGAAGTAGGCGACGAGCTCACGCCCCTGATTGACGAGGACGTCGGCGTCGTAGGGGGGAATCTTCCACGTCGCGGCGAGCGCCTCTCGGAGCACCGACGGCGGATCCCCCATCGCCTCGCGCGTGGCTGCGAGCCACTCCTCCGATACCGTCACCGGCACGAGATCGGGCTCGGGGAAGTAGCGGTAGTCGCTCGACTCCTCCTTGTGCCGCTGGGCCCGGGTGACGCCGGCCGGATCGTCCCAGCCGCGGGTCTGCTTCGGGGTCTTCCCCATCTCGGCCTTGGTCGCCTGCCACTCCTCGTACTGCCGGGCCGATTCGTAGACCAGCGCCCGCTCGACGGAGCGGAAGCTGTTCATGTTTTTGATTTCGACGATCGGCGTCTTGGCGATCCGGCCGCCGTCGCAGGGGATGTGGAGGTTGACATTGGCGTCGACCCGCAGGCTCCCCTCCTGCATGTTGCAGTCACTGACGCCGAGGTAGACAAGCAACAGCTTGAGCTCGTTGAGCCAGGCGCGGGCCTCCTGCGGCGACCGCAGATCGGGCTCGCTGACGATCTCACACAGCGGCGTGCCGGCCCGATTCAGATCGATTCGCGTGTCGCCGGTGCCGGCCGTCTCGTCATGCATGCTCTTTCCCGCATCCTCCTCGAGATGGACGCGAGTGATCCGGACGTTCCTCGTCAGGGCCCCCTTCGGATCGACCACCTCGAGGGCGCCTTGCGACGAGAAGGGGAGGTCGAACTGCGAGATCTGATAGCCCTTGGGGAGATCGGGGTAGAAGTAGTTCTTGCGATCCCACTTCGTGAACGGCGCGATCTGGCAGCCGAGGGCCAGCGCCGCCCGGACGGCGAGCTCGAAGGCCGTCCGATTCATCACCGGGAGCGACCCGGGGAGGCCGAGGCAGGTGGGGCAGACCTGCGTGTTTGGCGCGGCGCCGAACGTGGTGGCGCAGCCGCAGAAGAGCTTCGTCCGCGTCTGCAGTTGGACGTGGACTTCAAGGCCGATGACCGTGGTGAAGGGCGCGGCGGCGGTCGGTGTGGCGGTCACGGGGGGGGCGCTCGTGAGGGGCTTCGGGTGGAGGGCCGGCGTCGGGAATCGGCGTGGCGGCGTGTCAGCGGGGCCGGGCGGCGATCGCTGGGCGGCGGCGGTGCCAGTCGGTGAGGTGCTGGTAACGATCGGTGGCCCGGAGGAGGAGCGGTTCGGCGAGGGCCGGGGCCTGGAGCTGAAAACCGATCGGCAGGCCCCCCTTGGTGAAGCCGCAGGGGAAGGAGATTCCCCCGACGCCGGCGAGGTTTGTGCAGACGGTGTAGAGATCGACGAGGTACATCGCCAGCGGATCGCCGCTCTTCTCGCCGAGCTTGAACGCTGCCGTCGCCGACACCGGCCCACCGATCAGATCGACCTTCTCGAAGGCGTCGAGATAATCCTGGCGGATCAGTCGGCGGACCTTGAGGGCCTTGGCGTAGTAGGCGTCGTAGTAGCCGGCGGAGAGGGCGTAGGTGCCGAGCATGATCCGGCGCTTCACCTCCGGCCCGAATCCCTCGGCCCGGCTGCGGCAGTACATCTCAACCAGCGCCGACTCAAAGCCGCCGCCTGACGCACCAGAACCCTTCCCGGGCTCGGCCCGGTGCCCCCCCGGCTCGACCGGGTGTAACCTGCCGGGCTCGGCCCGGTGGCCCCCGGGTTCGGCCCGGTGACCATAGTGAGCTCCGTCGTAGCGCGCCAGATTGCTCGACGCCTCGCAAGGGGCGACGAGGTAGTAGGTGGCGACCCCGGCATCGGCGTGCGGCATGTCGATGTCGATGATCGTGGCCCCGGCAGCGCGGAAGGCGGCGAATGCTTCCTCGACGGCATGGGCCACCTCCGGGCAGAGACCTGCTCCGAAGTGGGCTGGCACCCGGCCGATCCGCACCCCCTCCAGCGGCCCATCGAGATCGGCCCCGTACGGCGGCACCGGCGACTCCAGCGACGTCGCGTCGCCGGGATCGTGGCCGGCGATCGTCTCGAGCAACAAGGCACAGTCGGCGGCGGAGCGGGCCATCGGGCCGATCTGATCGAGGCTCGACGCGAAAGCCACCAGCCCGCGGCGGCTGACGCGGCCATAGGTCGGTTTCAGCCCCGTGATCCCGCACAGCCCCGCCGGCTGGCGGATCGAGCCACCGGTGTCGGAGCCGATCGCCACCGGCGCCATGTCGGCCGCCACGCACGCCGCCGAGCCGCCACTGGAGCCCCCCGGGGCGCGGGTCAGATCCCAGGGATTGTGGACCGGGCCGAAGGCGGAGTTTTCGTTCGATCCCCCCATGGCAAACTCATCCATGTTCGTCTTGCCGACGATGACGGCGTCGGCGGCCCGCAGCCGCGCCACCACCTCAGCGTCGTACGGGGGACGAAAGCCGGCGAGCATCTTCGAGGCGCAGGTTGTCGGCTGGTCGAACGTGCACAGCGCGTCCTTGACGGCCACGGGGAGCCCGGCCAGCGGGCCCAGCGGCTGGCCCGCCTTCCGCTTTTCGTCGATCGCGGCGGCGGTGCGGAGGGCCCCTTCCCGGTCGACCGACAGGAAAGCATTGATCTGGCTGTCGAGCCGTTCGATCCGCTCCAGGAAGGCCTCGGTGGCCCGCAGGGCCGTCAGATCGCCGTGGCGGACGGCGGTGACGAGGTCGACGGCTGACATGTCGGAGGGTTGCATGGCGGGTGCGCGGCTGGAGGAGGCGGGGGAACCCTGGGCTCGGACAGAGCGGAGAAAGGCGGGCGTCGCGGAGGCGGGCGGAGCGGGGCGCCGGCCGAGAGCGGGCGCATCAGTTAGCGCCGGAGTCTCCGAGAACGGCCGGAACGAGGAAACACTCGCCGTCGTGCCGGGGGGCCGACTGGAGCGCCTGGGCGGTGGTCAGCGACGGCTGGGGGATGTCGGCACGGAAGACGTTTTGCGTGTCGAGCGGATGGGCCAGCGGCGCGACATCCGTGGTGTCGATCTGCTCGAGTTGGCTCACGAAGCCGACGATCGTCGACAGCTCGCGGGTCATCGTGTCGAGGTCGGTCTCGGAAAGGGCCAAGCGGGCGAGGAGCCCGACCTTGGCGACGTCGTTGCGGGAGAGGGACATCGTCGACCTCACGGATGGGATGGCGGTCGCAAGCCGCCCGAAGATACAGCACCACATTACCATGCCGACCCGGCAGGCCGCGCTCGTCGATCGCTGCCGCACCCCGCCGAGACCGGCGCCGATCGTCGGGCTGCCGCGGGGAGCCGGGCGCGATCAGGGACGGGTGCGATCAAGGACGGGAACGATCAGGGACGGGAACGATCAGGGACGGGCGCGCGGGCCAGACGGCACCACTTCGGGCGTGGTCGGCTTGGCCTTCTCCACGCTCGGCAGGCGGAAGGGCTGCTGGCGGACGAGTTTCGTCACCTTGCCCCCCTTGATGCACTGCGTGCACACCAAGAGCGTCTTGGCGGTGCCGCGGCCCACGGTGACCCGGAGACGCTGGAGATTCGGCTTGAACTTCCTCCGCGAGATGCCGGTCACCTTGGTGCCGACGCCGCCGAGGTACTTGGCCTTACCGCGCAGGGTGACGGTGTTGCCCATCGAGAAACCCTTGCCGCAGACCTGACAGGAACGTGCCACGGTACTTTTCTT
>CAMBFA010000184.1 GCA_945865325.1 Candidatus Kuenenia stuttgartensis
TACGAGAAGTTTTATTTCGCCCCCGGCGACACCGGCTTCATGAGCGTGCCGACGTCGAAGCTCGCCATCGGGCCGCTCGTCTGCTGGGATCAGTGGTATCCCGAAGCCGCCCGGCTGACGGCGATGGCCGGCGCCCAGGCGATCTTCTATCCCACCGCGATCGGGTGGCTCGATGGCGAGGAGGATCTCCACGCCCCCCAGTACGAGTCGTGGGACACGATGCTTCGCAGCCATGCGATTGCCAACGGCGTGTTTGTCGTCGCCGTCAACCGCTGCGGCCATGAGGGGCCTTTGTGCTTCTGGGGGGCGAGCGTCGTCTATGCGCCGAGCGGCGAGCAGATCATCAAGCTCTCGCATGACGAGCCAGCGACGGTCGTTGTCGAGTGTGACCTCGAGCGGATCGAGTGGTCGCGGACCCGCTGGCCGTTCTTCCGCGACCGGCGGATCGACGCCTACGGCGACCTGACGCTCCGCTGGGGGCGGTAAGCCATGACAGCCATCCTAGGCCACGAGGCCGATGGAAAAACTCCGGCGGCGCTCGGCTACCGATTGCCGGCCGAGTGGGAGCCGCATGCCGCAACGTGGATTGCCTGGCCCCATCGCCGGGCCACCTTTCTCGGCCCCTTTGCCGATATCACCCGCGCCTACGCCCGAATCGTGCGGGCGCTTGCCCGCCATGAACCGGTGCGCGTGATCGGCACCGGGGGCGTGCTCGACGAGGCGAGCGCTATGGTTGGCGGGGCTCCCGGCGTGACGCTCGTCGACATCCCCACCAACGACTCCTGGATCCGCGACACGGGGCCTGTGTTTCTCGTCCCGGGCACGGGGGCCGATCTCCCCCCGGCCGCCGTCACGTGGGAGTGGAACGCCTGGGGGGGGAAATATCCGCCGTGGGAGGCCGACGGCCGGGTGGCCCGATCGATCGCCGCCCGAGAGGGCTGCACGATCTTTGCCCCGGGGCTCGTCCTCGAAGGGGGCGCGATCGAGACCGACGGCGCGGGGACGCTCCTCGTCAACGCCCGCTGCGTCGTCACCGACTCGCGTAATCCCGGCGTATCGCGGGAACGCCTCGAGGAGATCTTGCGGCGGAATCTGTGTGTCGAGCGTGTCCTGTGGACGGGGGGCGAATTGGCCGGTGATGACACCGACGGCCACATCGATCAGCTCGCCCGGTTCGTCAGGCCGGGGATCGTCGTCGCTGCCCGCCAGCCCGACCAGGGCGATCCGAATCACCTCCCGCTCGCCGAGAATCTCGCCCACCTCGAGACCCTCGTCGATGCGAAGGGAAAAACAATCGAGGTGATCCCGATCGACATCCCCCCGCGCTTTTCCTACGGCGGCGTGCAACTGCCGGCGAGCCATCTCAATTACTATGTCGGCAATCGGTTCATTGCGGTGCCGGTGTTTCGCGAGCGGACCGACCGGCAGGCCCTCGATACCCTCGCCGCCTGTTTCCCCGGCCGGGTCGTCGAGCCGGTGCCGCTCGACGTTGTTGTCCGGGGCCGGGGGGGGCTCCACTGCATCACCCGCGACCAGCCGGCGTGAGGGCGCCCCGGACGTGAAGGGCGCCGTTTTCCCCGGTTGACCTGTTTTACCCGGCTGATCTGCTCTTGCCCCATCGGCCCCGGCCAGCCACCATCTCCCCTTGACGACCCCCGGTGCCTCCGTGGCGGCCCCGGATGGCCAGCATTCCCGGCGAGAGAGTGTCGGTATGGAGCAACTCGCAGCGGCGATGCAGGGATTCTTGGTGCTGTTGGCGCGCATCAGCCTGGCGACGATCTTCATCGCCAGTGCGGTGGGGAACAAGATCCCGCAGTTCCGGGCGACGGTCGAATACATGAAGACCGAAGGGGTGCCAAACCCCACCTTCGCCCTCTTTGGCGCCATCGGCCTTCTCCTCCTCGGCGGCCTGTCGCTGGTGATCGGGGCCTGGACGCGGATCGGGGCCTTCTTCTTGCTGGTGTTCATCGTCGCCGCCACCTATTTTTTCCACGACTTCTGGCAGTTTGTCGATCCGCTCCAGCGGCAATTGCAGACGATCCAGTTTCTCAAAAATCTTGCCATCGCCGGCGGGCTGATCTCCCTCATCGCCTTCGGCGGCGGGGGTTGGAGTGTCGACGGCTGGATCAGCCGCCGTCAGGCCGAGGTCGAGGCCGGGGCCCCCGCCCCGAAGCCGCGGGTGACCGCGAAGTCGACCCCCCAGGCGTGAGTCGACCGCCCCGCTGCCACGACGGGCGTCGATCCCGTACGATGTTTTTCTTCGGGGGACGTCCGCGCTGGATGTCTCCTCGCAACGCCCGTCGGGAGGAAACCAATCATGTTGAGGTTCGCCGTCTTTGCCGCCGTCGGGATCGTGGGAGTGCTCCTCGGGGGAGCTGCTCGGGCCGCCGATCCGCAACCAGCCCAGGGAAGCTCGACCACTATGCATGCGCCTGTCGCCAAGCCGTTCGGCACGCTCCCTGACGGCCGCACCGTCAACCTCTGGACGCTCGAAGTTCCCGGTGGCTGGAAGGCCACGGTGAGCGAGTATGGCGCCATCCTCACATCGCTCCACGTCCCGGCCAAGGAAGCGGGCAAAGCGCCGGTTGATGTTGTCCTCGGCTTCGATTCGGTGGAGCCCTATGCCAAGGGGCATCCGTATTTTGGCGCCACCTGTGGCCGGGTCTCGAACCGGATCGCCAAGGGGGCCTTCGATCTCGACGGCAAGTCGTATTCACTGGCCACCAACAACGGCGTTAACCACCTCCACGGCGGCCAGTTGGGCTTCGACAAACATCTCTGGAAGGCCGTCCCACATCTCGCCGGCAACACCCCTTCGCTCGAGCTCACGACCGTCTCGCCCGACGGCGAAGAGGGCTACCCCGGCAAGCTCATCGCGAAGGTCGTCTACACGCTCACGCCCGCCGGTGAACTGATCGTCGATCTGTCGGCCACGACCGACGCCGCGACGATCGTCAACATGGTCCATCATTCCTACTGGAACATGGCCGGGCAGTCGTCGGGCCACGTCGGCCCGCAGCAGCTCACGGTGAACGCCGACACCTACCTCCCGGTTGACGACGGCGGCATCCCCACCGGCGCGCTTGCCAAGGTGGAGGGAACGCCGTTCGACTTCCGCCCGGAGCGCAAGCCGGCCGGGATGCTTGCCGCCGCGATCGACGCCCTCCCGGCGAGTGCCGACGGTACGAATCCGGGCGGCGTCGACCACAACTACGTGCTCCGTGGCTGGAAGCCCGACGGGGTGTTGCGGACGGCGGCCATCCTCAGAGACCCTGCCAGCGGCCGGCAGATGGAGATCCTCACCGATCAGCCAGGCGTCCAGGTCTACACCGGCAACTACCTCGACGGCACGCTCACCGGCAAGGGGGGCACGGTCTACGGCAAGCATGGCGGCCTCTGCCTGGAAACGCAAAAATACCCCGACTCGATTCACCATACCGACTGGCCGAGCACCAGGCTCGATCCCGGCCAGACCTACCGCCACCGGATGATCCACCGGTTCACGAAGTGACGTCGATAACTGCCACCGGATCGCCTCTCTGAAGCTCGGAGCCCTTGCATGGTCTTCCCTGTCGCCGACGACAACTCTGATCGGACGCTCTTTCCGCTGGTCACGATCGCGCTGATCGTTCTCAACGTGTTCGTGTTCGTCGTCCTCCAGGGGATGGGGGAGAACGACAACGTCACGCTCGCCTACTGTCAGGTGCCGGCGGAGATCCTCTCCGGTCGTGACGTCGTCACCGAGCCGAGCGTCCGCGAAATCGCCGTTCAGGGGCAACACCTCTCCGTGTCGGTGCCGGGCCTGCGCCCGACGCCGATCCCGGTCTGGTTGACGCTCCTCACCGCCATCTTCATGCATGGCAGCATCATGCACCTCCTCGGAAACATGTGGTTTCTGTGGCTCTTCGGCGACAACGTCGAAGACTGCATGGGGCATCTCCGCTACACGCTCTTTTATCTCGCCACCGGGATCATCGCGTCGCTGGCGTTCGTGGCCACCAACGCCAGCGGCGAGGCGGCACTCACCCCCTGCCTCGGGGCGTCGGGGGCGATCTCGGGGGTGCTCGGGGCCTACCTCGTCCTCCATCCGCACCGGCGCGTCAGCGTGATCTTGCTGCGAATGATGGTCGACGTTCCGGGCTACATGGCCGTGGGGATCTGGTTCCTCTTCCAGGTCGTCAGCGGCCTGTTCGATTCAGGTGGCGGCGGCGGGGGCGTGGCCTATTCGGCCCACGTCGCCGGCTTCCTTGCCGGGATCGTCCTTGCCAAGCCGATGAGCGCGAAGTGGGCCCGCGACGAGGCCGATCCGCTCGTCATCCTCCGCCGCCGGATCGGGTGAGAGCCGTCAGCGTCGGGCTGGATCGGGGCAGGCAGGATTATGGTGAGACTTTATCGCGGCGGGACTGGATCGCGGCGATGGTCTTCGCCGTGACCAGATCCCAGGTGCAGGTTCGTGCCTTGGCGATCGAGGCCGATTGCAGCCGGTGGAGCTCGGCGGAGGGCATGGCGATGCAGCGCTCGATCGCGGTCCTTAGTGCCCCGACATCGGGAAACGGGAGGAGAACGCCATTATCGGCGCCGACCCATTCCGCCGTCGCGCCGACATCGGTGGCGATCACGGCCAGGCCCCGGGCCATCGCCTCGAGGACGACCGTCGGCATCCCTTCGGCAAAGCTCGGGCAGAGGAGGATATCGCTTGAATCGAAGATCCCCTGAAGCGTGGCGGTGTCGGTGACGGTGCCGTGGTAGACGACGTCGTCACGCTTGAGCCGGAGCGGTTCGGGGATCGGGCCGACGAAGTGAAACTCGACGCCCGGGGCTCGCAGCGGGTCGATCGCCTCGAGGAGCTCCGGCACCCCCTTGCGGCGTTCGTGCCGGCCGATGAAGAGGAAGCGCCGCTTCGCCGTTGGCACCGGTCGGTCGGCGACGATCCAGCTGCCGTCGATGGCGTTGGGGACCTCCACGAGGCGTTCGGACGGCACTCGGCAGCGGCGCTCGATGATCGCGCGGATCTTCCGCGGAAAGGTGAAAACGACATCGGCGGAGCGGTCGAGGGCGACGACCTGTCCGCGGAGGACGAATTGTTCGAGCCAGGATCGGAGATTGGCAGCCTTCTGAAACATCTCATAGCCGTGCTGGTTGACGCCGACGGCGGGAAGATCGGCGGCCCCCCGGCGCCGGGCGGCCCCGAACGCGATCCCGGTCAGCCCCTGGGCGTAGACAAAATCGGCCCCGACCTTCTCCTTCCGGTAGCGATCGAGGAGGACGCGCGAATAGGCGCGGCAGTCGTGGAGATAGTGGCCGGGGTAGCGGCCGGGCTGTGGCGGCACGACGACGAGGCTTTTGATCCTCGAGCGCGCTTCGGCAGGGAAGTCGTCGAGGGCCTCGGCCCGGGCCCGCAGTCCGGGGGTGTCGGCCGAGTGGAGGAGGGTGACCTGGACACCGGCCTTGGCGAAGTGAAGCGCCAGCATCCGGGTGTGCCGCTGGATCCCGCCGAGCCGGTAGGGATAGACGCCGTCGGCAAGGAGGGCGACGTGAAGGGGCTCGGGGAGGGCCGACGATGGCATGGGGCTTTGCGCCGGAGGAGGGCCCGGGGAGCGGTGGCGCCGCAGATCCCGGCGGCAGACACGAGCGTCTCGGCCGGACGACCGGAGCCAGCCGGTAATTCCCGGGGGATTTGCAGAGTATCCGGCTCGCTTGGTGCACGCAACGAACGCTCATTTCGCCTATGACAGAACGCTTGCCGCCGTGGCTGTTTCGGGATCGGCCATCTCCCTAACTAACGGCCCGGGAATCGATTCTCCCCGGGAAGCCACAGTTCGCCAACGGTGGGACGGCTGCCGATCGGCGGTTCAGGTCGGATTGCCGGCTCGGATAGCCAGCCGTATAAAGAAGTAGAAGACCGGTGGCAGATCACGTTCCGTGACGAGGTAACCCATGCCAGCAGTAACAACCAACGAGGCGGCCGAGCTGCTGGCGAAGGTCATCGAGCAGGCGAAGCCGACCACCCTCACGGAAATCCACGCCGAGCTCTTTCCGGAGAGGCCGGCGGTTGCGGCGCCATCAGCGGATGACCTCGCACGCCATGTCCGCGGTGGGCTCAATGCCGAGGAGCTTGTCGACCTCTGGAACGTCGTTTTCCCCGCAGACCGAAATGTCTGGTACGACGAAGAAGGGAAGAAGATTCACTCCAACGAGGAAGCGCTCGGCTACGCCGAGGCGGACTGACAACGGGCGCCCAGCCAAGCCAAGCGGAGCTCGCCATGCCTGCCACGGCGCTTCAGCATTTCACAGAAGACATGGCGCGTGCGCGGGCAATCCTGACCCACGCGAACCCCCTCCCAGCGGCCACATCCCTCGAGGCGATGCTCCGCTCCGATCTGCTGCGGAGCGCTTGGATGTTCGCGGTCGGCGCGCTCGATGCGTACTTCTGCGATGCCTACACGGACATCATCGCCGCGACGGCCAGTTCGAAGAGCCGGCAGCCGACAATCGTGCTCCCTGAATGGGTCTACGAGGTAAAGTTTCCCCTTCGTGCCATCCTTCAAGAGTACGACAACGAGAACTGGCGGTGGCGGATGGCCGCGCGGAAGATGATGGAGCGGGAGAACGTCATCAGCCTGAAAGCCGTCGAGAATCTCTTCAACAAGTTTTTCCGTCCAGGACAGAAGTTTTTCCACGATCGACTCGACGGCTGGATGTCCAGGCCGGACGCGAAGATTCGGCTTTTTGGAATCTCGCAGGCGGACTATCTGGTCAAATCACCGCAGGACAAGCACACGGCGAGGGATGCGGCAATCAACCAGTTCAAAGAACGGTTCGGCACGATCTTCCAGCGGAGGCACGACTGTATCCATAACTGCGACCGACCGCGGATCTCACCGCAACCGCTGAAAACGGGCGGCACGGTGCTGAAGGTCATCCAGGATGTCGAGTTCCTGGTCAACCGGTGCGACGAGCACATCAACTCCGAATTTGCTCCTTTCTCGTCGCGATAGGCTGCTCGGCGGCGACGATTGCTCAAGCCGGATACTGATCCGACCGAGATCCGACCGAAACTTGCAGGTCGTCTCGCAAGGCACCGAATGAATGGGAGTCGCGACTCGCGCGGCATGACCGCCTTTCAGACGAGCAAAATCCGGTGCACGAGAGGCGCATTTTCCGACGATGCAGGCTCCCGCAGGGAATCGCAGCACGTCGCACGTTGGGAGCAGAAACACAACAATCCCCGAGGAAACCGTAGTTTTCCCGGAGATTGCAGGGGCGATGAACACCCAAGAAAGTCGGGGCGACACGATTCGAACGTGCGACCTCTACCCCGGGAAATACCGTAGTCGGGGGAATCGCACGAGCAAAATCCGACGTAGTCCCCGCCGATCTGGCTCGTCTGATCGAGGCCTGGGGCTTGCTCACCGCCGACGACCGACGACGCATCCGGGCCATCGTTGACGGCCGGCTGGCCTGATGGCCACAGGAGAGGGGGGAGGGGGGGCGAAGCAGTGCCGACTCTGGCGGGGGCGTAGCCGGAGCCACAGCCAACCAAGCCGACCGATTGGGAAGACTCATGGAGCCCGTGGCGATCCCGACGGAGGTGGCCGAGTTGGCTGCCGTCTGGCACCGCCTGCCCCATGCCGTCCGGGCTGGGATCGTGGCGATGGTGCGGGCCTCGGGAGGGTGAGGACAGCAAGTGTTCGGAACTGCCGACGGCCCGGGCCCGCAGTTCGTGGGTGTCGGCCGAGTGGAGGAGGGTGACCCTCACGCCGGCCTTGGCGAAGTGAAGCGCCAGCATCCGCGTGTGCCGCT
>CAMBFA010000185.1 GCA_945865325.1 Candidatus Kuenenia stuttgartensis
GCGAGATCCCGGCGCCGACGGCGCCGAGCGCGGCGGCCACCGCGCCCGCGCCCAGCACCGCACGGACCACCATCGCCACATCGGGCACGGCGTCAGTCCCGCTGGCCGGCGCAGTCGATGACGATGATCGCCTCGTCGCCGATGTTGCCGATCTGCCCCTTGTCGAAGTTGAAGTCGCTCCGCTTGAGCTTCAGCTCGGTGCCGAAGCCGACGCGCTTCTTCCCCATCGCTTCGATCTCCTTGCCGCCGACGAGTTTGAGCGTTACCGGCTTGCTGACGCCGTGCATCGTGAAAGTGCCAGCCACCTCATAGCCTTCCGGAATCCCCTTCACGGCCGTGCTACGGAACTCGATCGTCGGAAACTGCTTGGTGTCGAAGTAGTCGGGCTGACGGAGATGCTCGTCGCGCGCGGCGTTGGCGGTGTCGACACTGTCGGCCTTGATCGTCAGGGAGAAGGTCGACTTCGAGGGATCCTGGCGGTCGAGGGAGAACTTCCCAGAGACGTCGTTGAAGCGCCCCTGGATCCAGCTGATGTCGAGGAAGCGGGCCTTGAAGCCGACCGACGAATGGACGAGATCGTAGTCGTAGTCGTCGGCAGCGCGGAGCGATCCGACGGCAAGGGCGAAGACGATGGCCAAGAGGGCAGGGAAGCGGGGCATGAGAAGACTCCTCGGACGGGAATGGAACTCGCGGGGCGGTCGGCAGGGGCAGCGTGCCCCATCCGAACCGGTCGCCCCCAACGAGGCCGGAGCATACCATCCCCACGGGCTCCTCGGGCGGGCGCCGTGCCGTCACGCGGCCGGCGGCGCCTCGGTGGCTGCGTCGAGAAACAACCCGCGGTTGGCGCCGAGCACGGCCGCCGAACGCGACACCTCCAGGGCATGAGCATGGGCGGACACCGCGGCGGCCCGCCGCGCCGCCGAATCGCGGGCGGCGGCCGACTCGAGAACGTCGACAAAGGCCTGTGGCGTCTCGAGCGGGCGGACCCATCCTGAGCCCCGCGCGTCGAGATCGCGCCACGGTGTCCGGTCGCTCACCAACACCGGCACCCCCGCCGCCAGCGACTCGAAGATCACATGCCCGAAATTCTCGCCACGGGTCGGGAGGAGGAAGAGATCATGCCGCGCGATCGTCGCGCGGACCTGATCGGGAGAAACCTCCCCCTTCCATGCGATCCGGCAGCCGGCCGGCGCCGCCGCGATCAACGGCTGGCAGGTCTCCCAGTAGGCCCGGTCTTCGATCGGGCCATGGATCGAGAACTCCACCGGACAGCGGAGCCGGAGGACCACCTCGATCGCGTAGCAGACGTTCTTCATCGGGCTGATCCGCGACAGCAGGCAGACCCGCATCGGCCCCTCCGGCCGGGGCGTCGCTGGCGGGGGCATGTCGGCCAGCCGTTCGGTGAGATCGGTGGCGACGCGGATGTCGGCGGCGATGTCCCCCATGGCACGACGGATGTCGTCCCGCTCGAAGTCGCTCGACGCCTGCCAGGTCAGCCCCGCATGAAGACCGGTGAGCCGCGCGGCAGAGCGGAACAACCGCTTCTTCGGTGCCTTGATCCGCAGGGCGCTCGGGGCGAACTCGCCACGCGGCGCGAGCACCCAGCGGATCCCAGGGGCCGTCCAGCCGCAGCGACGCACGACCAGCGGCAGGATCGAGAACGATGGGTCGAGAAAGCTGTTCAGGTAGACCGTGTCGGGCCCGACATCCCGGATCATGCGGGAAACGGCCGACAGGCTGCGGTCCGACGACGATCCATAGAACACCTGCGTCCCGTCGACATCGCACCATTGCCCGAGTGGCACCCCGGCGAGCGGCTCCCGCGATCCCAGATCGTGGTTGCGGGTGAAGATCCGGAAGTCGACCTCGTCACCGAGTTGGTCGACCATATTCAGCAACGTCCGCAACGGACCACCGGAGCGGAACGCAGGCCGGTAGTACGCTGCGAACACGAGGACAACCGGTCGGCGTGGAGGCGGTTTCATCGTCCCGATCTCTCTCGCGGCGGAGGCTGTCGCAGCTGGCGTTCACGGAGCAATGGACGCGGCGGGAAGCGGTGGCGTCCCGATCGTACCCCGATCGGGTCGGCATCGTACCAGCCCCGCGCCGGTCGATCACTCAGAAGGCCGCAGCGCCGCATGAAGGATCTCCACCGGATGGAGGGCCGTACGGCCGGTGCCATCCTTGATCTGGTGCCGGCAGCTTGTCCCCGGGGCGGCGATCAACACGTCGGCCGCGGCGGCCCGCACTGCCGGGAAGAGAACGAGCTCCCCGATCTGCATCGAGACGTCGAAGTGCTCGCGCTCGTAGCCGAACGATCCGGCCATGCCACAGCAGCCGCTGGGGATCGCCTCGACGGCATAGTTCCGCGGGAGCGACAGGGCCGTCACGGTCGGCTGGATCGAGGCCAGCGCCTTCTGATGGCAGTGCCCATGGAGGCGGATCGTACGCGGCTCGTCGGTGAAGGAATCCGGGCCGATCCGCCCGGCCGCCAGCTCGCGGGCGAGAAATTCTTCAATCAGCAGCGCCCGCCCGGCCAGCCGCTGTGCGGCGGGAATCATGTCGCGCGGGACGAGATCGGGCACCTCGTCGCGGAAGCCGAGGATCGCCGAGGGTTCAATCCCCAACAGCGGCGCCTCGTCGGTGATGATTGGATCGAGCCGGCGGACGTTCTCGATCGCCAGGCCCCGCGCCTCGCGCAGCAGCCCCTTCGAGATCTGCGGCCGGCCGCTGGCGACATGGTCAGGGATCGAGACCTCGTAGCCGAGTCGTTCGAGGAGCTCGACGGCCTTGATCCCCACCGGAGCGTCGAGGGTGTCGGTGAACTCATCGCAGAAGAGGTGAACGCGACCGAGCTTGCCGGGATGCCGGGGCCGGCTCCGCATCCAGCGGGAGAGCGTGGTGCCATGGACGCGTGGCAGCGACCGATCCGCCGCGAATCCCATCCCCCACTTCAGCAGCCCCGAGATCCCCGGGGCGGTGACGAGGGTGTTGTAGAGCCAGGGGACGCGCGCCGCCCATTGCATCGCCCGCCCCGTGTTGGCGATCAGTCTCGTCCGCAGCGGGACACCGTGGGCGTCGATCCAGTGCTGCTCCCATTCGCTCTTGAGCCGCGCCATGTCGACGTTCGACGGGCACTCGCTCTTGCAGCCCTTGCAGGAGAGGCACAGATCCATCACCTCGGCCAGCTCGGGCGTCGTCCAGGGATTGGCCCCCGGGCTCCCCACCGTCGAGGCGAGCGCCTGGCGGAGAACATTGGCCCGGGCCCGGGTCGTGTCCTTTTCGTCGCGCGTCGCCATGTAGCTGGGGCACATCGTTCCCCCCATCTCGGCCGACTTGCGGCACTGGCCGACGCCGCCACACTTCTCCGCCGCTCGCAGCACCCCCTGCACGGCGTCGAAATTGAACACTGTCTCGTGGATCGGCTCCGGCTCCCCTGGCACGATCCGCAGCTGCGTGTCCATCGGGAGGGTGTCGACGATCTTGCCGGGATTGAGGATCCCCTGCGGATCGAACAGCCGCTTCACCCGGACGAGATGCTCGAAGCAGGCGTCGCCGACCATCGTGCGGATGAACTCGCCGCGGAGCCGGCCATCGCCATGCTCGCCACTCAAAGAACCGCGGTATTTCTTGACGAGGTGCGCGACGTCGGTGGCGACGTCGCGGAACATCTTCAAGCCCTCGACGGTGCGGAGGTCGAAGAGCGGCCGGAGGTGGAGCTCTCCGGCACCGGCGTGGGCATAGTGGATGCATTCGATGCCGTACTTTTCCGCGAGGAGCCGGTCGAAGTCGGCGATGTAGGCAGGCAGATCGTCGATCGCGACAGCGGTGTCCTCGACGATCTCGCGCGGCTTTTTGTCACCGGGGATGTTCTGCACGAGCCCCTGCCCGGCCCGGCGCAGCTCCCACACCTTGTTGGCGTCGTTGCCGAAGAGGCGCGGGAAGGCATGGCCGATGCCTGCCGAGACAAGCGCCCGTTCGGTGGCCGCAAGCGCTCGCTCGATTGCGCCCCGATCGGCATGGCGGATCTCGACGACGAGAATAGCGCCGGGATCACCGACGACGAAGCTCCGGTTGCGCGTCTGCTCGGCGTTGCCCTTCGTGCACTCGAGGATCTTCCGATCGATGAGCTCGCAGCCGGAGAGCACGCCTCCTTCCGCCGCCGCCGCGGCCTTCCCCTCGTGCATGACGACGACGGCCCCACGGAGCGCTTCGTCGACGCTGGTGCAGTGCGCCACGAGCAGCCCCCCCGGCGCCGGCAACTCGATCAGCCCGAGCTCGAACTCCACCCCGAGAAACAGCGTTCCCTCCGAGCCGGCGACAAGTCGGCAGGCGTTGAAGGGACGGGAGCTCGCCGGATCGAAGCAGTCGGCGTCCATGAGGGCGTCGAGGGCGTAGCCGGTGTTGCGCCGGGTGACGGCCGCCTTCGGAAAGCTCCGCTCCACCTCGGCCCGCACGGCTGCATCGCCGAGCAGGTCGCGGAGCCCCTGGTGGATCCTGGTCTCGAGCGAGTCGGGGCCGGCGCACTTCGCCGCGAACTCAGGCGCCGATTCTGCCGCAAAGGTCACTTCCGACCCGTCGGCGAGGAAGCCACGGGCGGCGCGGAGATGGTCGCGCGTCGACCCCCAGGCGATCGAGTTTGAGCCACAGGAATTGTTCCCCACCATCCCGCCGATCATCGCCCACGAGGCGGTTGACGTCTCGGGGCCGAAATACAGGCCATGGGGGGCGAGGGCCTGATTGAGCGCATTGCGGACCACGCCCGGCTGGACACGTACCGTGCGCCGCTCGACGTCGATCGCCACGATCTTGTTCATATGGCGGCCGGTATCGACGACGATCCCCCCTCCGACCACTTGGCCGGCGAGCGACGTGCCAGCGCCGCGGGGAATGATCCCCACCCTTTCGGCCGCGGCGAAGCGGACGATCGCGCCGACATCGGCGTCGGTGCGGGGCAGCGCCACCGCCAGCGGCCGCTCCTGGTATTCGGAGGCATCGGTGGCGTAGATCGTCAGCGTCGTGTCATCGACGAGCAGTTCGCCGTCGAGCCGCGCGGCCAGTGCCTCCAGGCGCTCGCGCCGTCGGGGATCTTGCCGGGAAGGCTCGGCGACGGGGTTCGGACTGCTCGGCGCACGGTGGTTCATGGCTGGGTACGGCGGGAAAACGGGAAAGGAGAAATCGATGCGATCATGGTAGCCTTTTCCCGGGCCACTCCCGACTTTCGCTTCCCTGCCAGCGCCGACGTTCATGCCGACCCCTGACGCCGAATCCCCCGCGGTCGAGATCCGCCGCCTCGGCCCGGTCACCGTGGCGACCCTCCTCGACAAGCGCATCCTCGGAGCGCGGGGAACGTCCCTCTTCGAAGACCACCTCCTGCCGCTCGCCGACACCCTCGGCGGAGACAGTCTCGTGCTCGACTTCTCCCGGGTGACCTACTTCGGGAGTGACTCGGTTGGCCGACTCGTCCAGTTGGCCGGCCGCGTGGACCGTTCCCACGGATGGCTGACGCTCTGTCATGTCGACGCGAAGATCCGCGAGGTGTTCCGCGTCACCCGGCTCGACACGACGTTCGACATCGTCGACGACCTCGTCACGGCGATCGGCTCCAACCGGCCAACCGAACCGGGCTGAACGGACGCAAAGCCAATGGCGCGAGAAATCCAACGGTCGCTGTTCGACGACGAACCGCTCCCGGAATCCCCGCTGGCCCGCCCCCCGCAGCCCGAGCCGGTCGCGCCGGCACTCGTTGCCGCGGAGATCCACGCCCTTGCCGCCCGACTCCCGGCGGACGTCCATCTCGGCACATCGAGCTGGTCGTTCCCCGGCTGGACAGGCCTCGTCTACGCGCCGCGCAACGGCAAGCCGGAGAGCGAACAGCGCCTGGCGCGCGGGGGCCTGGCGGCCTACGCGCAGCATCCCCTCTTCGGCAGCGTGAGCCTCGATCGCACCTTCTACGCCCCGCTGCTTGCCGACGAATACGCCGCCTACGCTGCGGCGGTGCCCGACACGTTTCGATTTGTCGTCAAGGCACCGGCGGCGATTACCGATCCCTTCACACGCGCCGGGAACTCCGGCCTTGTCAGCGGCGACAATCCCACGTTCCTCGACCCCGCCACCGCCGCGGCGGTCTGTGTCGCCCCGGCGGTTGCCGGCTTGGGGGCGAAACTCGGCGCGATCGTGTTTCAGTTTCCTCCTCTCGGCCGAGCGCTCCTCGCCAACGTGCCGCGGCTTGTCGCCCGCCTCGTGGCCTTCGTGGCCGCCCTGCCACGTCCGCGCACCGATGGCCTGCCGCACGGGCCGGCGATCGCGCTTGAGATCCGCGATCCTGCGCTCGTCTGTGAAGCGCTCGCGGCGGGCCTTGTCGATCATGGCGCCATCCCGTGCCTCGCAGCGCACTCCCGAATGCCGCCGCTGGAAGCGCAAGCCAACGTCTGGCGGCTGGATCGCTTCCCGCTTACGAGCCCGCTGGTCGTTCGCTGGAATCTTCATGCCGGCAAGGACTACGAAGGTGCGAAACAAGACTATTTCCCCTTCGACCGGCTCGTCGAGGAGGATCTCCAGACCCGCGACAGCCTCGCCCGGCTCGTCCGCACTCAGGCACGCTCGGGGCGGACGGTCCTCGTGACGATCAACAACAAGGCGGAGGGTTCGGCGCCGTGGAGCGTCTGCCGCCTCGCCGAGGCGATCGCAGGCGGCAACTGACCGCGGCTGCGAGTCAGTCACCGGGAAGAAAGACCCACAGCGCCGGTCGCCCGCAGTTGCAGTGAACGGCCCGGCCCAGCAGACCAAGCCCTGCCGCGCTGAGAAACACGCTCGTTCGCGCCGCATCCCAGAAGCCGTGCAGGCCCAGCGAGTGCGGCCCGCGCAGCCGTTGGGTGACGCTCGGCACAGGATGGAAGATCGTTTCCACCCACGGCGGCCGATTCCGCTCGCGGTCCTGCAGATCGTCAAGCGCGGCGATCGCCCTTTCCATGCTCCCGCGGGAAATACCAGCTCCGAGCACCCGCTCATCTACCTCCGTGACGCCACGGCGGCTCGGCGTGGGCAGGAGGAGAAGCCCGAGAAACGACCACAGTGTGAACCAGAGACTGAGGTCGACGGTCCCGGATGCCGTCCCCAGCCGATCAGGGCCCACCAGGCAGGCGGCTATCGTGATGCCCGTGAGTGTGAAGCCCAGGGCCAAGAGGCGGCCCCGTAGCCAACTCCCAGAACCGACAGCCATCGTCCGCCGCTCCAGGGCCGCTGCCAGCTGATCGGGCTCGAGCATCTGCCGCCATTTCATGGGCAGCAGATGGAGCCGCGGCTCAAGCACGCCGACAATGCCGCCGGTGAATCCCTCGTCTTGGCTCTCGGCGACGAAGGTGGCGACGGATTCCTCCGCGCCGGTTGAGCGTTCGTGGCTGGGCGTCACCTCCAGCGCCGCAGTGGCCGAGGCGAGCAGCACGCGGCCACGCAGAAGCAGCAGCATGAGAGCAGCCCCGGCCATCACCACGCCGACGATCCCTCCAAGCCTTCCCGCAGCGAACATCGCGACCGCGGTCAAGAATAGGAGGCTGGCATGGACCGCGATTCCGCGGACCAAGCCCGCCAAATATTTTCCGAGCGGCGGATGCGATCGTGAAAAACGCCGCGGGAGCAGGAAGCCGCCCCAGAGATCCAGCGGCAATTGGATGACAACGTAGCAAAGCACGAAGGCCAGCAGCCCGACGATCTGCGCTGCCAGCGGGGCGTCGGCTGCAGGCAGGACCCGCGCGCTGGCGTTCACGACCAATCCCGCGGCACTGAGCACCACCATCGTGCC
>CAMBFA010000186.1 GCA_945865325.1 Candidatus Kuenenia stuttgartensis
TCGAGCCCGAAGTGCCGCTTCCAGTGTTCCACCTCGCCGGGGCCGGGCTCGGGGGGCTTGTCGGCGCTCGGATCGGCCACCTTCCGGGGCCGCCGCAGGTCGGCGAGCCAGGCATCGGAGGAGATCGCCGCCGCCCCCCGGCGCCGGGCGGCGAGTTGCAGCCGGCGGTCGTTGGAGACAACCGTGATCGAGGCGGGGGAGCGTTCCTCCTCGAGGATCTCCTCGATGAGCGAATCGGCGTCGGGATACTCCCGCGCGAACCACACCCGGATCCCGCGGTGGGTGATCTTCCCAGGCAGGCCGTCGGGGGCCTTGGCGGCATCGAACACAAACAGCACGCGCGACGCCGTCTCGCCGACGAGGTCGGCGACATGGTCGAGGAGAGCTGTCCGCGAGGACTCAAGCCCCCGCGCGCCGCGCGTGGCCCCAAATACGCCCGAGGCGTGGAGGAGGTTGTAGCCGTCGATGAGGGTCAAAGACATCGCTCTGCCCCTGTCACGAGCCGGCGAGACGGTATTTCACCCGGCCAGCGACGATCGTCGCCACGGCCCGGCCGCGGAGGGTCCAGCCATCGAACGGTGAGTTGATGCTCTTGGAACGAAAGGAGCGGACATCGACCTTCCAGGACCGATCGGGATCGATGATCGTCACGTCGGCCGGGCTGCCGGTTCGCAGCGTGCCTCGGTCGAGCCCGAGGATCCGCGCCGGGAGCGTGCTCATCGCCTCGACCAGCCGTGGCCACCCGACATGGCCGGGGGCGACCAGCCGCGTCACCGAAAGCCCGATCGCCGTCTCCAGGCCGAGGATCCCGAACGGTGCCCGATCGAGCTCGAGCATCTTCTTCTCGCGGGCATGGGGGGCATGATCGGTGGCGATGCAGTCGATCGTGCCGTCGGCGATCCCCGCGATGATCGCTTCGACGTCGGCGGCAGTCCGCAGCGGCGGGCTCATCTTGCAGTTGGCATCGAAGGTTCGCAGGGATTCATCGGTGAGGGTGAAGTGGTGAGGGCAGGCCTCGGCCGTCACCCGCACGCCACGGGCCTTCGCGGCCCGAACCAGCGCCACGCCACCGGCCGTCGAGACGTGCATCACATGGAGGCGGCCGCTGGTGCTCTCGGCGAGCGCCGTGTCGCGGCCGATCATCACCTCCTCGGCCGTCGCCGGCATCCCGCCTAGCCCAAGGAGGAGCGACACGAGCCCCTCGTTCATCACGCCGCCGCGGGAGAGCTCGAGGACTTCCTCGTGGGCGAGGATCGGCTTGCCGAACATGCTGCAATATTCGAGCGCCCGGCGCATCAACTCGGCGTCGGAGACCGGTGCCCCGTCGTCGCTGAAGGCCACCGCTCCCGCCTCGACGAGCTGACCGATCTCGGCGAGCTCCTTCCCCTCGCGGTTGCGGCTCACGCAGGCGACGACAAAGACATTGCAGGTGTCGGCGCGGGCCGCCTTTTGATGGATGAACTCCACCGCCGCCTGGGTGTCGATCGGCGGCTCGGTATTGGGGATGCAGGCGACGCTCGTGAAGCCGCCGGCGAGTGCCGCCCGTGTGCCGCTGGCGATCGTCTCGTCTTCCTCGCGGCCCGGCTCGCGGAGATGGACGTGCATGTCGATGAGGCCAGGGGTGACGATCATCCCGGCCGCGTCGATCGTCTCGTCGGCCCGTCCGGCGCCGGTCTCGCCGGGGCCGATGCCGGCGATCCTCCCGTCGACGATCCGCAGGTCGGCGATCCGGTCGATGTCCTGGGCCGGATCGATCACGCGTCCGCCGCGGATCAGCAGTGTGGCCATCAGATTCCCCTCCCATCGTCGCCAGTGGTCGTGGTTGAGGCATCCCCGCGCGGCCCGCAGACGAGCCACAGCACGGCCATCCGCACGGCGAGCCCGTTGGTCACCTGGTCGAGGATCAGCGATTGCGGGCAATCGGCCACTTCGGCCGTCACCTCGACCCCTCGGTTGATCGGTCCGGGGGCGAGGATGAGGAGCCCGGGGCGGGCCCGCTCCATGCGCTCGGCCGTCATTGCGTAGAGGTGGGCGTACTCGCGCACCGACGGGAACGGGCGCGTATTCTGCCGCTCGAACTGGATGCGGAGGAGGTTGAGGACATCGCACACCGGGACGATGGCGTCGAGATCGTGCGAGACTTCGACCCCGAGCTCCCGCCACCGGGGCGAGACGAGGGTCGGCGGGCCGCAGACGATGACCCGGGCCCCGAGCTTGAGCAGGCCGTGGATGTTGGAGCGGGCCGTGCGGCTGTGGGCGATGTCGCCGACGAGGCCGACGGTGACGCCGGCAAGATCGCCGAGGCGTTCGCGGATCGAGAAGATGTCGAGGAGCCCCTGGGTCGGGTGCTCGTGCGGGCCGTCGCCGGCGTTGATGATGCCGACGTTGAGGTGCTGGGCGAGAAGATGGGGGGTACCCGGCGTGGTGTGGCGGACGACGACGGCGTCGATTCCCATCGCCTCGAGGTTCTTCGCCGTATCGATGAACGACTCCCCCTTGGAGAGGCTGGAGCCTGAGGCGGAGAAATCGACGACGTCGGCACCGAGGCGCCGGGCCGCCAGCGAGAAGCTCGTCTTGGTGCGTGTCGAGTTCTCGAAGAACAGGTTGCAGATCGTCCGACCGCCGAGCACCGAGAGCTTCCGGCGGCACCCGTGGGTGGCCTCCTTGAAGCGCGCGGCGGTGTCGAGGAGGAATCGGATCTCGTCCGCGGTGAGCCGTTCGAGATCGAGGAGGTGACGGTGGGTCCATGACGCCGGCACGGCATCGGGTGAACCCAGGGAAGCTGGGGGGAACGTGGGCATGGCGGCATCCGGAGGGAACGTCGTGGCTTCCGGTGGGGGCGGGCGGATTCTAGCAGGCGGGGCGGAATCGTCTTGGAACGCCAGCGCGGGGGGAGTGCCCGTGATTCCAGCGGGGAAACCCCGGTTTTCCCACCGACGACGGGCCACCAGTGGGCATTTCTCCCGCCACCGAAAGCCCCGGGATCCGTCTCCGACGGCATCTGGCCTTGCCTCGTGGAATCGGGTCGGCCTACTTTCCTCCGCGATCCGGTGTGCCGGTTCCGTGCTGGCGGCGGTGTTCGACGTGAACACCGCGGGGGCAGCCGGTCGAGCGTCACCCTCGCGAGCGAGAATCCGATGGCCAGCGAACGCGACACGTTGTCGGTGGAGAACCCGGGTCGGGGCCGGCCCCTCTGGCAGGCAAAGCTCGGCCTGGCCGGTTGGACGCTGGCCGGGATCGGGATCCTCTCCCAGGCGGGCTGCATGTCGGCCCTCACCTCCACGACCCTCCGGGAGGCACTCCGCGAGACGGCCGCATCCCTCTCGTCGCCGCACGACCTCGACCATGCGTCGACGGCCCGCGTCGACCGTCTCGTGGCGGACGTCGAGGCGGAGGATGCCGAAAACTCCCCCGGCGACGATGCCCAGCTCGAGCAGGTGATCGACAACGCCGTCGCCCGCCTCTCGGCCGCCGGTGGCATCGATACACCGACCCAAGAACTGCTCATCAAGACTCTCGAACAGACCCGCCCGGAGGACTGGGCCGTCGTCGTCAACGAGTTTGCCAAGACGCTCGAGGCGTCGCGCGGGTCGATCGCCGCCGATGATGCTGCCGACGGCGGGATGCTTGCCCGGCCCCGAACCGGTGGCGTGCTTGAGCTCGACATCCCGGCGCGAGCCCGATCGACGGCCGACGCTCCTCCCCCCGTCGCCGAGCCTCCGGCCATCGCGCCGGTGGAGCCGGTGGAGCCGGTGGCCGCCGTCGACCTCTCCGGCATTCCGCTCCTCCGGGTGGCACCGATCGTCGTGGCCCCCGCTCCCGCCGACGGCGCACCGCTGCCGGAGCCGACTCCTCCCCACCCCGCCGCCCCACTGCCGCCGCAGCCGATCAACGTGGTCGATATCCCGGTCAGGCCGATCGCCCCCGAACCTGCGCCGGCCCCGGTCGTGGTGGCTGCCCTCATCGAACCGGCCGCGACACCGGCAGCTTCCGCTGAGCTGGTCACGCCGGAGGTCGAAACGGCGGCACCGATGCCGCCGACCCCCGAGGCCTTTGAGCTCCCCGCCGCGACGGCCACGGGAGGCGTGATCGCACCCGCCGGCCCGGTCGTCAGCAACGCCTGCTTTGCGACCCGGGTCCGCGGCTGGGGGAGCGTCGATCGCTTCCCGACGGCGGCGTTCCGGCCGGGCCAGGAAGTGATCGTCTACTTCGAGCTCGACCGCCTCCAGATCCGTTCTGCCGCAGACGGACACACCACCGGCATCGACGCCGGCTTCCGCCTCATCGATGCCGGCGGAGCGCGCGTCGGGCAATGGTCGTTCGAGCCGATCGTCGAGACCTGCCCCGCCCCCCGCCGGGATTATTTCGCTCGATACTTCATCCGCATCCCCGAGGATGCCAAGCCCGGCCGTCATCGCCTGGAGTGGAGCGTGACCGATACCGTGGCCGAAGCCTCGCGTCAGGCCCATCTCGATCTCGACGTCGTGGCAGAGTAGTCGCGGCGGGCTCTCCGGCAAGATTCTTCTCCGACCGAACCGGCCTCGTCGATTTTGAGCGTCGCTCCCATGAATCAATTCCGTTGGAGCACCAGAATCATGTCGCTCGTTCTTGGCGTTCTTGCTCCGCTTGCCGCTGGCGGCGTAGCGGCGGCCGAATCGGTCACGGCCATCGACATCCTGCTGCTGCCGGATGAAACCATGATCGACCAGGCGCTAGCCGACAACGCGCGGCTCCGCGCCAACTATCCCGCCGGCTTTGCGCTCGACGCCGAGCACCGGCCGCACATCACGGTGCTGCAGCGCTACGTGCGGACGAACGATCTGGATAAAGTCTTTGCCGCCGTCCAGCAGGTCTGCGACCAACAGCGGCCGGTGGGTTGGGAGCTCGAGGCCACCGGCTGCTTTTTCGTTGACTTCGACAACATGGGACTGGCGGGGATCGTGATTCAGCCGACGCCCGAGCTCCGCGCGCTGCAGGAGGCGATCGTCGAGGCCGTCGAGCCGTACACGGTGCCCGACGGCACGTCGGCCGCATTCGTCACCGCGCCCGGGCAGACCGAAATCAATGCCTCCTCGCGCGACTACGTCCGCACGTTCGTTCCCGAGCAGCTCGGCGCGAAGTACGGTCCGCACGTGACGACCGGCGTCGGGCAGTTCGATTTCGTCCGCGACATGAAGGCAGCCCCCTTTGCTGACTTCCGCTTCAAAGTGGCCGACGCCGCAGTGTTTCACTTGGGGGATTACTGCACCGCCGCCAGGGAACTCTGGACGTGGCAGCCGCCAGCCGGTGAGTGACGTTTGGCATCCCACTCTTTCTACGAGTGCGCCGTTAAGGCGAGACCTTCGGGTCTGCCCAGGGTTCTGAAAATGGGCTCCTCGCTAGAATCCGTCGGCAATAAGGGGGCATGCGAGCGGTCCCGCCACGGGCTTCAAGAGTGCACCGGTCTGAACACCGGCGGATGCAGGGGGCTGCGATCAGCGAGCTTCGTCCGACCAGTCCTGGCATCCAGCGGATCTCGTGGGCCGGAGGCCCGAATGGGTCAGGGATGCTCCATCCGAAATCGGGAGGGGCTGCCCTGGAGCCGCCTGGATCAGGATTTCCAAGGCAGGCCAAGGCCGCCTGGATAGTGGCGTGCCCGAATGCGCCTACGGGGTGTTCGTCGAGAGGTCCGTGTGAACGCAGTTGCTGGCCGAGTTGGCCCAGGAGGCCGACTGGAAATCTTCAAGTTGGCTATTGTCCGCCACCGGTGGAAGAGAGGGGCCACTGCACCATCGGCATTTGCTCCGAGGAGACTCGATCAGGGATCATGGTAGGGATGTTGCCCCATGGCCCCCCACAAACACGACGATGTCACCAAGGTCCGGAATTCGACCGAGTTTATTCCACTCATCGGCGATCCGATTGAGAATGTCCTGTCGATCGCGATGCCATAACTCGAGTCCACTTCCATCAGGGCGATAGGAGCCTGCCGAGACATCACCTGAGGCTAGCATCAGATCGACACAATCGAGAGTCTCGCGTTGGAGGCGATCGAGATCGGCGTCTCCCACCTCATCACGGATACGAGCCACTACGAACCACAAACCGACCTCGTCGGCGTGTGCCTCGGCAATAAGCTCCTTCACCATTTCGAATCTCGTGCTCATGAGTTGTCTCAGCAGGATGAAGATAAAGTACCCCGCCGCTGGATGCGGCGCCGGGCGTCTTGCAAGGCTTGGCTCTTTTGGGGTGTTCCAATTGGCAAAAGGTCCCAGATGAGTTCTTTCATGGACTGTCAAAGCTCAAAATGTACTTTTCTGACCGGATTATCCGGGATGTTTACGTCTATTGACGGAGACTTGTCAGCGGAGGACGAAATTGGTCGGAGCCCGACCCGGCCGCCGTTTGGAAGTTCGAAGAGTTTACCAGGATAACCGGGAGGAGTGACATCCTTTGCCCCAGCGGCGAGTTCGGCAAACACCCTCTCCGCCTCAGCCAATCCGCCATTCATTCGGCGGATTCCCGGAGAGGCTCCAGGTCTTCCGAGAGGTTGTCCGTCGGGAGTAAGAATATCAGCCGGCGATCGCGTGCTAGGTGGCGTAGTCCCGCTCCTCGCTCCTGCGAGTCCCTTCCCAACTTGCCAGAGATAAGGGATGGCCAACATTCTGATTACCCAGTCCTGCCGCTGGTAGTCCGGCATGTCGCTCCAGATCTCGGGCAGCCTCGGAATGTTCGTGATCGTGCCCACGGCGCCGTCGACCGTAGCATGAGCGAATCGTCCCGGGTTCGCCAAAATCCGGAATGGCAGTTCCGCAGTTCCAATCACATCGCCGATGAGCGGTCGGTGGTAGAGATTGCCGGCGATCCAGTAGAAGGTGTCGTCGTGGACGTAATTGGGAACGGTGTAGGTCCTGCCACCGGTCTCGAAGGACTTGGATCCCCTCGGATCGCTGATCAGCGGTTGATCGCTGGCAAGTCTTCCGAAGAACGTGTACCAAGCGCTGATGTACCACGGAGGAGCTGCCTGAATGGTCGGTCCGGAATACTCTGGCGGCGATGCCGCTTGAACTTCCTCATCCGCCACCGGCATAAACTGCACGGCCCCTTCGCTGCCCGTCCACACGGCCATGACGACCCTCGGTCCGTCGTCGCTGCCTAGCTGGTAGACCAGCGGCGTGGTCGATTGGCCATCTGCCAGTGTGACCGCGGTTGACCCGGTTGTTCCCTGTGGGCTCCCCGAGCCGGCAGCATCCGCCCCGGTTGCTCCTGTGACGAAGAAAACCATCCCGCCGCCCGCGCCGCCGGTGTACTTCGCTGCAAGCGTCGGGTCGCTGGCAAGAGAGCCGTTGGCAGAGCCCGCCGAGGAACTGGCCCCAGCACCTGACCGGTACAAACGCCAGAGATCGGCGTTCGACAGGCTGCCACCGGTGCCATTGCCCTGACCGCCAGGGCTCGAGCCTTCTGTGTACTGCGTCAAGAGTGTCAAGAGGTTCGACGAAGAGCCACCACTGGCCCCAGAAGAAGAGAAAGCAGCCCCAGATCCAGCGCTGTAGGAGAGCCACAGATCGCCAACGGACGTAGTGCCGCCAGAGCCTGCGGCTGGGGCAGGAGGCGAGGCGGTGCCGGAGGAGCCCGGTGCGGGGCTTGAGCATGTGAGAATGATGCCGCCGGAAGAAAGAGACCCGGTGCCGAGCGGGGCGGGAACAAGCCCTGGCGCGCTCCACGATTCGGGCCCCACGCCGGCAAGCATCGCCCGGGATTCGAGGCGCTCAATCACTGCGAGCAGAGGAGCGTGCGTACGGGGAGGGGGGCGTTTTGTGGT
>CAMBFA010000187.1 GCA_945865325.1 Candidatus Kuenenia stuttgartensis
AGCGCAGAAGTCGGGCCCGGCCGATGGCTTCATGCCCAAGGACTACAACGGCACGGTCAAGGTGCGGATCGCGGACTGCATCGACGGACTCTCCAAGACGATCGCGATCGCCGAGAGTGCCGGCCGACCCTACAAGTGGACCCGTGGCAAGAAGGCCGACAACGCCTCCGGAGCGTTCCCGGCCCGGCGGATCAACGCCGGTGGCTGGTGCCGCCCGGCGAGCGACTTCGCCTTCGACGGCTCCTCTGCCGACGGCACGCTCTTTGGTGGCCCGAATGCTACTGGCGCCCTGAACATCACCAACGGCGAGAGCGTCGAGACGGCTCCCTACAAGGGGTCGGTCTACGGCACCGAGGGGACCGGCGAGCCGTACGCCTTCCACTCGGCTGGTGCCAACCATTGCTTCGGGGACGGCTCGGTGCGTGTCCTCTCGTCTGACATAACGATCCGCAGCTACGCGGCGCTGGTCACCAGGGCCGGTAGCGAGACGGCGAACGCCGACTGAGAGAGCCGCACGTGCCGACGCCGCAGCCCAGCGGGGCCTCAAGCCGGTAGCAAAAGCGATGATCCCGGAGGGCCGGGGCGGGGTGAACCCCGTCCCGGCCCGCTTCTTTTTACCCCCCGAACCGGGCACGCCTCCCCGCCGCGGACGGCCACGGGGGGGCCGTGGCTTTCAAAAGCGGAGTCCAAGCCGTACCCTGACGGGGTGAATCCCGACGTCGGCCACAGCAACCGCGGTGCCCGCCGGATCACCCCCTTTGGAGCCAGCGACGACTCCGCGGCGTTAGGTCTTCGCCCCGGATCGGACGCGGGGGCGGAAACGAGAGCCGGGAGCGGGCCCTTGCCACGAGCGTGTGCATGAGCGACATCCTGTTCCATTACTACCGCGTCAATCCGACAACGTGGTTCTACCTTTCGTCGCTCCTCTCCATCGCGCTGTTTTTCAAGTTCAACCGCGTCTGGAGCGTGAGAAACCTCGATCTCGTCGGCCTGATCCTGTTCGCGCCGGGATTGCTGGCGGTGGAGTATGGAAGTTTCCGGGCCAACCAGGCAGCGCTCCAACTCGGTTACATCTGGCTGTTCTCGGTGTCGGCGGCATTCCTGGTGAGGATGCTGTTCGACTCGATGATGGTCCGCCGGCCGCTCCTCGAGCCGAATCTAACGACGGGGGGGCTGGTGTTCCTGGGGAGCTCGCTCCTCGTGTTTCTCCTTGCCAACGTGATCACATCGCGCCCCCAGCAGTCAGACATCGCCGCCGCCGCAGCCGCGTCGCGGACGGCTGCCCAGGCGGAGCCCGGCGAGGCTGACCAGGTCGATCCCCTCGAGCGTCTCGGCCCCGGCTACCCGCTCCTCTTCCTCCTCCCGCGGATTTCGGCGCAGCGGATCTTCTCCCCCGAGGCCGATGGAAAGGGGACGGTCGAGGCCGCCGGGGACGCGAGGATCGTCAACGAGACCACCGCCCGGGTGATGGCGATCCTCTCGCAACTGGCGATCGTCGCCGGGATGGTGTTCACCGGCTGGCGGCACTTTGAGAACGCCCGCTTGGGGATCGCTGCGGCGGTCCTCTACCTCCTCCTCCCCTACACGGCGATCATGACCGGGCGGGTCGACCATGCCCTCCCCGGGGCACTGGTCATCTGGGCGATCGCCTGCTATCGGATTCCGCTGGCCTCAGGGTTCCTCATCGGGATGGCGATGGGGACGACCTATTACCCTGTCTTCCTCCTCCCGCTGTGGTGCAGTTTCTATTGGGAGCGAGGAATCCGTCGGTTTGCCGTCGGCGTCGCCGTGGCCCTGGCGCTCCTGGTTGCCGCCCTGGCGCTGCGGTCACCCAACACCGCGATCTTCTCCGGCCAGCTGCGGCAGATGTTCGGCTGGATCTTCCCCAACGAGGTTACGCTCGAGGGGTTCTGGGCCCTGCCGGTCAACGATGCCGTCTTCAGGCTCCCGGTGCTGGTAGCCTTCGTCGCCATGATGGGGACGCTCGCGATCTGGCCCTCCCCGAAAAACCTCGGCACGCTCATGAGTTGCACCGCCGCCGTCCTCATCGGCAGCCAGTTCTGGAAGGCGCACGACGGCGGGCTGTTCATGGCCTGGTTCCTCCCGGTGCTCCTCCTGGTCGTCTTCCGACCGAACCTCGAAAACCGGGTGGCACTGCTCGTCCTCGAGCCGGAATGGTTCCCGCGCCGCGGGCGAGAGGCGGCTTGAATGATCGACGTGAAGCAGGCGGCCGGAAGCAGGCCGTCAGCGGCTGCGGCGGAGGTCGACCGGCGCGGCGAGATCCCGGCTGGCCAGCCACTGCCGCCAAGCCGGGAGATTCCACTGGAAGTCCTGCCCGGTGATTTGCACGAGCGCGGCCAAGACCGCTTCGTTCCGGAGGCGGACCTTCCCCTTCTTCGGCCCCCCGCCGAGCGACAGACCGTCGCCGCCGGAGCTTCCGAACGCCACGCTCGTCTGCCCCGTCTGGCGACCGTCGGAAGCGATCACGACATGCTCCGTCTCTAAGGCGTCGACGAGCGGCGCCGCCGCCCCCACCAGCCCGAGCGCCCCGAGCGCCTCGGCAGCGCGATTGAGGCGCGCGTTGTCGGGCCCGGCGAGGGCCGCCACGAGCGCAGGCTCGGCGATCCGCGGTCCGATCGCCTGGAGACGCTCGACCGCGGTCAGCCTGGTATCGGGATCGGTATGGTCGATCGCCACCTGGACGATGATCGCGATGGCGTCGGGCGTCCCGATCCGCGCCAGGGCTTCGAGGAGGAAGGCCCGCACCTGCGGCACCGGCTCCCGCGCGACCGCCCCCCCCAAGCTCGGCACCGCCGCCGGATCGACGATCTCGCGGAGCTCCTCGGTGGCCGTCGCTGAAGTGGCGGGATCGTCGAGCCGACGGCGCAGCTTCTCCAGCCGCGGGCCCCACTGCTTCTGGCTCACCGTCGCCCGCTCCGATCGCTCGATCAGCTCAATCTCCTGGCTGGTCCGCCAAGCCCCCCGATATCGAAAGAATCCCCGCGCCGTCATCAGCATTTGCTGGGACGGGGGAGCGGCCCCCGGGGACCGGTCCGCACGAGCGTCATCCTCTCCACGTTCCCCCTCCCGTTCCGCAGGGCGATCGTCGGCACTGCGGGCTCTGACCGCGGCGGCGATCAGAAAGGCCGCCGCGAGGAGCGCGGGAAGGATCGGTGACGAGCGGATCACGGTCTTGCCCTCGAGTCGTGCCTGGCAGGCGCTGGGGACCTCACGGAAGCACTCTCCATCATCGTCAACCGGCCAGGGCCTGGATGGCCCCGACGTAAAAAGAGAAGATGCGGAAGATGACGAGGGCGATCAGGGCCGCAACGAGCCCCCAGACCACAAATCCTGCCACCTGAGCCGAGGCCTCGAATTTTTGCCGTGCCTCCTCGTCGTAGTCGCGCGCCAGGCGGTCGAGGACCTCGGCGGTGTTGCCGGTCAGTTCACCGGCGATCACCCCCTCGATGAGCGCCGGTGGAAACCCGCCACTTTCGCGAAGCGTGTCGGCGAGGGTCGCCCCCTCTCGGAGTCGGCGCTCGACCCGGTCGGCGTCGAGCGGGATGCCCGGCGCCACGGTGGCCCCGAGACGGACAAGCGTCCCGGCGTCGAGGCCAGCGGCGCTTGCGAGGCTCGCCGCCCGGCACCAGGCCGCCGCTTCCGCAGCCCGCGCCGCCGCGCCGATCACCGGCAGCGGGGAGACCACGCGGCGGACGATGCCGCTGCGGCGCCAGCTCGCCACAGCCATCCTTCCCGCGACGACCCCGGCGATGGCGAGGAACGCCACGATCGACAGATACGCCGCCAGCCCGGCGGAACCGACGAGACCGAAGCCGAGGATGTCGATCGGCTTGTTGTGTTCGTCGCGGATCCCCCCGGCCACCCAGATCAGGAAACCGATCACAAGGATCGCAATCGCCAGTTGGAAGCCCGGCCAGACGAGCCCACGGACAAACGCGCGGCGGGTCCGCACCACCTGGTCGAGCATCCGCGCCAGTTCGCGGAGCGTCTCCGCCTCGTGACCGGTGCGGTCGCCGACCGACACCATCCCGCGGATCAGCGGCGGGAAGGTTTCGCCCGCCAGGGCCATCGCCTCCGACAGCAATTCCCCTGCACCGAGGGCCTGCCCGACCGTCTCCATGGCCCCGCGCCAGCGCCGGGGAACGCGTTCCACCTCCCCCTTCCAGGCCCGCCGCACCCCGATCCCGGCCGCGAGCGACAGCGCCATCCGGCCGAGGATCTCGGCCAGGAGTTTCGTCGGCATCTGGGCGGTAAACGCCATGATTCCATGACCTTGGAAACCGAATCCGGATACGCCCCCGGGAAGCAGACGAGCCCCGGCTGCCCCACTGACGCCCGACCCTAACTACCCGTGGAAAAAGTCATCCGTGCCCTTTGTCCACTTGGAAAACCTCCGGTTTTCTCGAGTGCTTCGCACTCGCGACCGCCTCGTGCGGTCGGCCCCCATTTTATCCACAGCCTTCTAACACATCGTCCCGCCATCTGGTAGAAAACGCCCGCAGGGTAGCTTCCCCCTGCCTCCCAGCCCGCCGCCGCCCGAAAGCCCTCCGATCCATCCCATGAAGGCTCCCAGGCAGCCATCCCCGCCGTGGCCATGCGTCGCCATCGTGGGAGTGGGGCTGATCGGCGGGTCGGTCGGCCTGGCGCTGAAGGCACGCCGTCTGGCGGGGCGTGTCGTCGGTGTCGGACGGACCCCCGCGTCGCTGGAAGAAGCGCAGCAGCGTGGGATCGTCGACGATACGACGACCGACCTCGCCGCCGGAGTCGCCCAGGCCGATCTGGTTGTCGTTGCCTCCGCCGTGTCGACGATCGGGCCTCTCCTCGAGGCCATCGACGGAGCCGCCCGTGCGGGGACGCTGCTCACCGATGCCGGGAGCACGAAAGGCTCGATCGTGGCCCGCTGGGAGCGGCACCGGAAAGCCCGCCAGTGCCGGTTCGTCGGCGCCCACCCGATCGCCGGCAGCCACCGCCGCGGCCCGGTGGCCGCCGACGCCGGCCTGTTCGAGGGGCGTCTGACCGTCGTCACGCCCGCCAAAGGGACGCCGGAGCAGGACACCTCCCAGGTGGCAGAGTTCTGGGCCGCACTCGGCTCGACGGTGTTCCTGATGCCGCCGAAGGACCACGACCGGATCCTCGCCGCCACCAGCCACGCCCCGCATCTCATCGCCGCGGCCCTCGCAGCGGCGACGCCGGCGGACGTCACCCGCTTCACCGCCGGTGGCTGGCGCGACAGCACGCGGATCGCCGCCGGAGATCCGGGCCTGTGGGCCGACATCCTCCTCGACAACGCCGTCGAGGTCACGCGGGCCCTGACCCGAGTCCGCCGGATCTCCGACCGCCTCGTCGCGGCGCTCGCAGCCGGCGATCGCAAAACCCTCCTCGATCTCCTTCAAAGGGCCAAGGAACGCCGTGATGCTGTGGGAAGTTGACGTCCTCTCCGCCGATCCCGCCAACGACCACGCCGCCCGTGCGGTGGTGGCGGGCGCCGCCGATCTCGGCATCGCCGCATGCACGTCGGCGCGCGCCGTGACCGGCTGGGTCATCGAAGGGGAGCTGTCGAGGAGCGACATCGAACGGGTCGCGACGACGCTCTTGGCCGATCCGGTCACGGAGCAGTTCACGATCCTCGAGCTCGCCGGCGCCCCGTCGACGGCCGCCGATGCCGCCGGTCCATCCCCCGCCGCCAGCCTCCCGCTGGTCCTCCATGTTCTCCCCAAGCCGGGGGTGACCGACCCTGCGGCGCAAAGCGTCCTGGCGGCGCTGCGGCTGCTCGGGCTCGAGGCGTCGGCCGTGCGGAGCGTGCGGAAATACTGGCTTCCCGCTCTCCCCCACGACGAGGCCGAGCGGTTCGCCTGGAAGCTGCTGGCCAGTGAGGCGATCCACGACGTCGTCGTTGGTCCGCTGCCGCTGCGGGCCCTCGCCGGTGGCCGCCCCTGGGCGTTCACCCAGGTCGCGGTTCCCCTCGACGGGCTCGACGACCCGGCGCTGGCGAAGCTGAGCCGCGAGCGCTGCCTGGCCCTTTCCCCCCTCGAGCTCGGCGCCGTGCGCGATCACTTCGCCTCCCTCGGCCGGGCGCCGCTTGAGATCGAGCTCGAGACGATCGCCCAGACCTGGAGCGAGCACTGCTGCCACAAGACCCTCGGCAGCCCGATCGACCACGAGGGGCCCGACGGCGCCGTCCGCTATGACAACCTCCTGAAAGAGACGGTGTTTGCCGCGACGCGCGAGGTCCGTGAGGCGCTCGGCCGGGGCGACTGGTGCGTGAGCGTGTTCCGCGACAACTCCGGCGTCGTCCGCTTCGACGGCGATCACGACATCTGCATCAAGGTCGAGACTCACAATCATCCCTCGGCGATCGAGCCATACGGCGGTGCTGCCACTGGCCTCGGCGGGGTGATCCGCGATGTCCTCGGCACCGGCCTCGGGGCGAAGCCGATTGCCAACCTCGACGTCTTCTGCGTTGCAGCCCCTGACACGCCGGCGGCCGATCTCCCGCCCGGGGTGATCCCGCCCCAGCGGCTCCTCGCGGGGGTCGTGGCCGGCGTTCGCGACTACGGCAACCGGATGGGGATCCCCACGATCGCCGGCGCCGTGGCCTTCCATCCCGGCTACCTCTGCAACCCGCTGGTGTTCTGCGGAACGGTGGGGATCATGCCGCGCAACACTGCCCAGACGGCGGTGCGGAAGGGGGATCTGGTTGTCGTCGCCGGCGGCCGCACCGGCCGCGACGGGATCCACGGCGCCACCTTCTCCAGTATCGAGCTGACCAGCGACAGCGAGGCACAGTCGGGCGGATCGGTGCAGATCGGTCACGCCATCAACGAGAAGATCCTCGTCGAGTTCATCCTCGAAGCCTCGCGGCAACGCCTGTTCCACGCCATCACCGACTGCGGGGCCGGTGGCCTCTCCAGCGCCGTCGGCGAGATGGGTGTGAGCCTCGGAGCGACGGTCGACCTCGACAAGGTGCCGCTGAAATACGAAGGGCTCTCGGCCACCGAGGTGTGGATCTCCGAGGCCCAGGAGAGGATGGTGCTCGCCGTCGCCCCCGGCGACTGGGAGAAGCTCGCGCGGATCGCCGCCGACGAGGGGGTCGAGGCAACGGCCATCGGCACCTTCACCGGCGACGGCCGGATCGAGCTGAAGTGGCAAGACGAGGTCGCCGGGGTGCTCGACTGCCACTTCCTCCACGAAGGACGCCCCCGCCAGCGACTCCAGTCGCGGTACGTGCCGCTCCCCGCGACCAGCCCCGCATGGAGCGCGACGACCGCGTCGCTCGGCGCCACGCTCCTCGAAATCCTCGCCGCCCCCGATGTGGCGAGCAAGGAATGGATCATCCGCCAATACGACCATGAAGTGCAGGGATGCAGCGTCATCAAGCCGCTCCTCGGCCCCGGCGAGGGCCCCGCCGATGCCACGGTCGTCCGCGGCGTCCTCGGCCGCGACCGGGGAATCGCGCTCGGCGTCGGGCTCCGGCACCGGATCGGGCCGCTCGATCCCTGGCAGATGGCCGCCGGTGGGATCGTCGAGGCGGTCGCCAACGTCGTTGCCACCGGCGCTGATCCCGACCGCATCGCGCTGCTCGACAACTTCTGCTGGGGCGACACGCGTCGACCGGAATCGCTCGGCACGCTCGTCGAGGCCTGCCGGGCCTGCCACGACGTCGCGGTCGATCTCGGCGCGCCGTTCGTCTCCGGCAAGGACAGCCTCAACAACGTCTTCGCCTGGACCGATGCCGCGGGCAAGCCGCGCGAGCTGTCGATCCCGCCGACGCTCCTGGC
>CAMBFA010000188.1 GCA_945865325.1 Candidatus Kuenenia stuttgartensis
GCCGCCAAGAAGGTTGTGGCCGCGTCAAAGGGGATTAAGGCCTGATCGTCGCGACGGCCGCCAATCGCTCCCCCACGTCACCCGAAATCCACCCTCTCCTTTCTCCACGCCTCCCGGCTACCACACCACCATGAGCATCCTCGTCAACCGTGACACCCGCGTCATCTGTCAGGGCATCACCGGCAAGGTGGGGGAGTTCCACACCCGCGGCTGCCTCGACTACGGAACGCGGATGGTCGGCGGCGTGACGCCCGGCAAGGGGGGAGAAACGGTCGCCGATCTGCCCGTCTTCGACACCGTGGCCGAGGCAGTCGCCGCCACCGGCGCCAACGCCACGATGATCTTCGTGCCGCCGGCCTTTGCTGCCGACGCAATCCTCGAGGCGGTGGGGGCGGAGATCCCGTTGGTGATCGCGATCACCGAAGGGATCCCAGTGCTCGACATGGCGCGTGTCATGCCGGTGGTGCGGGCATCGAAGAGCCGGCTCATCGGCCCCAACTGTCCCGGCGTGATCACCCCGGGGCAGTGCAAAATCGGGATCATGCCCGGCTATATCCATGCGCCGGGCCACGTCGGCGTGATGAGCCGCTCCGGTACGCTCACCTACGAGGCCGTCTGGCAGCTGACCCAACTCGGCCACGGCCAGAGCAGCTGCGTCGGGCTCGGTGGCGATCCACTCGTCGGCTCGAGCTTCATCGACATCCTCGCCCTCTTCGAGGCCGATCCCGACACCCACTCGATCCTCATGATGGGGGAGATCGGTGGCTCTGCTGAAGAGGAGGCGGCGGAGTTCGTGAAGCACCATGTCACGAAGCCGGTGGCCGCCTTCATCGCCGGCCAGACCGCCCCGCCGGGGAAGCGGATGGGCCATGCCGGAGCGATCATTTCCGGCGGCAAGGGAACGGCGGAGGCCAAGCTCGCCGCCCTTGAAAGTGCCGGCATCGAGGTCGCGGCCAGCCCCGCCGACATGGGGGCCGCGATGGTCCGGGCAATCGAGCACAAGAACAAGAAGAAGTCATGAACGTCGACCTCTTCATCCCCTGCTATGTCGACCAGATGAACCCGCGGGTGGGGATGGCCGTGGCCACGGTCCTCGAGCGCCTCGGCCATACGGTCAACTTCCGCCCCGCCCAGACCTGCTGTGGCCAGCCGAGCTTCAATTCCGGCTACTGGGATGAGGCCCGCACAGTGGCCATCCGGGCGCTCGATGTCTTTGAGGGGGCAGGCGCCGTCGTCGGCCCGAGTGGCTCCTGCGTGGCGATGATGCGCGTCTTCTACCAGGAGCTCCTCGCCGGCACGCCGCATGAGCAGCGGGCCCTCGATCTCGCCTCCCGGACGTTCGAGTTCGGTGAGTTCCTCGTCGATCGCCTCGGCGTCACCGATGTCGGCGCCCGCTTCCCCCACCGCGTCACCTACCACGACGGCTGCCACGGTCTCCGCGAGCTGCGGATCAAGACGGCGCCGCGGAGCCTCCTCGCGGCCGTCGCGGGGCTTGAGTTGGTGGAGTGCGACGAGCCGGAGAGCTGCTGTGGCTTCGGTGGGCTGTTCAGCGTGAAGTTCCCGATGATCTCCACCGCGATGGCGGAAGTGAAAGCCGGGTCGCTCGCCAGGACCGAGTGCGACTGGATCGTATCGAGCGATCCGAGCTGCCAGCTCCAGATCGACGGCTGGCTCTCCCGGCAGGGGAAGAAGCCCCGCACGATCCATCTGGCCGAGGTGCTCGCCTCAACCTGAAGATCCCCGGCAGCGGTCTGGCCGGTCGTTATTTTTTCGGTGCCGGCTTGAACGGGTTGGCCGGGCCTGGAGCCGGTTTCGGCGTCTTGCTGGCGGGCCCTGGAACCTCGACCGGAGCGGCCGGGGGTGGGCCGGGCTGGATCGGGGTCGGCGCCGGTTGGTCGGCGGGGACGCCTCCGGGAACACCTGGTGGCTGGAGTTGTCCGGGTTGTTGGGGAACTCCCGGCGCCTGGGGCGCAGCGGCGGGTGCCAGCGCTGCGGGTTGGCCAGGTTGCTTCGGAACGCCGGGGAGCGCGCCTGGGCTGGTAGGGGTGGATGGCGGGGGAAAGGGTTGGCCCGGCGGCACGGTGGCTCCGGGCGACTGCGGCCCACCGAGAGGGGCAACTCCGGGGAACGGCGTTACCGGAGCCTGGCCTGGCTGCAATTGGGGCGCGGCGGTCACACCGTCTGGGGCTTCCCCTTGCATGAATCCACCCGGTGGTGGCCAGGGCAGTCCGACGATCTGTCCCACCTTTGTGGTTTTGGATCGTTTTTGCAGCCGCTGTACATCCTGCTTCTCGATCGTCCGCACCGTCACCCACGGCCCGAGGCCATACCGCTCACGGAGCCCGATGTCGCGGGTCTTGTTTGTGTTGAGGTCGTTGCTCCGCAGACACCAGGAAAAGTCGCCGTCGCCGTCGGCGTCGACGTACTTTTCCCCCTCATCCCACTGCTGGTTCCAGTTGACGTCAGCGAACACCTCGCTCCACTGCGGCTGTTCGATCTTCTGGAGGACCGGCAGCGAGGGATCGACCGGCGGCGGCGGAGCCTTGGAGGGATCCTCCTTCTCCGGCCGGAAGCCCGGCTCGCCGTCCATCATGATCCCGCGCTCCTCGCTCGTCATCGACGGCGCGCAGTGGCCGATGAGGTCAATGATCCCCCGGCCGAGATCCCAGCCGACCTTCGTGGGGTCGAAGGCCATCGACTCCGGGAGCGGGGCCATGGCGAGAATCACCTGGAGCGTCCCGGCGACGACGAGCCCCGCCGCCGCACCGACGATCCCCCCACCGGCCAAGTCAACCAGCGGCGCATAGTTCGTCGCTCCTTCCTGAATCGCCCCCCCCACCGCCAGCCGGATGACGATCGCCACCAGGGTAACGCTCGTCACGAAGGCGATCGACTGCCGCCATACCATCGCGAATTCGTTGGTCATCCCGGCCCACATCAACAGCCCATCGACATGGTCGGTGATCGCGAACGCGGCTACGACCGAGGCAACCGCCTGGAGGCCCCAGACCGTCGCCAGGAAGAGCCCGTAGCGCGAGCCGAGCCAGGCGAGGAGCGCTACGATCAGGAAGAAGATCGGATCGGCGAAGCGCTGGAGCATCGAATCGGCGAACAACATCGTTAACCCCGTCCCTCGTAGCACGTCGCCGTGCCTGGTGTCTTCCGGCCGTTGCGGGGAAGTCCCACCCCTGCCACGCTACTTCGCCACCCGCTGCATCTCGCTGACGCTCGTGATCCCGGCGAGCACCTTGCCGACGCCCGCCTCGAGGAGTGTCTTCATCCCCCCCTTGCGCGCCGCCTGACGGATCGTCTGCATCGAGGGGCGGCCGATGAGGAGCTCGCGGATCGAGTTGTCGAAGATCATGAGCTCGTGGAGCCCAGTGCGCCCACGGAAGCCGGTTCCATGGCACGCCGGACATCCCTTCTCCTGGTAGACCGTCACATCCTTCCCGGCCGCGATCCCCCACTTTTGCTTGATCTCGTCGGAGAGTTGGACGGCCTGCTTGCACTTCGGGCAGAGGACGCGGACGAGCCGTTGGGCGAGGACTGCGGAAACGGCCGACTGGATGAGCGTTGCCTCGACGCCGATGTCGAGGAGCCGCGTGATCGTCGTGGGGGCGTCGTTGGCGTGGAGCGTCGTGAACACGAAATGCCCCGTCATCGCCGCCTGCATGGCGATCTCGGCCGTCTCCTTGTCGCGGACCTCGCCGATGAGGATCACGTCGGGATCCTGCCGGAGCGTCGAGCGGAGGATCTTGGCGAAGGTCAGTTCGGCGGCCACATTGACCGCGGTCTGCGAGATCCCCTCGAGGCGGTACTCGATCGGGTCCTCGATCGTGATGATATTCTTGGAGTTGACGTCGATCTCCGAGAGCGCGGAGTAGAGCGTCGTCGTCTTTCCTGAGCCGGTCGGCCCGCAGACGATGAGCATGCCGTGCGGCTGCTGGATGATCTCGCGGAGATTGGCGACGACCGAATCCTTCATGCCGATCGCGCCGAGCCCCCCCTTGACGATCCCGCCGTCGGCGTCGAGGAGCCGCAGCGCCATCTTCTCGCCGAAGCTCGTGGGGGCCGAGGCGGCGCGGACGTCGAATCGCCGGTCCTCCATGAGGACGGTGAAGGTTCCGTCCTGCGGGCGACGCTTCTCGGCGATATCCATGTCGCCGAGCACCTTCATCGCCGAAATAACCGCCTTCCCCTCGTCGGCCGGGAAGGCCGCGATGTTCTGGAGGATCCCGTCGATGCGGCAGCGGACGACGTACTCTTCGTTGTTCTTCGGCTCGCAGTGGATGTCGGTGGCCCGCAGATCGACCGCCTTCAGAAACATCTCCTGGACGGTCTTCACCGCCAGTGAGGTCTCGCGGTCGAGCCCCCCCCCCTTGCCGTCGACGGTGGTGCCATCCTTTTTCAGGAGGACGATCCGCGGCGCGGGGCCGGTCCTCGTTAGGCCGCCCGATGCCCCCGCCGGGAAGGCCCGGTCGAATTGTCTCTCGAGCCCGAGGCGGACGGCGAGTTTCCGCCCCGTCCGCCGGGCAAACGTCGCCGAGAGGATCTTGTCGGTCGGCTTGGCCTTCGTGTCGCGCAGCGCCACATACCCGAGCGTGAACGCGGGAACGAGAAGGGCGAAGAGCACCAGTGGCCCCAGCCCGGCCTGCCAGGTAGCAACAAAAAGGAGCACGCCGACGGCGGCGAAGATCAGATTCCAGGGGAGCGCCTGCCCAAACACCTTCCGGGCATCGCGGTCGACCCACATACAGATCGCGGCCCACAGCGAGGCCAACGCGACCCACAGGCCCCCCGTCCAGAGGAGGTGCTCGCCAAATGATGGAGGTACGATCACGCCTCACCCGCCTTTAAGCATCGCTCAGCAGGCCGCGCACGGAGCCCGGGCGGGAATCCGCCACCTCCGGGAGGCGCCACACGGAATTCCGCGCTGCCCAGCGTCTCGTTTTAGCCTCTGGCAGTGGGAAAATCCACGCGTCGCCCCCTTTTACCCCCCCTTTTTGACCCCCTTTGCGTCTGCCGACGCCGCCGTCGGAGGGCTATTCTGATGGGGTAGCTCCCGCATACCCCTCGCCGCAGCGCCCGCCATGCCTTCCCATCCGTCACCGACTGCAACAGCCCATCCCGGCCCCCATGCCGATCCCTCCGGGGACGCCGAACGGGGCTCCCACGGTGCAAAGAAGCGGTTTCTCCACGACGCCCGGGAATACGTGCGCGATACCGACCACCGCGCCTTCCTCCGCCGCGCCCTGGCCGGTTACTACACCACGCGCGACGGTCAGAAGGCCCGCTACCGCGACTGGGAGCAAGCCCGCGATGCCGCCAACCTCGCCAAGTGGAACGCCGTGAACCGCCTCGACGAGATGCTCGTCCGCTTCGCCGACGCCTTCGAGGCTGGCGGCGGCAAGGTCCACTGGGCCCGCGATGCGGCCGAGGCGCGCGAGATCATCCTCGCGATCGTCCGCGCAGCCGGCGCCAAGGCGATCATCAAAAGCAAGTGCATGACCACCGAGGAGATCCATCTCAATGCCGCTCTCGAGGCCGAGGGCTACGGCGTGGTGGAGAGCGACCTGGGGGAGTTCATCCAGCAACTGCGGGGCGAGCCCCCCTTCCATTTCGTCTTCCCCTGCATGCATGTCCGCCGCGGCGAGATCAGCAAGCTCTTCGAGGAACATCTCGGCAGTGCCCCGACCGAGAGCCCCGAGGAGTTGACGATGATCGCCCGGCGCTACATGCGCCGGCTGTACGTCGAGGCCGACGTGGGGATCACCGGCGCGAATTTCCTCGTCGCCGAGACCGGCCAGATCTCGATCACCGAAAACGAAGGGAATGCTCGGCTCACTGCGGCGCTGCCGCGCGTTCACGTGGCGCTGGCGGGAATCGAGAAGTGCGTCGAGCGGCTCGACGACCTCGCTGTCCTCCTCCCGATGCTCGCCACCGCCGGGACCGGGCAACCGCTCACCTGCTACAACACGCTTTACGGCGGCCCGCGGGTCCCGGGGGAATGCGACGGCCCGCAGGAGATGCACATCGTCCTCCTCGACAACGGCCGCACCGCGATCCTCGCCGATCCCGAGCAGCGCGACAGCCTCCAGTGCATCCGCTGCGGCGCCTGCCTCAATGTCTGCCCGATCTTCAAGAATGTGGGTGGCTTCACCTACGGCACCACCTACCAGGGGCCGATCGGCTCGGTGATCACCCCCCATCTGCGTGGCCTCGGCGACTGGAACCACCTCTCCCAGGCCAGCTCGCTGTGCGGCGCCTGCACCGATGCCTGCCCGGTGCGGATCGACATTCACCACCATCTCCTCCACAACCGGCGCAACGCCGTCCGCGCGGCGCCCAACCGCCTCGAGCGGATGGGGCACCGGATATTTGCCGCCGTCGCCGCGCGGCCGCGGTTGTTTGCCACCGGGGGGACCCTCTTCCGCCGCTCACTCTGGTTCCTGAAAAAACTCCGGCTGCCGCTGCTGCGCGACTGGATTGCCAGCCGCGATCTGCCGCAGGCGCCGGCGCGGAGTTTCCGCGACCAGTGGCGCCACCGCGCTCCACCGGCGGTGGCCCGCAGCCGCCCCGCCATCACCGGGAGCGACCAATGAACGCCCGCGAAGCGATTCTCGCCCGGGTCCGCGAGGCGCTCACCGTCCCTGGCCCCGGTCCCCATCAGCGGGCCGGAGAGCTTTCCGGCCACGGGGCGACCACCCACACGGCGCCGCCACCGCGCGGCAGCCTGCCGGTGCTCGCCCTCGAGGCCGCGCGTCCCTGGCTTCCCGACGGCGGCGCCACCCCGGAAGAAAGGCTGGCCCTGCTCGCCGACAATCTCGGCAAGCTCAAGGCCGTGTTCCACAACGTGCCGACGATCCATGCCGCGCAGGATCTCCTCTTTTCGATTGCCCGCGAGCGCGACTGGAAGCGTGTCGCCTGGCACGCTCATCCGCTCGTCGAGCCGATCCTCGCCGGCATTCCCTGTGCGACCCACCGCGTCGACTCCGCCGCCGCACTGGCGGCCGATCTCGCTACCGACTCCACCACACCTAAGGACGCGCTTGAGGCCTGCGATGCCGGCATCACAGGCTGCGACGCGCTCGTTGCCCAGACCGGCTCGATCCTCGTCTCGAGCGCCACCTGCGGGGGACGGTCACTGTCGGTGTTGCCGCCGGTGCATGTCGTCGTCGCCACGCCCGAGCAGATCGTGGCGACCCTCGCCGACGCCTTCGACGCCCTCCGCGAGCGTCACGGGAACTCGTTCCCGAGCATGCTCTCCTTCATCACCGGCCCGAGCCGCACCGGCGACATCGAGCGGATCCTCGTCCTCGGCGCTCACGGGCCGAAGGAATTGTTTGTGATCCTCGTCGGGTGACGGCTGCGGGAAACCGTCGCTCCGGGGCCGCTTCCCCCATCTACAAACGGGCCCCGGGCCGGGCCGATTCGGATGGCATCCCGGCCTCTTCCCGCCCCGCGCTCGAACGCAGCGCCGGCGTCCTGGCTTCCCCGGCGCCACCAAACCGGTGAAATCGCCGCGCCGAAAACCGGAAATCGCTTTTCGCACGAACTGCGAAATCGCTGGCGGGTCAGTGACCATTCGTCCGCGCAACTTGACCATTCGTCCGCGCAGGTGACCATTCGTCACAGACAAGAACTAGTTGTCACTTTCCATTTGACGAACGGCTAAGGGAATGACTTTGCAACTTTCAGCCACTTCGCAGTAGCTTCGTCAGTGTTGATGGGGCCCTCTTTCGCCTTTCCAAGGTTTCTCTTCATGAAAAGCTTTTTCTCTTCAGCGGTTCCTG